>NZ_QUGP01000007.1:46955-154647 GCF_003479125.1 Eubacterium sp. AF19-12LB | reverse complement strand
GTTTCGATAGCAAATTAAATTTGCTATCGAAACAGCATCTTATATTAAATATTATATATATTACCAAGGCCAAAAGATATAAGCCCTCATAAGTTTGCTCATAAGTGTATGCAATGCCTTGATACCTGCCCATTTATTCACCTGAAATTATCCATGGTGCAGGCTGTGCAACAAATACACTGTCCTTATCTGTCTTTGAAACAGATATCTGCATTACTTCAGACAAATTAACTCCATGTTTCTTGAATAAATATGGAATATCTGAAAGTATATCAAGCTCTAAAGTATATATTATAATTTTCATATCCGGATTTATCTTTTTAAGTGTTACAATATCCTGCTCAATTGTATCCTTTTGTGCAACTAGAAAAGCAAGTCTTGGAACCGGCTTATCCTTTAATGTTTCTTCTGTTAAATCCGATACTATTTCTACATTATGTACTCCAAATTTTGCTGCATTTTCTTCCATTGATGCAAGTGAACCTTTATCTCTTTCAACAGCAATTACCACACCTTCATATGCAACCATTGATGCTTCTATTACAATACTTTCACCACTGGCAATAAGTACTGTATCCCTTACATCCATTTCTAACTTATTCATAATTACGGAGCGGATTTCGTGTCCAACATATTTTACACTACCTGTTGAAAAGTTTTCATTTTTCATTCCAAATATCATAGACTCACGTGTATTTTCATTTACTACAAAAATAACTGTAGGTCCACTTATATTTACATCCATGAGTTCAAATACTTTACAGTGTTTCATTTCACCCGGCTCATATCCTTGTCCGTAATACATTTCATAATCGCCGTATCCTGCTTCCCATAATTTATAAAGCATATTTTCATTTGTTTCATCAGCAAAAATCAAAACTCTCTTATGAGTTGCTATTGTTGCCAATACATTTCTTCTTTTGCTGCATGTATTTAACAACTTAATTTTTTCCGGACTTATCTGCAACATATCTGCAATATATCCCATCCAATCCAACATCTGCTTGCTGGAAAATTCTACTTTTTCTGCCATTATTGTACCTCCATTAGTTGTTTTTTAATCTTATTTTTAGCAAATGAATATCTTACTGCATTTGCATAAATTTCACTTTCTTCATTATCCGTAATGTCAAATTTATTTCTTATTAAGTTCATCTCATGCCCCATGTCCGTTCCACATATTGCCATATCATCTGTATTAATTGTAACAGGAATTCCTGATTTCATAAACTCTCTTATCGGAAAATCTTCAATCTTTTCAATTGCCTTTGTCTGCAAATTACTTGTAGGGCACATTTCCAAACATATTTTTTTCTCTGAAAGTGTTTTTATAAGTGCCAAGTTCTCTACACTTCTTACTCCATGTCCTATTCTTTTTGCGCCAAATTCAACTGCTTTTTTTACACTTTCTGCGCCATCGGCCTCCCCTGCATGTATAGTAAATGGTACATTTAATTCGTTTGCAAGTTTAAAAACATCAATAAATTGTTCTGTTTTATATAATGCCTCAGCTCCTGCTAAATCCAGTGCAACTACTCCGTAATCTTCACTGCTTTCTTCATTTATCAAATATTCTTTTGCAAGTTTAACTGTTTCCAAATTCTGTTCTCTATTATCAGCCATTCTCATGCAACATAAAATAAGATTACATTTCAAATCAGACTTCTTTAATCCATCCAAAGCACTTTCAATAACTTCCCTCATAGTCAAACCTTTATCCATATGAAGTTGTGGTGCAAATCTTATTTCCGCATATACTACACCTTGTCTTTTTATGTTTTCCTGAACCAAATAAACAGCTCTCGCTATTCCTTCTTTTGTCTGCAGTAAACTACAAGGTAATTTAAAGCATTCCAAAAACTCATTTAAACTTCTACAATCTTTAGAAACCATAAGAGCTTTTTCTAATTCACGTTCGTCTTTATATGGAAGTTTTATTTTCTGCAATGCTGCCAAATCTTTTGCTATATCAGGCGTAATTGCTCCATCTAAATGAAGATGCAACTCAATATATCTTTTTTTCATATCCGCACCTATCCTTTAATATATAATGCCCCTCCCTTTTGTCAGTGGCTGTTTAGCGTAAACACTTATTAAAATGAACTTCATTCATTTTGTTTCCTCTTTTCTTTAATTATACTCCTAAATAATTATTTGTTAACAAAATATTGTTATTTTATTTATAAACTATAGTTATGATATTATTGGGTTTTGTATAAGAAAATTTATTATTTTTTGGCGGGCATAAATTTTAAAGAATACTCTTATATAGACATAACATATTTATAGGATTTTAGCTTTGTCTTTTTTATAATTGATATATATAAATTACCCATACATCTACTTAAAAATCTTAGGAGGATTTATGCTGCAAATTAAAAATATTTCAAAAAAATATACAACTGGTGATTTTGTGCAAACTGCCCTCAATAATGTGAGTTTGAATTTTCGTGACAATGAATTCGTTGCAATCTTAGGGCCTAGCGGTTCCGGTAAAACTACATTACTTAATATCGTTGGAGGTCTTGACCGATATGATACCGGAGATTTGATTATAAATGGAATTTCCACAAAAAAATACAAAGATAAAGACTGGGATTCTTACCGAAATCATACTATAGGATTTGTATTTCAAAGTTACAATCTTATACCTCATCAATCCATTTTATCAAATGTTGAATTGGCGCTTACAATTTCAGGAATTTCAAAAAAAGAACGCAAGGAAAGAGCTAAGCAGGCTCTTACGGATGTGGGGCTTGGTGAACAGATTCACAAACGTCCAAATCAGCTTTCAGGTGGTCAGATGCAACGTGTTGCAATCGCCAGAGCTTTAGTTAATAATCCTGATATTTTACTTGCTGATGAGCCTACGGGAGCATTAGACAGTGACACAAGTGTTCAGGTTATGGAACTTTTAAAGGAAGTTGCTAAAGACAAACTTGTCATTATGGTTACTCATAACCCTGAACTTGCAAATCTCTATGCAAACAGAATTGTCAGAGTAAAAGACGGTCATATATTAGATGATTCTAATCCATTTGAACTTAATGACAAAAAAATAGCTCCGCCCGAGCATAAAAATATGGGTAAATCGTCAATGTCGTTCTTGACTTCTCTTGCCCTTAGTTTTAATAATTTAAAAACCAAGAAAGGGAGAACATTTTTAACTGCATTTGCAGGCTCAATAGGAATTATTGGAATTGCATTAATATTATCGCTTTCAACAGGTGTCAATCAATACATCACTGATATTCAAAAGGATACCATGACTTCATATCCAATAACCATAGAACAAAAAACATTTGACCTTTCCAGCATGATGAATGCCGGCGAACAGGCTTCTAAAAAGAAAGTTAATCATAAATTAAATGCTGTTTTTTCAAATGGAACAGATATTATGATGACAAGTAAAATGGCAACAAGTATTAGCGAAAATAATTTGACTGAATTTAAAAAATATCTTGATAATAAGGACAGTGAAATCAACAATTATGTTGGTGAAAACGGAATAGTCTATTCTTATGATGTTCCATTTTCTGTATTTTCTTATGATTCAGACAATACTCTTGTAAATACTAATGGAAGCACATTTTCAAATTCTAATTCTAATACAAGTTCAATTGCCCAGATGAATGGCAGTATGTCAGTCTCAATGAATGCGGATATGAGCACTTCTATGAGCACCGATATGATGACAGGAAATATGAATAGCAGTCCATTTACTGAAATGTTATCCGGCAAAAATGATGAACTCGTAAGTAATGTCATAAAAGATAATTATAAAGTTGTATATGGTGACTGGCCTAAAGCTTATGATGAAGTTGTTCTTGTTTTAGATAAAAATAATGAAGTATCACTTACTACTCTTTATTATCTTGGGCTTTTACCATCAAAAGATTATAAAGATATTTTAAAGCAAATTAATAAAGGGGAAGAAGTCAATCCGGAAACTTCCAAGATATCATATGAAGACATATGTAATCACAACTTTTATTTAATTGCGGATAGCGACCTTTATCAGAAAAATAAATCTGATTTATTTAAATATGTTGGCAATGACAATAATAAAGTTGAAGAATTACTAAAATCAGGTATTACTTTGAAAGTTTCAGGTATCATCCGACAGACTTCAGATGACTCATCTAATATTCAAATATCAGGAAGTGTTGGCTACACTAAGGCTCTTACTAATTATTTAATTAATTATGGAAATAAAAGTGATATTGTTAAAGCTCAAAAAAATAGTCCTGACGTAAATGTATTAAACGGTTTACATTTTAATCCGGACAATGACAGTATAAAAATTGATGATGCCAAAACTTATTTGTCAAACCTTTCTACATCAGACAAAGCAAATATGTGGAAATCCATGGCAATGACTGCATATGCTGATTCTCCTGAGCAGATTCAAATGCTTGATTCAATGACTGAAACCCAGTTAGCTGCCATGCTTGATTCATATTTAGAGAATCCTAAAGATGAAGAAATGCTTTCTATATATGATAACTATATAGATGTTGGAAGCTATGATGATAATATGAAAAATTTTGGATACGTAAGCCTTGGCGCTCCTTCATCAATTAGCATTTATGCTGATACATTTGAAGATAAGGATTCAATATCTGATTGTATTGACAAGTATAATAAAGATGTAAAGGACGATAAGGATAAAATAACATATACTGATTACGTTGCTTTACTTATGTCAAGTATCACTACAATTATTAATGTAATAACTTATGTATTAATTGCTTTCGTTGCAGTTTCTCTTATAGTTTCATCTATTATGATTGGTATTATAACTTATATATCTGTACTTGAAAGAACAAAAGAGATTGGTATTCTTCGTGCAATTGGTGCATCAAAGAAAAATATTTCTCAGGTATTTAATGCTGAAACATTTATTATAGGACTATTCTCCGGAATGATAGGTATAGGAATAACCTGTCTTCTACTGCTTCCTATAAATGCAATTATTCATGCAGTTACAGACTCAACTAATGTAAATGCATTTTTACCTGTTCAAAGTGGAATTATATTAATTGTTTTAAGTGTTATTTTAACGTTGATTGGCGGATTTATTCCTGCTAAAAATGCAGCAAAGAAAGACCCTGTTGCAGCGTTGAGAAGTGAATAAATTAATTCTTAAAATATCTGTGATTTATATATATGATAAACACTTTTATACTAAAGCCCGGGGCGTTGTCCACACTCCGGGCTTTAAGTATATTTCAAACTAAAACATCATCTTTACCAAATTCTTATCTTTCATAAAATTGCTCATTTCATATAAAACAAGCACATCTGTTATATTATTAGATTGTACAATACTTTGAAGATTTCCACTAAAATATCTGTAATCCACAATTGTAATTGTCTTATAATCTTTTAATAAAAATGGTGTAAAACTATTTGCATATGAATCTTTTATTATTAACAAATTTTTATCGTTATTTGCCTCATTGTTTTCAATACTAACTACACCATAATTTCCACCAAAGAATACCTGGTATTTATCTTTTTCTTTTAATTTATCTATATGGTAAATTTCTGATTTTTTACCATTAATCATCACATTACATTGGGGAATATTTTCTGCTATTTCTATCGAATCGCCTTTTTTCTTTTTATCAAGAACCTTTGAATATAATGTTCCATAAAATTTATCTGTCACATTTTTCATTTTCAAATTTTCATAAGGTTCACTTTCTATTCCCGCCGCTTTACAAAATTCATTATAAGCAATAAATGCACCTTTAGTTGTCCAATGGTGGTCTGTCTTATAATAAATATAATCTTTCGATAATTTCTTCAACGCGTCATATGTGTTTACGATTTGAGTATTATTGTCTGCATTATTTGTAAATTCCTTTTCTGCTATTTTTTCATAATAATTATAGTCGTAAACATCTGCATGTTTTGGTAATTTATCAGTTAATATATTTCCGGAACCAGGAATTAACATTACATAACTTTTAAGTTCTTTATTTTTATTAAAAAATGTATTTATGTATCTTATATTATTTTTCAGCTGTTCTTCACTCACATCTTCATTCGTTATTTTTTCAAGATAATAACCATCTTTTCCAATGTAAGCTCCTTCTATATCCTTAATTCCCGTTAACTCTTTAGCCACGCTCCTTAAAGTAATCAATTTTTCTCTTTCAGGAATCTGGTCACTAATAAAATTTTCTAATGACTTTTGAAAATCAGTATTTTCTATATTGCTTAAACTAATTTGGGGTCTTTCCTCTAAATATCTGTTTTCATTCTCCGAAAAGCTTCTATCCTTTGTGGCAAAAATCTCTATTCCCGTTCCGGCAAGAATAAGTACCATCACAATGACAAATATACAATTTATTTTTCTCATATTTTCACCTTTTAATGTTCTTCTAACAAGACTTACATATTAATACTAATTTTTTCTTATAGTATAAACACATATCTCTATTAAAAATATACTTACCCTTTCCTTTAAAATCTAAAATATAAAAACGGGTTATATGAATCTCCTACTAAAAATGCAACACATATAAAGAACAGAATTAAACATGCCACATTACTTACAATTAATTTAACATTATTTGAAACATTCATTTTAATTGCAACCTGACCTACAATATATTTTGGTAATTTTGTGCTTGCTATAGCTGCAATTATTAAAATAACTGCGTATGATCCTATATAATATAAAGACATTTCTCCAAGAAACGGAGTTTTAATTCCAAACATTGCCTTAAAGAATGTACCCATTTCTGACATGTCAGTACATGCAAATATAACCCAGCCACATACTATTAAAATCAATGAATAGATATGTTTTAAAATATTTGGGCATTTATTTAACACTTTTTTTAACACAAATTTTTCCAAAACTAAAATTATAAAGAAATATAATCCCCAACAGACAAAATTCCAACCTGCACCATGCCATAATCCTGTTAAGAACCAAACTATAAATAAGTTAAATATCTGTCTTGGAACTCCTTTTTTATTTCCACCAAGTGGTATGTACAAATATTCTCTAAACCATGTTCCAAGAGTCATATGCCACCTGCGCCAAAACTCAGTAATGCTTTTTGACTCATATGGATAGTTGAAATTTTCAGGAAATTTAAATCCAAACATTTGCCCTAAGCCAATTGCCATATCCGAATACCCTGAAAAATCAAAATAAATTTGAAAAGTATATGCGATAGCTCCTACCCATGCCATTGATGTAGTGATTGAAGACATTGCCGATATTTCGTCCCATAAATTTCCGACCTGATTTGCTACGAGTATTTTCTTAGAAAGTCCAACAATAAATCTTCTAAAACCATTTGCTATGTCATCTATATTTTCATTTCGTCTGGCTATCTGATTTTCAACATCACTATATCTTACAATCGGTCCTGCTATCAATTGCGGGAACATGCTCACATACATTCCAAAATTTATTATATTGTGCTGAACTTTAACTTTTCCAAGATAAACATCTATTGTATAAGATAATGTTTGAAATGTATAAAATGATATACCTATCGGAAGGGCTATCTGCAATAATGATACAGATGCACCAAATAAATTATTTATATTTGTAATTACAAAATCCGTATATTTGAAAAATGCCAGTATTCCCAAATTTACAAATACCGACATTATCATTACGATTTTGCAGATTTTTTCATTATGTTTTTTTCTAAATGTTTCTATCAGCATTCCATTACAATAGTCAAATGCTGTTGAGAAAATCATTATTCCAACATATATCGGTTCACCCCATGCATAAAAAATAAGGCTGAATACAAATAGTACTGTATTTCTTAGCTTTCCAGGGCATATATAATATACTGCCAATACGATAGGCAAAAATAAAAACAAAAAAACTCCGCTGCTAAATACCATATATTTTTCCTTTTTTATTTAAAGCTATCTTCAAATGCTTTCTTTATTTCACTTGCATTATCACTTACAATTAAAACAGCATAATCATCTTTAACAAATATCTGTGCATCATTTGCTCTGTCTACCTGTGTTGGGTCATAAGTTTTGTAAAATGAAATTCTGTCCTGAATATGTTTTTCAAGGCTCTTTTTTGCTTCATCTACGTCTTTGCTGTTTTTAACTCTGATAACAGCAACCTCTTCAGCCGTTCCTTCCTGTGCATAATCTAAAAAATATTTGTCAACCTTACTGTAATCCATATCCGAAAGATACGCAAATAAATCTTTTGTATTATCTGAATCAGAATTTACTGCTAACATTGTTGGCATATCTGTGTCTGCTGCCATCATTGTTTTTTCAAGTTTAGTCATATCTATTTTATTATTGTTATTTCCACATCCAACCAACTGAATTGCAAATACACACACTAATGCAATGTTAAATATTTTTTTAATAAACTTATTTTTCATATTAATATTTCCAAGGTGCCATTACAGCACCTTGGACTCCTCTCATTAAAATCTTTTATGTTACCAGAATCAAAAGACCTAAGTTCACATAAGTTTTCTTATTCAGCTGCTACTGATTCGCTTTCATCAGCTGCTCCTTCATTTAAGATTTCATTCTCTATTGCTTCATCTGATGAACCAATTGTTCTTGAATTACTTGTTATGTCTCCTAAATCTTCGTCTTCCATTCCTGACATTTCTGCAAAATCACTAAAAGCTTTATCTACAGCTTTGTTAATCTTCTCAGTAACCTTATCTGATAAATTATCCATAGCTGATGTATCGTTATAAGATGAGATATATACAGCCATTACTTTATCGCCATTGTCTGCATCAATCAAATTAGCTGATAAATTATAACTATCTGTAACATAATTTGAAATCGACTGTACAATTGCATTTATTATGCTGACTTTTTCATCATCTACATCCTGTCCTAAATTATAAGCGAGAAAATATTTCTTATCTTCGATTGCTTTTTTTATTTTCTTTGGAAGTTTATATACATCATCTAATTTTTCATTATTCACTACTGCGTAGTTATATTTTGTTCCTGTTGCTGCCGGGAAGAAATCTGTATTCCATTCATAATTGTCACTACATTCTTTATCATTCATATTAAAATGTGAATAATTTGGACTTCCTGCATCTGAATAAATATCTGTATGATACCATTCACCATCAAGTTTTACTTCATCCCATGAATGGATTCTGTCAGTTGTATGTACTACTTTACATTCAATATCCATCATCTGCATAAATAATCTGAAAGTTGTTGCATATCCTACACAAACCGCTGTTTTAGATTTTAAAACACCATTTGGAGTTGCTGCATTCTGACCTGATGTTGGAATTACAGACATCATTCCTGTATCATTCTTTATATTTTTTACCATCCAATTGTACACAGCAAGTTCTTTTTCATAATCTGACATTCCATCTGTTATTATTTCATCAAGAACTTTCTTAGCCATATCAAGAGTATCTTTATCTTCTTTATTTAAAGAATCTTCTCTTCCTTCTTTATATGCATCAGAAATATTTTTTGTTGATTTAATTGTGTATTCGTCAGCAATAACAACATCATCTTCCTGTGCCACATCCTCATCTTTTGCAAGGGTACTGTCAACACTTGTCTTTAATCCACTGACTTTATTAAACATTACAGCACTTAATGTAATACTTGCTCCCATTCCTACTACCAGTACAGCTAAAATACACCATACTGCAATCCATTTTTTCTTTTCCATGATTTACTCCTTTTTTGTAATCTGAATTTTAGATAACGCGGTCAAAAATCTAAATCCACAATGTATCTTTTTTCTAACCCAATTGTATATATGATGCCAAAGTCAAAAGTTCTAAGTCCATATGAGCTTGCTCATAAGTTGGTAACTTTTGGCTACGACATTATTATAGTCTTGTAATAATACATATATTGTTATGAAAATTTTTAATATTTTCTTAAGTACCTATAACAATGTTATTGCTTCTATTATAAATTTTGTAACTTTTTGTAAATTATAAATATTTTCTCTTCATTTCCCCTATAAATGCAGTCAGGACGATATCTACGTCCATGGTTCAGTATATCGATAAAAATACATTTTATTGCTAATTACATATTATTAAATATATCTGAGAAAATTATCATAAAAAAGCTCAAAAAAAGAGCAGTCGCTAACGATTTACTCATTTCTAATCTAAGTAGCAAATATTTTTTATACTTGTGTATGTGAAAACGAGTAATTCAAGCGACAACTCTTTTACTTCATTTAAATAATTAAATTTTCAAATTAAAAGTTCTAATATTTTTATTAAAAAATAACTACCAAAAGCATTTTAAACTGTTCTTTACCATGAACTGCATGTGGATGTTTTGCTGGCATTACAATTGATTCTCCTTCATGAAGTTCATATTTTTTTCCATCAATTGTAATTTCCCCAACTCCGTCAAGACATGTTACAAATGCATCTCCGCCTGATTCATGAGTACTTATTTCTTCACCTTTATCAAATGAAAATAATGTAACACTTACAGCATCATTCTGTGCAAGAGTCTTACTGACTACCTGTCCTTCCTGATAAGATACCTGTTCTTTTAAAGTCAGAACTTCTGCTTTACTAATATTTTTAATTAACTGTTCCATTTAATTCACCTCTTATATTATGCTACTGCTTATTATTTGCATTTGCATAAAAAATATTAATATTATTCTTTTCCATCCCAGCAATATGTACATAATTTACATTTATCTATTCCTACTGAATCTAACATATCATCTAATCTGTTAAATTTTAATGATGTGAAGTTAAGTTCTTTTCTGATTTCTTCAACCATACATTCATATTTTTCAGAATCCGGATTAGCATATTCTTCTAAAACTTCATCTGTTACATTTCCATTTTCAAGTCTCTCTATAACTCTTCTTGTAATTAATTCCATTTCTGATGATGAACGTGAGAAATTCAAATATTTACAGCCATATAATAATGGTGGGCATGCAGGTCTTATATGTACTTCCTTAGCACCACTCTCATATAAAAATTCTGTTGTTTCTCTAAGCTGTGTTCCTCTTACAATTGAGTCATCAATTAATAAAAGGCTTTTATCTTTAATTAATTCTTCTACTGCTAACAATTTCATTTTTGCAATTAAATTTCTCTTACTCTGAATTGTTGGCATGAATGATCGAGGCCATGTTGGTGTGTATTTGATAAATGGTCTTGAAAATGGGATTCCTGATTCATTTGCATAACCAACAGCATGTGCAATACCTGAATCTGGTACACCTGCTACAATATCAGGCTTAACATTATCTCTCTGTGCCATCTTCATTCCACAGTTATATCTCATCTGTTCTACACTTACACCTTCATATGAACTTGCCGGATAACCATAGTATACCCATAAAAATGTACAGATTTTCATATCATCACCTGGTTTTTGAAGAGTTATGCAATTGTTTTCTGTCATAACTACAATTTCTCCAGGACCTAATTCTTTATAATCTGTATATCCTAAATTTTTATAAGCAAACTTTTCAAATGACGCACAAAATGCACCTTCTTTTCTTCCGATTACAATCGGTGTTCTTCCGTATTTATCTCTTGCAGCATAAATTCCTGCATGATTCATAAGTAAGATTGATAATGAACCGTCTATTTTTTCAAGTGCGTAATTCATTCCTTCAATAAGGTTATCTTTCTGGTTTATAAGTGCTGCAACAAGTTCTGTTGCATTAATTTCTCCACCACTCATCTCCTGAAAATGTGAATGACCTTTGTCAAATAACATCTTTGTAAGTTCATCCATATTGTTAATCTTACTAACTGTTGTAAGTGCATATGTACCATGATGTGAACGTACAATTAATGGCTGTGGTTCATAATCTGAAATACAACCGATTCCGTATTTTCCCTTCATCGTCTGTATGTCTTTATCAAATTTTGTACGGAAAGGAGAATTTTCAATATTATGAATTGAACGATTGAATCCGTCTTCTCCATAAACTGCCATTCCACCACGTCTTGTTCCTAAATGTGAATGATAATCAATTCCAAAAAACAAGTCAAAAACGCTATCTTCTTTAGATGCCACTCCAAAAAATCCACCCATTAGTTATTACCTCGTATTCTATAATATATTTTACTTTTGTTTATCACCGTCTGCATTTTTAGACGGGATTCTAATCTCAACCAATATATTTTAGCAGAAAAGTTTATAAGGTTCTACTGTTTTGTAGCATAAATAGTAATTTTAATAAACAGTTTTGAAATATTTCCAACCAAGCATTTTTACTATTTATGGTCTGAATGTTTTTAATGCTTCTATTGTCTGTGTTATCAAATCATCCAATGTCCAGCCAAGCATATCTGCTCCACGCTCTCTCATTATTTCCTGTTCTTTTATGCAATGTTCCTCCGGATACATTTCAAAATCGAAATCATGTAAAATGCCGTTCCTACAAATAAGTAACTGCACATTATTGGAATTGATTTTATGAAGGCTGTTTCTATTTCCTTCTTATTCATCCTTTTTTTCTCCGTTGTTTTTCGGGAGATCATATGTATCTAAGAAATGATGTTTAACACCATCTTTTTTATATGCAACAACCGTATCTAAATTTACATTTTCTATACTCTTAAAAATATTTCCTTCTACATATGGATTTGTCTGCTTCAATGTTTTTATAAGTTCTTTAATTTCAACTCTCTTAGATCTGTTTTCTTCATTATTGCAGGTAGTACATGTATCGGTAAATTTGCATGCACACTGGATGAATCTTAAATTATTATAATCTCTCCACGCCTTAATATCATCTTCTCTTACAAGATATAATGGTCTGATTAATTCCATTCCCTCAAAATTTGTACTATGAAGTTTTGGCATCATTGTCTGAATCTGTGAGCCATAAAGCATTCCCATAAGAATTGTTTCTATTACATCGTCATAATGATGTCCTAAAGCAATCTTATTACAGCCTAATTCCTGAGCAAAATGATATAAATGTCCTCTTCTCATTCTTGCACACAAATAACATGGTGATTTTTCCACATTAAAAACTGACTCAAATATATCTGATTCAAATATATGAATAGGTATGTTTAACTTTCTTGCATTCTCCTCTATGACTTTTCTGTTAGCCGGGCTGTATCCCGGATCCATAACTAAAAATTTAACATCAAATTCAAATTTATTATGAAGTTTTAATTCCTGAAAAAGCTTAGCCATAAGCATTGAGTCTTTTCCACCTGAAATACATACCGCTATTCTGTCTCCCTCTTTTACAAGTTCATACTGATTAATTGCTTTTGTAAATTTGCACCAGATTTTTTTCTTAAACTTCTTACGAAGGCTTTGCTCAACATCTTTGCTTATATCCTCTGCTTCCTGCTGTTTCATCATATCTAAAAGCCATGCAACATACCCACCTTCAAGGCTTTCAGCATCATATCCCTTTTCCACAAGATTTTGTGCTACTTCAATACTATTCTGTCCTCTGCTGCAGCAAATAATTAATCTTTTTGTTTTATCAATCAATTCACTGTTTTCTATTTCTTCTGCCTGAATAGTTATTGCTCCCGGAATTTCTCCGTGTGCAATCTCTGATTCATTTCGCATATCTATTAACTGATATTCATCCGCGTTCATGGATTTTAACTGTTCTATTGAAACACTCATATATAATCTCCCATATTACCTTTGTATCTGTGCCAAATCTTTTAATACTTCTCCTGCGATAATTAATCCAACAACTGAAGGAACAAATGCTACACTTCCCGGAATATCTCTTCTTTCAGTGCATTTGTGCTTAGCACCCGGTGGGCAAATACAGTGAGTTCTACAGCTTGTTGCCATATCTTCAATTGGTCTCTTTGGCATTTCTTCTGAATAAACTACCTTTAATTTCTTAACCCCGCGCTTCTTTAATTCACGACGCATAACTTTAGCTAAAGGACAGACTTTCGTTTTATAAATATCTGCAACCCTAAACATTGTAGGGTCCAATTTATTTCCCGCTCCCATTGAACTTATAATAGGTATATTTAATTCTTTAGCCTTCATTACCAAAGAAATCTTTGCCGTGACCGTATCCACCGCATCTACAATATAATCATATTTGTCAAACGGAAATTCATCTGCATTTTCAGGAAGAAAGAAACAGTTATGGATTTCTACTTCTGCGTCAGGATTAATCTCTAAAATTCTTTCCTTCATAACTTCAGTTTTATATTTGCCTACAGTCTTTCTCGTAGCAATAATCTGCCTGTTTAAATTAGTAAGGCATACTTTATCATCATCTATAAGGTCAAAATGCATTACTCCACTGCGGACAAGTGCTTCACATACATATCCACCGACACCACCTATACCAAATATAGCCACTCTTTTATTTGCCAGTGTTTCCATTGCTTCTTTTCCAAATAAAAGTTCTGTTCTTGAAAACTGATTTAACATAATTTTTCTCTCTATCTTTCTACTGTGTTTTCTAATTTAATCAATCGGAAGCCGTTTTCCTACTGTTATAATAGGATTATTATAAAATTGCATAATATTTTTGTCAACGAATAATAAGCTGCGGTCTTATATGTCTAAATCATAAAACCACAGCTTATTATTGTACTATAAAATTGGTAATTGTTATATAAAAACCTGTATTTGAATTTTCAAATAAATTTCATCAAAGTAAGGGGTTTTTGCTCCTAACATCTTTAAATATAAACAACTTTATTTCTATGCGTCCTTTAAAAATGCTTTGTAGCATCTGTATGCTTCATATACATCTGCCTTGTTTGTTACTTCCCATGGGGCATGCATACTTAATACTGCCACACCACTGTCAATAACTTCCATTCCATATAATGCCATAATATAAGCGATTGTTCCGCCACCGCCTGCATCAACTTTTCCAAGTTCCGCCATCTGGAAATTAACACCATTATCATCCATAATCTTTCGCAAATCAGCTAAATATTCTGCATTTGCATCATTAGAACCTGATTTTCCGCCTCGTCCTGTGAATTTGTTAAATACAACACCTTTGCCCATAAATGATGAGCTGTTTTTCTGGAATACGTCTGCGTATAAAGGATCAAATGCAGCATTTACATCAGATGATAACATTCTGCTGTTTGCAAGGCATCTTTTAAGTTTAATTTCACTATATTCTCCTGTTAAATTAAGAAGTTCAGCTACTGTGTTTTCAAAGAATCTTGACTGCATACCTGTTGCACCAACACTTCCGATTTCTTCTTTATCTACTAAAAGGCAGCATGATGTTTTATCTACGCTTTCCATGTCAAGCATTGCAATTAAAGATGTAAATGCACAAACTCTATCATCCTGACCGTATGACATAATCATACTTCTGTCAAATCCCATTTCTCTTGCTCTGCCTGCAGGCACTACTTCAAGTTCAGCTGACATGAAATCTTCTTCTTCCATTTCATACTGTTCTTCTAAAATCTTTAAAACGCCTTTCTTTGTTGCTTCCTTCTCTTCATCATTTAAAGGAATTGTTCCAATTAATATATCAAGATTTTCACCTTCAACTACCTTAGTAGCTTTCTTTTCCATCTGGGCAGATGCAAGATGAATAAGTAAATCTGTTACACAAAATACAGGGTCTTCCGGTTTTTCTCCTATATTTACATCAATTGTTGTTCCATCTTTTTTTACAATAACACCATGTATTGCTAAAGGAAGTGTAACCCACTGATATTTTTTAATTCCACCATAATAGTGAGTATCTAAATATGCCATTCCTTCTTTTTCATATAAAGGATTCTGCTTTATGTCCATTCTTGGAGAATCCACATGAGCACCTAAAATATTCATTCCTTTTTCAAGTGGCTTATTTCCTATGTTAAATAAAGCAACTGTCTTATTCATGCATACAGCATAAATTTTATCGCCCGGCTGTAAAGTTTTATTTTCTTCCATCGCCTTTTCAATACTTATATATCCTTTTTCTTCTACTCTTCTTACTGTATCTTTTACACATTCTCTCTCAGTTTTACACTCTGACAAAAAATTAATGTAATCTGCATTTAACTGCTGTAATTCTTTCATCTGTGCTTCATCATATGTCTTCCATGCATTTTTTCTTTCCATATTGCTCATTCCTTTCCAAATCTATGTTCAAGACTTTTAAATCTTTTTCTATTTTTATTCTGCCACCATTTTAGAAGAATTATTTATACAAGTCAATATAAAGCACTATCCCCTTTTTTATAATTAACATTATTTCAGCGATACATTATTAAAAAAAATATATTCAAAAGTCATAACTCTTTTATAAATAATAATAGGAGGGCGTTGTTTTAGCGACGTCCTCCTTTATTTTATAAAAACAAAATATCAAATATGTGTATGAAATAATATTTATATATTAAACAAACACCAATTATTCCTTTATTATATTTTTACTGCAGAAATATGATATTAAGAAATATCCACCATATATTACAAGTAAAATTATTGCTGTCATACCAATTGATGGTCCAATCATTTTCGTTCCAATAAAATCAAGTATTTGTTTTGAAAACATCATTCCAAATATCGAATGAACAATTGCAAGTGCTAATGGGAATATGAAAAACAAAGCTGTCTGTCTGAACAATGCCTTATTAATCTGTTTCTCATCTGCACCAAGTTTTCTAATCATTCTAAATCTTTCCACATTATCTGCACTTTCTGATAATTCTTTCAAAGCCAGAATTGCTACACCTGATATCAGAAGAATAACTCCAATGTAAAGACCTATAAATGCACCTATTGCTCCAATACCAACTGCACTGTCTATAATATTATTTTTAGTATTAACCATTGGTACCATATAATTCCATCTAGTCTCATCATAAATCTTTTCTACTTTCTGTTCAAATTTTTCTACTTCTTTCTTATCATCCATAGAATAGTTAGCTGCAATAAATTCTCTTATTTTATGATTTTCATCAACTATGCCATCAGGAACAATTATTATTCCTGTATTTGAAGGATTTCCTGACATTTCTATAAAACCTTCTTGGCATTCCTTGTATTTTGGTATTAATTCATTACCAAATACATTAATTTTCACTCCTGCCTTTAACGATTTATTTCTTAATTTTATCATTGGACTATAGTCACATAAAACAATATACTCATCATCATTTAATTCAATAGTATCTTTTCCGTAAAATCTTGCAAGTCTGTTATAATCGCTAACTTTTACAATGTTCTCCGGTACCTCAAGCATTGTCGGAGAATCATCCTTTTCATCATTGTTTCCTAATGTGTCATTCAATGTAACATTTTCTGACTGATAAATATATAAATCTACATATTCCTTTAAATATGGTTCAATATTATAACCGTTTTCCTCAAAAAACTGAAAAATACTCTTATTAGAACTTTCAACTTCCTTCTTACCATATCCGTCTTCTTTGCTTAAATTTACAACTTTATTAAAGTTAATATCAGCCGGTACTCCCTGCTTTAAACTATCATTTAATGAATTCCTAATAGATAACCCACTTGAGAGTACACAAATTGTAATAAATAACATTAAACTTATTATTGTCATTGAAAATACATTCGTATTTACCCTGCTGCTCATTTGTCTGAAAGTAAATGTATTTAATCCTTTATAATAAATTCCTTTCATTGATGAAACAACTTTAAGTAATAATCCCGAAACTGACCAGAAAAATAGAAATGTACCAACACATCCCATTACAATATAAATTGCTAACTGTTTTCCGTTTGTTATTTTACTGTATCCTGCAGTAACGTTATAATATGCTATTATAAGCATTACAATAGAAATGGCGAAAATAATTCCACAGATAATAGGATTTTTTAATTTAATTTTCTCAGTCTTTCTATTACCCTGAAATAAATCAATTAATTTGCATTTATTAATACTAAAAGTATTAAATATAATTACAATTACATATATCAATGCAAAATTTAAAATGGTCTTTATACAAGCCTGACTTGAAAATACAAATTGATATTTTGACATGTCAGCCTGGAACATACTTGCTACCAGAAAACTTGTAAACTGAGAAGCTCCTATTCCAATAATTATTCCGACTACTAATGAAATAATTCCGATAATTAATGTTTCAAAGAATAGAATCAACGAAACTTTTCTCTTTCCCATTCCTAATACCAGATAAAGACCAAACTCTTTATTACGCCTCTTCATTAAAAATCTGCTTGCGTAAATTACAAGAAATCCTAATACACATGCAATGAACACACTAACCCATGACATAATCTGTGTTAATAATTTGACTATTTTCCTTGTGTCATTTGAAATTTTTAACATTGCCGACTGTGTTTCTATTGCATTAAATATATAAAATATTGCAACACCTAATATCAAAGTAAAAAAATAGATTGCATAGTCTTTCATACTTTTTTTAATGTTTTGAAATGATAATTTATAGAGCATCGCTTAAGTCACCCCCTAACAAAGTAACTACATCGATAATCTTATCGAAAAATTCCTTTCTTGTATCATCACCTCTATTTAATTCATTGAAGATTTTTCCATCTTTTATAAATATTACTCTTGATGCATAACTTGCTGTAAATGAATCATGAGTTACCATTAAAATTGTAGCTTTATAATATTTATTTAAGTGCGAAAATCTTTCAAGTAACATCTTTGCTGACTTTGAGTCTAATGCTCCTGTTGGTTCATCAGCTAATATTAATTCAGGATTTGTAACAAGTGCTCTTGCTGAAGCTACTCTTTGTTTCTGACCTCCTGACATCTGGTATGGGTACTTATTTAAAACTTCTTCTATTCCAAGTTGTGTTGCAACTTTTTTTACTGCTTCGTCAATCTTTGTTGCGGGTACATTCTGGATTGATAATGACAAAGCAATATTTTCATAAGCTGTTAATGTATCAAGTAAATTAAAGTCCTGAAAAATAAATCCTAACTTTTCTCTTCTAAATTTATTTAACTTGTTGCCTTTTAAGTTTGTTATGTCTTCACCGCCTACAAATATATGTCCGCTTGTCACCTTATCAATTGTAGAAATACAGTTAAGTAAAGTTGTTTTTCCACTTCCTGAAGCTCCCATTATGGCAACAAATTCTCCTTCATCCATGTCAAATGAAATATTGTCTATTGCTTTTGTAAGATTTAATTTGTTTCCGTAATATTTTTCTATTTGTTCGATTCTTAATATGCTTTCCATATTTAAATCTCCTTTCACATTTTTTATACTGACATAATTTTATATGAAAAACACATATTAGTCGTTTTTTTAATATTACATAACATTACAATTTTGTAATGTTACCATTTTAAATTATTTTCCTAAACCACCGTGTCAAAATAATCATTCTTTCCAAATGTTATTCTGACTTCAGTGTATTTTCCTTCCTCCGATTCAATATCTATTTTATGTCCAAGCTGCTCGCACAGTCCTTTCGCAATATAGAGACCCATTCCTGTTGATTTTGCATATTTTCTTCCATTTTCTCCTGTAAATGACTTGTTAAATACGCGTGATAAATCTCTTTTGGGTATTCCTATTCCATTGTCTAAAATATGCAGTACAACTCCCTCTTCACTCTTTTCACTATATATTTTCAATTCTTTTTCGCCATGGTCTTTCATGTATTTAAATGAATTACTCATTATCTGATTAATTATAAATTCCATCCATTTGTTATCTGTAACTACTTCGTTTTCGACATCGTTGGCAGAAAAATTTATTCCATTTTCAAGAATCATGTCTTTATTTTTCATTGCCACATTTTTTATTAAAGACTGTAACGAAACTTTTGTAAATTTATAATCTTCTTTTGCATTTTCCGACCTAACAAAATAAAAGACCTGTTCCGTATAGTCATCAATTCTTTTAATTTGTTCTACGTATTTTTTATCCATTTTGTCATTATGACACATGAGTCTAAGACTTGCTATTGGAAGTTTGACCTCATGAACCCACATTTCCACGTAGTCCTTAAAATCATTAACACTGTTTTCATAAATTTTAACATTTTCAATCATTGATTTATTTATATCCTGCAAAACCTGATAATGAATTTTGCCCTCATAAAAATCCGGTTTCCTGATGGTTTCACATATAAAGTACTTTTTATCAAGCCCATCCGTATTCTTTATAAGTTCATCATAATATTTCTTTTTTCTAAAAAAATCCCATAATATAGAAAATGTAAATGCAAATAGCCATAGCGTTACATACATTACTATGGCTTCAAATTTTATTTTAAATATGGAAAATATCAAAAATGTAATTAACAAAAATGCTATCCATATTACTATTGATATTTTATTGTCTTTTATATATTTGCCAAACTTCATGTTAAACAATACCCCTGTTTTTTTCTTGTTTCTATTGCATCTTCGTATCCTATCTCTGTCAGTTTTCCCCTTAATCTGCTAATATTTACAGTAAGTGCATTATCATTTACAAATTCATTGTTATCCCACAAATCAGTCATTAACTCATCTCTAGATACAATACGGTTTCTATTATTAAGAAGCATCTGGAAAATAATCATTTCATTCTTTGTAAGAACCAGCTCCTGCCCATTTCTGCTTATTGTTCCTTTACTAAAATTTACCTGAGCATCTTTGTAATTTGCAATATTTTTTCCACTGTCCGCTCTCTTTAATATGGCTGCAATTCTTAACAACAAAATTGTTGGGTTATATGGCTTTGTTATGTAATCATCTGCTCCATAACTCATAGACAGGACTTCATCTGTTTCACCTGTTCTGCTTGTAACCATAATAATTGGAACATCCGATGTTTTTCTTATTTCACGAAGCAGCATTTCTCCATTTATTCCCGGAATATTTATATCAAGCAATAATAAGTCTGCATTTTTTTCTAATATATCATTCTTTGCATTATCAAATTGCTCTAAATACTCTGCTTCATAACCTTCATTTGTCAGAAGCTCTGTTAGCTCCTGGCAAATTGTTTTTTCATCTTCTATAATCAATATTTTTTTCTTTGCCATTTTTACCCCTTATTTATTTTAAATAATTCTTTGCTGATTCAGTAACCGCACCTGCTGTATGAGAACTAGAAGGACCCACCATTATCGGTCCAACAATATCAAATATATCCATATTCTACTCCTAACCATATACTAACATTTTTGTTTATTATATACCCACATATCTAATAAATACAGTATTTTACCTCTTATTTTATATAGGACATTATAGTTTATACATAAAAATAATACTGAGCTAACATTAAGTAGCTCAGTATTTGTGCCTTTAGTTTTATAACATTTTTTCTTTTTTTCTTTTTTCTATTCTTCTTGTTATTCTTTTTCCAATCTTTTCAATTATCATTGTTCCGTATCTCATCATTGGTTCAGTAACAATTGCAAATACGACAAACAGCATAATGCATTTTGTTGACATTCCTCTAATTGCAAATAAATCACCTAAATATATGCTGCACAATAATAGTCCGATTATGCTTCCTCCCCATACGCACCAGCGAAGTGTGTTCATCGGTTTACTTATATTGTATAAAATCATAAATCCAACTATCGATAAAAGCATAGTGCATGCTGTAGATATATCCGTCTCGTTTACTTCAAATACCTGTCCAAATACAACCAGTGCTCCAACCACCAACACATCTGTAATTCCCGCCGGAAGTGCCTTTATTAAGACATTCGTCAGGAAACTACCCTGTATAATGTTTTTATTCGGTTGCAATGCTAAGAAGAATGCCGGAATTCCTATTGTAAACATACTGATAAGCGAAACCTGAGATGGCTCTAAAGGATAATTTATCATAAAGCACACTGAAAACAGTGACAACAAAAATGAAAATATATTCTTTACTAAAAACAGACTTGCTGAACGCTCTATGTTATTTACAACTCTTCGCCCTTCCAAAACAACTGAAGGCATTGATGCAAAATTTGAGTCAAGTAATACTAATTGAGATGCCTGAGCCGCTGCATCACTTCCTGACGCCATAGCCACTGAGCAATCCGCATCTTTTAATGCAAGCACATCATTTACACCATCCCCTGTCATTGCAACAGTTCTTCCTGCTTTCTTTAGTGCCTGCACGAACTGTCTTTTCTGGTTTGGTGTAACTCGTCCAAATACTGTATATCTAAGCACTGCTTCCTGAATGTCTTCTTCACTCTCAAGCGTTGTTGCGTCTATATATTTTTCAGCATTTTCAATTCCTGCCTGTTGTGCTACCTGCGACACTGTAATAGGATTATCACCGGAAATTACTTTTATTTCAACACCCTGATTCGCAAAATAATTAAATGTTTCAGGTGCCTCTTCTCTTATTGGATTTGACAAAAATACAAGAGCAATAGGTACAACCTTTTCTGTCAGTTCTTTTCCATTTATTTCGCCATCATATTTTCCAAATACAAGTACTCTATATCCTTCACTACTGTAATTTTCTATTTCTTCTTTATATTTTTCATAGTCATCTCTAAGGACAAATTCCGGTGCGCCTAAAACATAATTTGCATCATCAAATGCTGCACCTGAATATTTAAATTCTGACGAAAATGAACTTATTGATACTGCCTTTTTTCCTGATGGAGAATTAAAATAATTCTTAATTGCTTCCATAGTTATATTATCACTTGACATTCCTGCCGCAAAATCACTAAGCATTTCTTTAATAGATGGCATATTTTCTTTATCATATCCGTCCATTGGAACTGTACCGTTAACTTCCATTGTATTTTCAGTTATAGTTCCTGTCTTATCTACACACAAAACATTTACCCTTGCTAAAGTTTCAATGCACTTCATATCATGCACAAGAACTTTTTTCGATGCAAGTCGCATTACACTTACAACTAATGCCACGCTTGCAAGCAAATACAAACCTTCCGGAATCATTCCTATAACTGCAGCTACCATAGAAGTAATGCTCTTGCTAAATGATGCTTTCGCAAATATAAACTGCTGTCCAAAAAGCAATACTCCAATCGGTATAATTATAATACCTACAACTCCTACTAATTTGTCTAAAACACGAATCATTTCTGACTGTTCTTCGTGGTTCATTGCCTTTGCTTCTAATGTAAGTTTTGATATATAGGAATCTTCGCCTACTCTATCAAGTCTTGCATAACACTCTCCTGAAACAACAAAGCTTCCTGACATTAATAGATCCCCCGGTTTCTTTGTTATTTCATCAGATTCACCTGTAAGTAATGATTCATTTGCTGAGACCTCACCTTCAACTACGATGGCATCAGCACATATCTGATTGCCTGCCTTAAAAAGTACAATATCATCAAGAACAAGTTCTTCTGCAGGAATCTCCCATTTTTGTCCGTCACGAACAACTACTGCCTTTGGTGCATTTAATACCGAAAGCTTGTCCAAAGTATTTTTTGCTCTTATTTCCTGAAAAATACCAATGCATGTATTAGCAATGATAACCGGTAAAAATGTAAGATTTCTAAAAGAACCTGCCACAATTAATAATACAGCAAGTACCGCAAATACTAAGTTAAAATACGTAAATACATTACTTTGTATTATTTCCTGTACAGATTTTGATGGTGGATCAACCGGTTCATTTGTCCATCCATTTCTAGTATATTCTTCAACCTGTTGTCTGTTTAATCCATTATTAACGTCAGCCATGTATCTGTTAGTTTGCACACGTTCACGATGTTCTTTATTTTTTCTAAATTCTTTATCCTTCATATACGCTCCTAGATTATAATGCCATGTTCTAAAAATCTAAGCCCACATATATCTATTCATAAGTGGGCGAATGACTTTTGACGGATTGTAAGAGTTCGTAACACAGAACAATCCGTAAGCATCAAAGTCGTGTTTTTAACCTCGATATCATTTTATAACAATATTTTACCAATTTTTTTAGTTAATATCGTAAAGAATTTATTAAAATTATGTTACTTTTTTTAAATAATATGGTTGTAAGACTTAATATAGAATTATTAATGTAATAAAATTAATATAAACTACTACTTTTTTTACAGTGGCAATAGATACTTTCTTAATAAAAACTGTGATAAATTTTCTGCCTTATTCAAATATTCATCAACAAGATTTGGATTAACTTTATGAGCTTTCGCAAGACTTAACATACCTATAATTCCATTCATAGGAGTTCTTATTTCATAAGACATATTTGATAAGAAGTCTGTCTTTGCCTGACTTTCTTTTTCTGCACTTTTAAGTTTCTCATTAATCTTCTGCAATTCTTCATGATAAGATGTAATATCTTTAAATTTTAAATAAGAAATTTTTATATCTAATTCTTTGATTTTTTTGCTGAAGATTTTTATACACTTTCAATTTCTGAAGATTATTTATTTATCTTGATTTGACTTATAATTATACTGAACCTATGGGACGAATACGGTGCCCCGACCGCCTTTGCAGAAAGTATGAAGATAAAAATATTCCATACTCTTTTGTCCCTTATATTCAATACTTTTTTTAATCTCCATTTTCCATACTTTTATAAATGCCCATATACCTATACTACTTTAAATACCCTATATTCCATACTTCTTTAAATCAACTTTTCCATTTACTACTTCAACCCCATCGGCTTCAAGTAATTTTGCCTGAGCTCCTTTTCCACCAAAAGCAAACTCTCCTGCCAATTCTCCTTTAGAATTAACTACACGAAAACATGGAATATTATCCGGGTCCGGATTTTTATGAAGTGCATTTCCAACTGCTCTTGCCATTTTAGGTTCGCCTGCCATTTCTGCAATTCTTCCGTAAGTTGCCACATGACCTTTTGGGATTTTCTTAACCGCCTCATAAATTCTTTTTGTCGGGCTGTCTGTGATAATATCATAACTTTCAGATATCATTCTCTTTATTTCTTTTTCGGGAACAGTTCCATCAAGAATTATTGTACTCCAATGTTCTTTATTTTGATGATATCCGGGAATTACAGATTTATAGGTTTCTCTCCAAAAATCTCTCCATTCAGGGTTAACTTTTATATTTAAGTTGATAAATCCATCTCTTTCATATATCCATAAAAATGCCTTCTTGCTTTTCTTTACTCTTACAAGCTGCCAATTAGTATCTCTAAATGGTGTTTCTACATATGTATCTTTAAATGTCAAACCAAATTCTACTGCTTCCTGTCTTGTTCTCAATATCTTTTTCCTCTTTATGATTAATCTTAAACTCTTTTTTTCTTGTAGCTTCATTTTTATTTGCTATTTAACACTATAAAATTTTATATTATTCCACACTTTCAAAATTATTTCGTAAGAAAATGTTCTCTGTTAGGATACTTTTCTCTGTACGCTACCAATGCGGCTTTTTGCAAAATAGAAAATTCTTTATCTAAATTAAATGCATGTGGAGTGGAAAATGCAATCGCACTTATTTGTTCAGCGATTTTTTTTGCTATTCCTTCATCTGATAACTGTCCCATTCCAAAAACTGCTGACGTAAATCCTCTTCCATTTTTACTTACTTCTATAAATTTAAAAAATACATTTTTAAGTTCCAAAAACAAAATTTCACGCTTTTCATCCTGTATTTCATCTGAATTCAATAAACATAAGCCATTAATTATTTCATACAACTGCTTTCTTTTGCTTCCACTAATATCTACAGAATTACCCTCAGATAAATATTTCATTTCCATGAGGTATCCAACAAATTTATCTTTTTTAGGTTTCCTTTTTCCATATCTTGCAATCCATAATTTTTCTCTAAATGAATCAAGTTCACTATTATCTTTATTATCATTTAATATTCTAAGTCTGTTGTCTGCATTTGTTTCATTATAAAATTCTTCTATCCATGTATTCTGCATATTTCCGTTTTTCTCCATATTTATTATCTACTTATAAAATCATCTACATTATTAATATCAACTTTTTTATATTGGGATACATAATATTTCCCACTATCCAAGTTGTGTTTTTTCAAATCATTTCCTTTAAAAATATCCACAACTAATTTTGCTATTTCCATAGACTGGTCTTCCTTATCGTTGTACACAGTCCCCTGCATTTGACCTTCTTTTACTGCAATTAATGCATCATTAAGTCCATCTATTCCACATATAATAGGCCATTCATCCTCGCCATAACCTGATTTTTTATAAGCTTCCACTGCACCAATCGCCATCTCATCATTATTTGAAATAATCATTTCTATATTGTTGCCATACTGATCTATTAGCTGTGTCGTTCTATTTTCTGCCTGTCCTCTGTTCCAATCAGCAAATTGGTAACTAAGTTTTTCTAAATTAATTCCATTATTAATAATTGTTTTTACTGAACAGTCTGTTCTGCTTATTGCATCCTGATGCCCGGCCTCACCCTCTAGCAAAACATATTGTATTTTTCCATCATTATTTTTATCTACATTTTTATTCGCTTTTATATAATCTGCTGCAATCTGTCCCTGCATTACTCCTGACTGTTCTGCATCACACCCAACATAATATAATTTGTTCCATTGCATCAAATCCTCTTTTACCGGTTCTCTGTTAAAGAAAATAATTGGAATATTATTCTGTCTTGCCAGTTTAATAATTTTACCCGGAGCTGTTCTGTCAACTAAATTAACACACATTATATCGCAACCTGCATCAATCATTTCCTCAACAACTTCATCCTGATCACGCTGACTATCATCTCCATTTTTTTCAGACACTATTATTCTAAAATTATCATTTTCCATTGACTTTAGATTATCTTTAAGTTCCTGTGTCATTGCATTTATGAATGGATCATCCTGCGTGTATGTTACAACACCTACCCTAAGTGTTTCATTAAAATTTTTTTCTTTTTTCTGACATCCTGTAAAATTGTAAATCAATACAAATGCCATTATTAAACTAACAATTCTTTTATTCATAAGAATACAAAAACCTTTCTATTTCATTAGAAAATAAATCATTTTGATAAAGTTCTTTTGAATCAACATCATAGCCTTTCATGGTGTAAAATGAATTATTAATTTTCTTACTTATTTCTTTTACACTATTGTATCCAATCTCATATCCATCAGGAATAATAAGACATTTTACATTGCCATGCTGAAGCAAATTTAATGATTTCGTACTATTTCCAATACCATATATCTGCGCTCCGTTATATATTCCATTATCGCTTTTTTCGCCTAAGTCATCTAAAGAATAATTATCCATAATAACTAAATAATCTACTTTATCCTTGCCATTTACAACATCACAAATATCCTGCTCCGTTTTACCATTATATGTCCAACCTATATCTATGTTAGTCCCTTCTATGGCATCACAAAATCCTTTATATTTGTCAATGGTTTCTTCTTTCGCATACTGGGCAAAAACAATGCCTGCTTTCTTATTTTCTTTTTCGCCTGAATCTGCTATCAGTCTTTTTCCTATCTCATATCCGATATTGTAGTGATTAGGTTTTATTACCGGATAGCCTGATTCACCACCATTCCCACTCACAAAAACATCTTCTGTAATTAACATGAATGGTATTTTGCCGCATACATTTTTTAATTGTGTTCTCGTATCGCTTCCTGGTGCAGGGCAAATAATAAACCCATCTATATTATTTTGCTTCTGCTCATTTATTAATTCGATTTCATCTTCTACTTCCTCAATATCATCTGTGTTACATATTATTAAATGTATTTCATTTGCCTTAGCTGAATCTTTTAGTCCTTTAATAAGTGCCTCCCAATTTTTATCTCCTGAATTTGGTATAATTACTGCCACTTTTTTTTCAGGAGTATTCTGGTCAAATATTTTAGTAATAAAAAATATTGCCATAACACAAAGTAATATTTCTGCAATAAGAAAGGCTATTTTATTTTTTTTCATTTTCAACCTTCCTTTCTACATTTTGTTTTTCTAAATTTGTGAGATTACTTTCATTATATGGAATTGCAGGTATATGAATTGTAACCTTTGTTCCTTCGTCAGCTTCACTTTCTACACTTAATCCATATTCATTGCCAAACATTAGCTTAATTCTTGAATGAACGTTTATGACACCAACTCCTGAACCATGTTTAGGTGTTTTATTATTATCCTTAAGAATATTTTCAACCTCTTCTTCTCTCATTCCCATTCCATTGTCTTCAACGGTTATAAAGATTTCATTATCTATCTTTTTACCTCTGACAATTATTTCACCGTCATCATCTATATCCATATTTCCTACACCATAATATATAGCATTCTCTAACAATGGCTGAATAACAAGTTTCACAATACAATAGTCATTAATTTCATCATCTATTTCAAATCTGATTTTGAATCGTTCTTTATATCTTGCCATCTGTATATTCATATAGCTTCTGCTGTGTTGTATTTCATCAGATATTTTTATGATTGTTCTTCCTTTAGACAAACTTATACGCAATAACTTAGCAAGTTCTGATATCATAAACACAGCTTCTTTATTTTTATTTGCCTCAACCATCCATGTAATTGATTCGAGCGTATTGTATAAGAAATGCGGATTAATCTGACTTTGCAATGCATCCATTTCGCTTTTTCTTAGTTCAGTCTGCTGCCTGATTATTTCCTGCATTAACTCTTCTATCTGTTCATATGATTTTCGCACTGAATATCCTAAATGTCTTATTTCCGATGAACCACCTATATAAATATCATTTTTTCCACCTGCTTCATACGCCTTAACAGATTCATTCAGGTTAAGTATTGGTCTTGATATTTTTCTTGATATAATTCTGTTTACCTCAAGAAGCATCATCACTAAAATAATTACAGTCGTAATTATATAATACCTGAATTGCTTTATACTCACTGTCTGTACCTTGTCCGGAATTACACCTACTACCTTCCATCCTGTGTATGAAATACTGCTTATTATATAATTATTTTTATGTCCATTAAACTCTAATTCATGTATTCCTTCTTCACATTTTGCCATTTTATTATTATTTTCCTTAAAAATACCCCTGTCTATCTCAGTTATTCTAGGATGATAGATAATTTGTCCATCTGAATCGCATAAATAATAATAAATTCCATTTGAATCTTTATTGATTCTATCTAAAGTTTCTTCAATGATTGAATATTTCATATCCACCAGTAGTACTCCACTTACCGGCTTTTCCCCATCATTTACATCCACCGAACGGCTCAGCGACACAACCCGATAATATTTATAAGCACCATCTTCAAACAGATTCTGTATATGAGGAATAGAAAAATGAATATTTTCAATTTCACTTTTAGCCATACTAAACCAACTCTGACTTTTAACATCAACATTATCTTTTTCAGATGCTATAGGCTCTGATGCTATCAGATTTCCGGAATTGTCATATAGTGCCATACTTTGAATCTTATCTGAATTAATTTCATACAATAAACTAAACTGTCTGTTAAACTCCTGACTCGAAACATCATATTGCTGAACTATATTGTAATTTGCAGCATTTGAAATCTGTCTTATATTTAATAAGTCAGAGTCCATTTTATCTACTATACTGTCTATAATTCCCTGTGTACTTGATATTAAAGTTTCTTTATTTGAAATTTTAAATCTATTATAAATAAGCATTCCCATAACAATAGTTGTCACTATTGTTAACGTTGTAAAGACCGCCATGATAATAGATTGAATGTCTAATCTAATAAATTCGCCACGGTGAAACCAGCTTCGAAATCTTTTTATTTTTACATTTTTGCTTTCTTTTTTTTTAACTTTATTCAATCTTCCCATATTCCCTGTATATATTATGATGTTTGGGGCAAAAGCCCCGATTTTGATGACTACGGATTGTTTCATGCTACACGTTGTTTTATATTATTTATTTAATCTCTCATTTCTGTACTTTGATGGAGATACTCCGAATTTCTTCTTAAACACATAGCTAAAATAATTTGCATCTAAATATCCTACCTGCTCAGCTATTTTATAGCTTTTTTCATTTGTATCAAGTATCAATCCGGCTGCGATATCCATTCTGTAATCTGTAAGATATGTAACAAATGATTTACCTACTTCTTTCTTAAATACAGATGAAAAGTAAGAATTTGATACTCCCATTATAGAGCATACTTTATCCAGTGATAAATCAGGTTCCATATACCTGTCTGTTACTATATTTTGTGCATCATTAACCAAACTTCTGGATTTACTGTTTCGAACACTTTTTAATTTTTCACTTACTCCTAATGAACATTTAATAAGCCAGTTTTTCAAAGTGCTTTCGTCCATCTGAGGCACCCTTTCGTAAGGATTATTTATATCTCCTAAAAAGTCATTAAAATCTATAAAATTATTGGCACAAAATCTATAAAATGCCCCTACCATTTCCATAATCACTAAATTATACTGACTTACAGTATTTGCATTTTTATGTAATTTTTCAATTTCTTTACTAACCGCATCTTCTATTGATTTGTTGTCTCCTAAATATATCGCTTTAAACAAATCATGCATTTTAGAATCTTCTGACTGTAAAGTCATGTTCTGCTCGTTAGGTGCAATTTCTTCAATATTAATTGCCCTGTTTGTTCCATATAAAACTCTGTATGATACTGCTTCTCTTGCTCCTTCATAAGAATTGTTTATGTTTAATATGTTATCACATACTCTTCCTATACCTGCTGTAACAACAGCACCAATAACTCTGTTAACCCATTTGCAGAATTTATCACAAATATCCGTAAACTCTACCATTTTTTCTTTAGAGCTTAATTCAACAATTAGTACTGTATTCCCCAAATAAATAAATTCTTTGCAATTAAATTTTTTCGCAATTCTTTCCTTTATTTCTCTTTCTACAGACATTGATAATAGCAAGGGTTCCATATTTTCAGGAACATGATGTGTAGATGTATGGAAAACCACACAACAATAGAACGGGCCCTTTAAATCTATTTTATAGGAATCGACAAATTTTACATATTCTTCTTCATCAACTCTTCCTTCAATCAACGAAACAAACAAATTTGTCTGAAGAATTGGGAGTACATCATTAAAATAATTTTCAAGTTTTTGAACATTTAATTTTTCTTCTCTTTCCAAATCTAGTGAGTTTTTTACTCTCTTTAAACATTCAGTTAATTCGTCAGAATTTATCGGTTTTAACATATATTCTTCAACTTCAAGATGAACTGCCTCTTTTGCATATTCAAATTCGTCAAATCCGGTAAATATAATTATGTGAATATTTCTATAATCATCATTAAGCCTTTTGGACAACTCAAGTCCATCCATATATGGCATTTTAATATCTGTAATAACAACATCCGGTTGAGTTTTTTCGACAAGTTCTAATGCCTTTACTCCATTTGTTGCACTTCCGACAACTTCAAAGCCTAACTCATTCCACGCTATTTTTTGTTCAATAACATCAATAACTTCTGCCTCATCGTCAACCAGGATAACTTTATATTTATCCATAATACTTTCCTTATCTCACTCTAAATTTAATGCAATATTTTTCTCAGGCAATCTTCATATATTTAATAGAAAATCGACCTCTTTTAATTTTATTTTTTCCGTTTATCTTTTGTCAATTTATTATAACAAATAATCTATTCTAATAAAATATTTTATATAAAAGTCAACATTTTTGTTACGACAAAAGCCGTTCCCATTATCCTATAGATAATCAGAACGACTTTTTGAACGTATGATTAAAATATTTATTAACATGTCAGGATTGTGGGAGTTTGTATTATAATAAACAATCCGTATGACATATTTTTCATTATTTTATTTCTTCTGTACATACTTGAGACAGTCAAGAGTAACTGCTGCAAGAATGATGATACCTTCGAAAATGAACTGAAGGTTTGTATCAATACCAAGGATTGTAAGTGAGTATGTAAGAGATGTAAATATAAGAACACCTGTTACAACACCTGAAATCTTACCAATACCACCTGTAAATGAAACACCACCTACTACGCAGGCTGCGATAGCATCCATATCCCATCCTTGTCCATAAGCTGCACTACCTGAACCAACCATTCTGTTACATTCAAGCCATGAACCAAATCCATAAAGGATACCTGCAAGAATGAAAGCTCCCATTGTTACTTTGAATACTGAAATACCTGAAACTGCTGCTGCTTCCGGGTTTCCACCTACTGCGAATAAATTCTTTCCAAAAGTTGTCTTATTCCAAATGAACCAAACAACTGCTATTGCAACTATTGCCCATAAAATAATTGTTGGGAATCCTCCAATCTGAGGAATAAATATATTTGGAATTGCTGCATCGATTGCACCAAATGAAACACCCTTTGTTGCGTAAGTTACAAGACCAAATATAATAAGCATGTTGGCCATAGTTGATATGAACGGATGCATTTTGAACTTAGCCATAAAGAATCCGGCTATCATTGCAAAACATGTTGTAAGGATTATACAAACAACTAAAGCTAAAATTGCTCTTGCGCTCGGAGCCATATTTGAAAAATCAAATATATGTCCAAATACGCCACCTGTGTTTATGCCGTTATGCATTATGATTGTTGATGCAACCATACCCATACCAACCATACGACCAACCGAGAGGTCAGTTCCTGTCAAAAGGATTAAGCCTGCAACACCGAGGGCAAGGAACATTCTAGGTGATGCCTGCTGTAAAATGTTAAGTATATTTGTGTATGTAAGGAGTTGAGTATTTTTAACAACCGGAGTAATTGCGCATAACCCAATAAATATCAAAATGATAACAATATACAAACCATTTTTATATAGGAACTGTGACAAGTTGAAAGTATATTTATAATTTTCAATTCGCTGCTCTGTTTTCTGAGCAAATGTATATTTTGATGTACGCAATAAATCAATTAAATGATACTTATGCATAAATGCATCATGTTTTCTATCTTTAATTTCCTGACACTTTGACTCGTGAGTCATTTTTGAATCATACAATTTATTTTTATATACATATTTTTCATCTTTAATTTCATCTGAATCAGACAATTTGCTTAAAGCATTTTCATGTTCTGTCTTCAATTCAGCGCAAGTCTTTTCATACTTGTTTTTTTCATCAATTTTTTCGCTTTCACAACTAGCTACTACTCTATTGTAATATTGGCTGTTGTAATTCTTTGAAAGATAATCTTCAGCCTGGGCAATAAGTTTTGATACCTTATCTTTATTTGAATTTTCAACTGCTTTTGCCTGTTCTAAAGCCTTCTTATCACTTTCAATAATTTTTGCTTTTTCTTCTTTAGTTAAATTTTTATTTTCTTTTACGATAGCAATATGATTCTTTAAACTTCTGACTTTATCAGAACCATCTGCGCGTAATTCGTCAATCTGACTTTGTATTTTACCTACATATTCATCTATCGGCTTAAGAAGTTTTTCTTCTTCCTCAGCTGAAAGAATAACGCCTTTTTCTGCCATATCAAATACTCCTCTCTTCTACAAATATTTAGCACTAAGTCTTAATAATTCTTCCTGATTTGTTTCTTTTGTATTAACTATTCCTGCAAGATGTCCGTTAGACATAACACCAATACGATTTGTAATTCCTAAAATCTCAGGCATTTCAGATGAAACAACTATTATTGTTTTTCCCTGCTTTGCCATGTTAATTATCAGTTCATAAATTTCGTATTTTGCACCAACATCAATACCTCTTGTAGGGTCATCCATCATAAATACATTTGGTGAACGTTCAAGCCATTTACCAAATATGGCTTTCTGCTGATTTCCTCCTGAAAGATTTGAAATCATATCATCAGGTCCCATACATTTAGTATGCATTACCTTTATTTCTTCTGCAGTTGCACGAACCATATCATCCTTTGACAATGCAATGCCTCTCTTGTAATGGTTCATATTTGCAATCGTTGTATTAAATGTAATGTCACCCTTAAGGAAAAGACCATTCGCTTTTCTTTCTTCTGTTATCAAAGCAAATCCATGATCCATGGCATCTTTAGGCGATGAAAAATTCATTATCTTTCCATCATAAATTACATTACCGGCTGCTCTTGTTCTCATACCAAATATAGTTTCAAGGAGTTCTGTTCGACCGGCTCCTACTAATCCATAAAATCCAAATATTTCACCTTTTCTTATGTCAAATGAAATATTTTGAAGTTTCGGTGCATACTTAGTAGACAAGTTTTCAACTGAGAAAATTACTTCTCCCGGTTCATTATCTACAGGTGGGAATCTGTTATCAAGAGAACGACCAACCATTGCTGATATAAGTTCATTCATGTTTGTATCTTTACTGTCCTTTGTCATTACCAGACTTCCATCTCGTAAAACTGAAATTTGATCACATATTTCAAATATTTCATCCATCTTATGTGAAATATATATTAATGAAATTCCCTGACTCTTTAACTGTCTCATCATTTTAAACAGCTTTTCTACTTCAGGTGCTGTTAATGATGATGTTGGTTCGTCAAGTACTATTACTTTTGAGTTATATGATATAGCCTTTGCAATTTCACACATCTGTCTCTGTGATACAGACATTTTCTTCATTGGCTGTGTCATATTAACTGTAATTCCTAATTTTCTAAATAAATCGGAAGCTTCTTTTTTCATTCTACCTTCGTCAACCACGCCTAATGAGTTCTTAGGATATCTGCCTAAAAACAGGTTGTCAACAACGCTTCTTTCGAGACACTGATTAAGTTCCTGATGAACCATAGCAACTCCATTTTCAAGTGCGTCTTTAGGTCCGGAAAAATTAACTTCCCTGCCATCTAATATTATAGTTCCTTCGTCCTTTTGGTAAGTTCCGAAGAGACACTTCATCATTGTCGATTTGCCTGCTCCATTTTCACCCATAAGGCCCATTATTGATCCCGGTTTAACATTTAAATTAATATGTTTCAGAACCTTATTTCGGCCGAATGATTTACTCATGCCATTAATCGACAAGATGTATTCATTCTTATCTTCCACCATATCTACACTTCCTCTTTCTTTTTTAAAGAAGGGAGGCTTTATCTGCCACCCTTCTTATTAAATTATCCAAACTTACAATTCTATTTTGAAAGAATTGATGTATATGAAGCTGCATTATCTGTTTTAACCATGTTAATTGCAAATGCGTCATATTCGCTTGGGTTACCTAAACGGTTAGTAATATTTGATTCTGTCTGTCCGTCACCACCGATGTAATCTACTTTAAGGTTAAGAAGATCATCGTATTTTTCAAGTAATGGCTGATATGTTGAACTAAGGAAGTTATCTGATGCATTGTAAATGTTAAGCCATACTTTCTTTTCTGCGCTCTTGCCTGAATCAAGCTGATTTGAAACTTTGTCATAAATCTTTGTTGAATCTGTAAAGTCTTTATAGTTATCTGCTGTTACAGCAACGTTTAATGCGTAATATGATCTTTCTTCTTCACTGTATCTGTAATCTTCATCCTTTGTGAGACAGTTACCTGCATCATCAGGTGTTCCTATACCTGTATCAATATCTACACCATCAAGTGCGTTACGAAGAACTCTAAGTGTAAGATATGCCTGAACGTCTGCATGCTGTGAAATTGTTCCGCCGTATCCTTCTGCTATAGCTGCTACTGCATCACTATTTGCATCGTATCCAAATGTTGGAACCTTGTTATCTTTAGCCCATGCATTAAACATTGACATTCCCATACCATCGTTATTTGAAACAACTACATCAATCTGCTTTCCGAATGAAGCTGTCCATGTTCCAATTGCATTTCCTGCTGTTGCTGCATCCCATGTTGCTCCTGCTGAGTTCTTCATTTCCTGTGATGCTAATTCTCTGATTGTGTATGTCTTTCCGTTAACCTCTAAAGTTGCATCCTTTACAGCCTTTGATGTTCCATCAACATTTGTTCCTGCTGGTGATGAATCAACGCTTCCTGCTTTTTCAACTGCTGTTCCAAGTGCTGAACGAACACCACATGTACGAGCAATTGAATCGTTATGTCCGATATCTCCTATTGCAAGAACATAACCGATTACTCCATCTCCGTTTCTATCAATTTTATCGATGTTCTTCTTAATGTAATCAAGTACCATCTGTCCCTGAAGTTCTGCACCCTGGTTAGCATCAAATCCTACATAATATGTATCTTTGTTGAAATTAAGTGCTGTTGTATCAAGTTCACCTGTTGAGCTATTTGATGGCTGACGGTTAAACCAACATAATGGTTTATCCTTATTTGCCACTGAACTAGCTGAACCTGAGCCACCTGAACTTCCGCCAGATGTTCCACAACCTACCATTGATACTCCGAGCACTGCGGCTACTAAAACTGTTAATAATTTTGACTTTCTCATTAAACATTCCTCCTATTTGTTAATATTGTCGTTTTTTTCCTGTCTCATTGACTAAATTTATTATAAATTTTATAGTCCCTAAAAAAAATAGAATATTTTTAGATAAAATATCAAAATTTTACTGTTTTTTTACGATTTTTATAGATATTTTTACTAAAATCGTTTTTATTGTTGATATGGATTTTATGTCGTCTTAATAAAAAAAAGTGCAAACCAATAACTGATTTGCACCCCTTGAAACTATAAATATATTATATTTTAGGATTTTTCTTAATTCTAATTATTAGCAAAATTTACTTTTTCTTCCTGTTAAATATTTTTCTTACCCATGGAATATTCCCTGCCTCTAAAGTATTTCCCGGTCCGCAATACGGACACCACATTCGTCCTATGTCAGGATTCCATGCATATCTCCTTTTGCATCTTGGACATATTTTATACATAGGTACAATATACATCATCTCCATTGTTATATCAGGAAAATTTTTTCTTATGTCTGCTGCATTTCAATAAGTTTTCTATCATAAGTATTTTGTAAATTCTGCCATACTTCTACACTTGTTCCCATCATAGCTGATAGTTTCTTTGCTAAATCATTTGATATATTAGCCTGACCGTTAATCAATTTGCTTAATGTTTTAGCTGTTGTTCCCATTCTTTTAGCAAATTCAGCCTGACTAACTTCCATATCCTCGATAATATCAGCAATATAATAGCCTGGGTGAAATGCCACTATATCTTTGTATTTTTTCACATTACTCATAATGGTTAGACACCTCCGTTACTTTTACAATCTTAATTATTTTACATTGAGATAAGATATCGCCTTCCGTGATTTCCTGTCCTTCATTATCACAAGGAATCATAGTAACCCTATATCCGGTATTACCTAATCTTATACTCCATTCATCTTTTCTATTACCTTTTAAGTAATTTTCATTTCAACTCATGTCTCCACTCGCCGTCTTTAACCACATAGTGAAATTCACTGATATCATCTTGAAGAAAAACTTTCAGCATGTCGTCCATATCGCTTGCCATTTTTTCTTTCTTCATTTGCCCTAAAGGCATCCATTTTACTTCACCTTCATCTGATGATTTTAAGGTTCCGCTGAATTTATTTGTTTTATAAAATACAACTATGTATCTCGAACCGTCTTCTCTCGGCCAATCTTTTGTCCCGCAAATTCTTGGATTTTCTATTGTTAACCCGGTTTCTTCATATACTTCACGTATTACCGAATCTACAAACGATTCACCTTTTTCAACATGACCACCGGGGAATGTCAAGCCTCCCCAATTTTCATCTATCTTGTCCTGTACAAGTACATTTCCTTTGTCATCATATACCATGCACATATTTGTTAGCGTTACCTGTTCTGTTCTCATTTAATTGCCTCGCTCCATTCACTTTCCTTAAAACCTGTTAACACTGTATTTTCTCCAACTATAAGCGGACGCTTCACAAGCATGCCATTAGTTGCTAATAATTGTAACTGCTTATCTTCACTCATTGTAGGCAACTTATCTTTAAGTTTCATCTCTTTATATAATAATCCGCTGGTATTAAAAAATCTTTTAATTGGCAAACCACTTTTATTAAACCACTCTTTTAATTCATCATATGTTGGATTGTTTTCCACTATATGACGCTCTGTGTATTCCACATTATGTTCGTCCAACCACTTTTTAGCCTTTTTGCAAGTTGAACATTTTGGATAACATATAAATAACATTTTTTCACCATCCTTTATTAATTTCTTTTAAATATTCTATAAATTTCTTAACTGCAAAATTCAATATTTTTCTATCCTTCATTGCCAATGTAATCTAGCTTATTTTGCCGATTTTATTATTAATGTCTGCATAATTTATAAAAATGGCACTATATAAATCGGCATTCCACCAACCAGCATATATAGCCGAAATTGTTAACTGTTTACGATTAATTACATCTTCTAATCCCTGATTCATCATACTCATCATAACGATTTTGCAGTAAATTTGCAAGAAACTACTAATTACATTTAGGCTAAATAACATAAACATACTTTGAAGGGCAAATAAAAAAAACAGAGCAAATGTCAAGTGTACATCTTCTCTGTTTCCTTTTGCCCATTAAGATATATCAGATATTCCAACAGATACCTATAACAAGTGACTGTATATTTCTAAATCTTCGTTCTTAAATACATTAAATATTACCTTTTTGATTCTGTCATCTTTTTTCAAAAATTGCATTACTGTTTCCGTAGCAATTTCAGCAGCCCTCTGCTGTGGGAATCTAAAGACTCCTGTGGATAAGCAACAAAATGCTATGGATTCCACCCCTGTATCAGCAGCAAGCTTTAAGCACTCTGTGTAACAACTTGCAAGCAAAGCCTCATCTTCTCTTGTAACTTTCCATTGTATGATAGGTCCTACTGTGTGAAGAACATATTTTGCCGGAAGGTTGTATCCTGATGTAATCTTTGCTTTTCCAGTTTCCTCTTCATGCCCCTGCTTTGTCATAATCTCATGCATTTTCAAACGAAGCTCTACTCCTGCATAAGTATGAATAAAATTATCAATACAGGCATGCATAGGTGAAAAGCATCCAAGCATCTGTGAGTTGCAAGCATTTACGATTGCGTCACATTTCAAAGTGGTAATATCTCCCTGCCAGATATATAATCTTGAATCGGATTTCACAGGTGTAAGAGTTGCAACATCTGTGATACCACGCTCTATATTTCTTTCAGTAAGATACTCATCCTGTATTTTCAAAAATTCATGACTTATTTGTCTTGGTGGTCTGACATTCATAAGTGAGCGCAACAGATTCTCCTGCCCCTGCTTATCCGCGGGAATACTCTGTCTACCAAACCTTATTTCTTCTTTTAAAAGATACTTAATCAAATATTCTCTTCGCTCATTCTGGTTCATAATACCTGTCCCCTTATATCTGTAATTGCCTTTTCCATACCACCGCCGATACCGATTGCGCGTTTTCCTAAACTTTCCGGTACGACTGCTTCATCCATATTCAGACGAATCAGGCTATAAGATGGATTCTCCCGCACCATCTTTTCAAAAGGAAAGCGTATGATGATTGGTGTATTAAATCCAACTCCAAGTTCCAGGAGCACGACTTTTTTGTCTTTATTCTGCTCCAGAAAATCAGCATATCTGTCAGCTGCCTCATGCCACGCTTCATCTTCGACAAAATAGTTATCGCAACGGAGGTTCATAGCCATATTTCCGCCACACATCGGACATTTTGGTACAAGTTCTGATGGAATTAGACAGTCTTTTCTTGCTTCATCCATCTTTCTAAACAGTTCTTCCGCATCATATGTCTTTGAATGACACCCTCTCTGGCATTGTATTTTACCATAATCTCCCTGTGTTGCAAATATTCTGTTTTCATCAAACCCCGCTTTATAAAACTGGTAATCTACATTAGTTGTTAGTACAAAATATTCTTTATTCTTTACAATATCATAGAGTTCTTTATAAAGTGGTAATGCCGGAGGAGCAAAGCGGTTCATCAATGCATGTTTTGACCAGTATCCCCACTTTGCCTCCTCAGACGGATATGGATAAAATCCTGCTGCATACATGTCTGTCATATAGTGCCCACCGTATTTTTTTATAAATTCTGCAAAATTGTCCGTAAACCTTTTACCGCCATACTGAATTCCTGCCGCTGTAGATGCTCCGGCTCCTGCTCCGATTATAACACACTCTGCATTTCTTATATATTTTGCCGCCATACCAATCTGGTCTTCATATGCATTCTTTTGAAATACATAATCCCTTGCCGGAGTACTACATAAAAAATTTCTCCAGTCAACATGTCCTTTTCTGATTTTCTTAAAAAACATAGCTTAACCTCTTTTCTCAATGCACTGCTTTGGACATATTTCTGCACATCTTCCGCAATGCAGACAATGATTCTGGTTGATTACAACCGGAACAGATGACATATCAATACACTTTTGTGGGCATACAGAATAACACAGTTTACATCCGATACAGTCTTTTCCAACAAAATAACCTGTCTGAAACGCTTCGACTTTCCCGATTGTTATAGTATCCCTCACAATATTAGATAGATTTCTGATATCAAAATATTCACCCTGTGCTTCATACAACTGAAATACTTCGATTGCTTCTTTCGTATCTCCGGGGTAAATTTTCTTCATATAAGGATTTCTCTCAAACATAATATCAAGATTCTTTTTCCCGATATTCTTTATTTTTCCACGAAGGGATACTGCTATTTTATCCTTTGTTGCAGATATTGCCACATACTGCTGATCCATCAGTTGGTCATAAAATGCTTTTCCCTTTGCCGTGAGGAAATATACACCTTCTTCATCAAAGTACATCATATCTATGATTCTTGTCTGAGGGTGTCCATCCAAACTTATTGTAGCTACTGTTGTTGAGTGGATTTCATCCACCAGAAGTTTGAGATAATCCATTTTTGTCATTTCAAAGTCTTTCCTTTCAATTTTCCTGTTGATTGTCTATTGTTAGAATTCATAAGGTGTATTTCCTGAAAAATCAGCAATCACACCATGAGGATTTTCAAGATAGAACACCTCAAAAATTGGATTATCCGCTGTCTGATACTGTCCCTTAACGATAGGATTGTTCATGCATCCTTCCTTTACGCTCATGTTATTCTCAAATACTGCTTTGCCATGAAGACGAATCCATGCATATTCAGGAGAAGAAACAGAAACTTCTATCTCAGGATTTTCCTGCATATCCTTGTAAACATCCTTTGTGTTATTGGTACAGAACCAAAGCTTTCCATCCTGCTCGAAACAAAACATGAATGGACGACATTTTGCCTTTCCATCTCTTCCAACTGTTGCTAAATACTGAACCGGGTTTTTCTGTAAAAATTCTACTACTTTCTGCATTTTATAGTACCTCCTTAAATTATATAAGTTGTTGTAACATTTATTGTTACATCTTGCAAGTGTACTATAGCATTTATTTGTTGTAACGTCAATAGTTACATCAAACATTTTTTAACTTTTCTCATTACAACAGATATTCAAGCAAAAAAGCTCCGGAAATCACATCCGAAGCCTTATCTTCTATTCTTTTTCTGTATATACTGCAATATCTTTTTTCACATCAGCAAGTGTCATTTCTGAAAGTTTCTCTTCCATAGTTCTTTGCACCTCTAACAGTCTCTTATCAAGAACATGATGAATATTTTTTCCTACAGGACATTTCTGATTTGGTTTCTCATGAAAATGAAACAATTGTTCATCCGGTGCACATTCTACAGCCTTATACACATCTAGGAATGTAATCTGTTCAAGCGGTCTGGTAATCGTCACTCCACCAGTCCCTCTTGCAACTTCAATAAGACCGGCAGCCTTTAACTGCTGCAATATTTTACGGACAATAACCGGATTGGTTCCAATACTGGTTGCCATAAAATCACTTGTCATCTTCTGGTCTGAAAATGTATCTATACAGGCAAACATATGGATTGCCATTGTAAATCTGCTGGAAATCTGCATTATCAACACCTCACTTTGACAGTAATCATATCAAAAAGTAGATGTAATTTCAATGGTTACATTATTTTTACTGAACACATATGAAATTTCACAGAAAATAGCACAAATTGTTTTTACAAAGCTTATATAATGTGCAAAATATCATATACCGCCGGGCAAATTTGTAATAAAATATATTTATATAAGCCAAACGTGAAACGATGAATTTTATACAGAGGAAAGTCTTTTTCTTCAACAATATTTTATTTATGGAAATGAACCACTTCTTACCAATACCATTGCTCTGAACTCCGTTCTTTACAAAAAGCAGGTCAAGATGGTTATGCTGTGTACTCTCATTGATAATAACAACTGCATCGCCCACCATTTCTCCATCGACAACAGCTTTATAGACAGCAGAACCCTCCGCATTCACCTACTGGTCAATGTCCTTTTCAGGCAGAATAACAGCATCTGTTTTCCCGAAAGCATCTTCAAAACCTTTCTGAAATGTTTCCTGCATATCAGACTTGTATTGCGTTAATTCTTTTGGTTCTATACAAACTAATTGAAAGGTCATTTTATATCTATCTCCTTAAAAATACCGATTGAGATTTCACCTATTTTAAGAGATTTATTAACTGTTATATTTTGTTATTAAATTCTCTGTAAACCCTTGAAAACGCTGGATTTGTCTCAGGTGAACTTTCCCTTATTGTTTCCCTTGTGTTATATATTCCCATATAAGTTTACGAACTCTGATAAGGGAAAATACAAGGGCACAGAATCTTTTGACGTATACTCGCAAACCAAGCTGTCACTCATTGTCCGAGTGACAGCCTGGTTACTTGCTATCCCTGATACCTTATTCTTTCAACCAGCGTTTCCTTTTTCAGATTACTGCTTAAAGCGCAGGAAAGTACAATCTGCAACAGACCGACCAAAAAAATCATAATAAAAATTGGTACGATTGGAACATGATAGATATTCATTCCAAATATTCCATTATGTTTTGCATAGGAAAAAAGTGCATAGCCGAGCGGCAGACCAATGATCAAAGCTACGCATATGGTGCCAACCGTAAAAATCAGTCCCTGTAACTGCAGGCATAAATTTAATTGTTTATTTGTCATACCCACAGCCTGCAATACACCATATTCCTGCTTTTTTGTCGTAATATTCATAATCATGGTGTTTGCCATATTCATAAAACCGATGAGTCCTACAACCGCCATAAACAGATAACAGCCAAGCTTCATCATGCGGGCTGCGACTTCTGCATATTGTAACTGCGCATGATAAGTATCCATTTTTATATGTGAAGATTTAGAAATCAAAGTATTCAGACTCTGTTCCACAGATGCCACATCTTTTTTATCACAGTCCACCCACAGATAGCCATAGGCTGTTCCTCTCGGATGCATGGAACGGTATACACCTTCCGGAATGACAAGATAAGTGTCCGCATTTACAAAGGATCCTGCAATCTTCCCCTGATAGGTATAGGTTCCACTTCCATTCTCAAAGTCAAATGCAATGGATTCACCCGGAGCATATCCATCTTGTTCCATCCACGCCGACCAGCCAAAGAAAATATCACCATTCTTTACCGCCTGATCATAGTCCATAGAGCCAATATCCCCATCTTGGCGCATAAAATCAAAATCCTTTTTACTCACAATATCAGCCGGAAATCTTGTTCCGTTCAGATTTACAGAGACAATCTCTCTCGTTATGACATCTGTCACTCCCGGAATGCTTTTGATTTCTTCAATCAGCGAATCATTCAATGGATTATCCGTCAGAATCGTATCCAGATTATTCTCCGGATATCTTTCATCATACTCATCAGAATAGTCAAGCTGCAGTTCAAATTGTCCATGATTTATGTAACGACGTGCTTCATGCTCCGTGTCAATATTTCCCACATAATTAGAGATAGTCACAAACAATACGCAAGAAAAACCCATTGTGAGGATAGTACCAATAGTTCTTTTGGGATTACCCGTTACATTTGCCATTGCCATTGAAAATACGGTGACATTTTTTCTGCCATTTCGTTTTCCTTTTTTTTGTGTTTCTGCATTTTCTAAATACCGTGTTGCTTCGATAGGTGAAATCCGTGAAACAATTTTCATTGGTTTACGCAGTGCCAAAGCAACGGTAAGAAATGATACGAAAATACATAGAAGCATAACAGGAAGGGAAAACAGTGGCACCTGCTGATTTTGGACTCCCATAGAGTCAGTTCCGGTTGATACAAGGTTTCCCTGTTCTACCAGCCAGTTAAAACCGCATTTTGCAATCAGAAAGCCAAAAAGCAATCCAACCGGCATTGAAAAAAAGGTCAAAAAAATGCCCTCTCTGAAGATCAGTTGTTTCATCTGCTTTTTTGTCGCTCCCAGAGCCTTGATTTTTCCATACTCCTGTATCTTGTTGACAATACCGACCTGAAAAATATTATAAACGACCACAACAGAGAAAAGTACAATTGCAAGAATCAGAATTCCACATACCGCAATCGTTTCATAACTCGGCTGCAAGACCCATTGCAAATAGAGATCATTGACTATAACGTTTTTTTCTTCGATTCCACAAGCTGCTGCAATCTGCTTTATAACCGGTTCAATATTATTCATAGATACATTTGCAGAATCATTTAAAGTAAAATAAATATTATACTGTCTGTCATTCTCTGCGACGTGCTCATCATAAAACTCCTGTGACCCGAAAGCAACATAAGATGCCTCGATGGTATACTCATCCCGATCATATAGGATTCCGCTGACAACAAATTCTTCCGGCTTATATTCTGACTGCATCCCTGCACGGTAATCCAGTGTAACCGTATCTCCGACCTTTACATCATCATATCCCATTGCACGAAAAAAAGCTCTTCCGGCAGCAATTTCCTGCATTTTTTCCGGATACTTTCCTTCCTTTAACTCATATTCTTTATTATAAGGAAGCATTTTTCTTGTAGTCTCATCCATGCAGACAAAACCACCGTTTTCGTTGCCTTTAATTATGCCTTCTGTACACATAATTCCTATTGCATCTATTTCTGCACGTCGGCTTACTTCCTTTAACTGCGAGGCATCTGCTGCGACAAACAAACCATAATTGCTTCCATATGAGCCTGCCGCCTGACTTTTCTGTAAACGAATCATTCCATTTCCCACAGTACTGATAATCACAAGCAGCATCGTAGTCAGACATATGGACATCATAATCAGTATACTTCTTGTCTTGTTCTTTTTGTCATTGCTATATGCAATCCTGCTTATTGTCTTCATCTAAAATCCACCACCTGTCCATCCTCAATTACCAGAATACGATCAGCAACCTGTGCAATTTCGTCATCATGGGTAATCATTACAATTGTCTGTCCATATTTTTTTGCTGTCATCTTAAGCAGGGCGATCACCTCATCACTGGTCTTGGAATCAAGATTTCCTGTCGGCTCATCTGCAAATATAATTTCCGGACGATTCACCAGTGCTCTTGCAATTGCTACTCTCTGCTGCTGTCCTCCGGATAACTGATTTGGCAGATTGTAAATCCTCTTTTCAATCCCCAGAGTTGCAATAATATCATTTACATACGCTTCATCCACTTTTCTTCCATCCAGCCCCAGTGGCAGTACAATATTTTCCCAGACATTAACAGATGAAACCAGATTAAATGCCTGAAAAACAAATCCGATTTTTCTTCTGCGGAAAACAGCAAGGGCATCTTCCTTCATCCTGTATAAATCTTTTCCTGCTAAAGTAACACTGCCTTTTGTCGGGGTGTCTAGCCCTCCAAGCATATGAAGTAATGTACTTTTACCGGAACCTGACTTTCCAACAATTGCGACAAATTCTCCCTGCTCAATCTGAATGTCCACCTGATTGACCGCTTTGACCTGATTCTCACCTGCGCCATAAAACTTACAAAGCTGCTTGGTTTCTAATATCACACTCATGTGTTGCCTCCTTTTCAATTCTGTAAAGCGTACCTTTTCAGCACGCTTTCTTTGCCTGTTTATATATTTGGTCATTTTTCAACCTACATCCAAATTGTATCAGGACAATCTTTCATTTCACTTTCAAAAAACGAGCAGAAATCTTACAGAATTGTAAGATTTCTGCTCACTTAAAATTTAATCAACATATGGTAATTGAATCACAAACGTGCTTCCTTTTTTCTTTTTGCCGGAGGTTACCGTAATCGTACCTCCGTGTTTTTCGATAATTTCTCTCGATAGAAAAAGTCCGATTCCCGTGCCACTCTCTTCCCTGACCTCCCTGGAACCTCCTCTGTAAAATCGTTGAAAAATTTTGTGATACTCATTCTGCGGAATACCGATTCCCTGATCCTCAATTTCCATTCTTACAAGATCGTTTCTTTTTTGTAACCGGATAAATATTTTTGAACCACCCGGACTGTACTTGATTGCATTATCCAAAACGTTGATCACAGCTTCACCAAGCCACCTTTTATCCTGCACAACCATACATGTTTCCAGCTCTTTTGCATAGTCAAAAACGAATTCAATTTCTTTCTCATCCGCTTTTGGATAAGTACGGTTCACAGCAGATATGACAGTATCCATAAGCGAAAGTTTTTTCTTATTAATCTGAATCAGTCCGGTTTCCATCTTGGATATTTCAAGAAGCGACTGCAATAATGTCTCCAGTCCATCCAGAGCACTCCGACAACGAATACGAAACTCCTCCTGTTCTGTGGCACTTAAGTCATTCTGCATCAGCACACTAAAACATGTATCCAAAGCTGCAACCGGTGTCTTTAACTGGTGAGAGATATCAGAAACCATTTCTTTCGTGCTCTCTTTTTCTTCCCGTGCTTCTTCCTTTAGCAACTGAATATGATGTCCGATTGCTTCAAGCTGGTCATTCAATTTTTCCAGTTCAGCGTGATTTTCCGTTTTAAGTAAATCATCAAATTTATTTTCACGGAATCTGATCAGAATTTCTTCTAACTGGTCTAAAATTTTCTGATGACACGCATCTTCTGTCTTCTTCCAATAAAATAAAATAATCAAAAGAAGCACGCATATCACAGTGCTTACAGCACCGGTCACCATAACCTGATGCCGGAATTGCAAATAAAACACATTCCCTTTATTTCCCCAGTATCCATATTGCTCCAATAATCGCCTTCCCTGTTCGTTGGTTTCAATATCCTTATCCTTAAGCAATTCCGAAACAGCATCCAGCCCGGAAAATTTTTCCTTTGCTGCAATTTCTGTCATAAGATTCATTTTATATTTATAATCTTCATAAAACACATACGTGGTAAAGCAATTTAATATTGCAAACAATAATATGACAGGTAATACCAAGGAGAGCACTACTGTAATCTTCTTGCGATATCTCTTTGTCACTGCCTTACCTCCTGATTCCATATATACCCAAGACCTCTGATATTCTTTATATAGACCGGTGCAGCCGGATTGTCTTCGATTTTCTCACGGAGTCTTCTGATATTGACAGCGATTGTATTTTCATCCACAAAATCCCCTTCCAGCTCAAACACATTTTCCAATATTTGTGTTTTTGAAAGAATCTGTTTCGGATTCTGAAGAAAAAAAGTCAGCATTTTCAACTCCGTTTTTGTCAGACTAATTTCACGACTCTTTATCAGGACTTTCATTTCTCCTGCGATAAATACGATATCTCCCGAAATCATCTTTCCGGCTTCCGTTTTCTCCTGTCTGCGGCGGAAATGTGCTTCTATTTTCAAAAGAAGTACCGAAAGACTAAACGGCTTTGTAATATAATCATCTGCCCCTGCTTCATATCCCATGACCTGATCCATCTCCTGATCTAGTGCTGTAAGACAAATAATGTATGTATTATAATTGCATCTCATCCACCTTACAAATTCCAGTCCATTTCCATCCGGAAGATTCACATCACAAATGGTAACATCCACATTATTATCACTTGCAATTCTTTTCGCTTTTTTCACTGATTCTGCTGAAAAAACCTCATATCCGGATTTTTTCAGTGAGAATGTAATTCCACGATTTAAATTTTCATCATCTTCAACCACGAGTATACCTGGCATAGCATATGCACCTCTCTTTATTAACTATTCATCTTAAAATGCTTCAATTCCGGCATTACGTTCAGCCACATACTTCTTTATCTCATCATATGTTGCCTTAGTCTCTGCAGATGTTATATACACATCATCAAGTTCAATCGTGACATTAATGTAATCATCCGGCTTTTGTTTCAGTTTGGACAAAAGAACACCAGTCTACACATGCATTGAAACTTTAGTTCGCATTAACATTCGCGCACAATTTGGTGTTTCTATAGTTTTTTGCACCCCTATATGTAAATCACAAAAAGTTGCACCATTCCGGCGGACAAAATAATTATATTATTATATCTTGAGCACGTAAAGTCTTAATACAATTATTAGATGCATATTCCTCAACTCTTTTTCTAAAATCTTTATTTCTATCTATATTTCTTCCCATAATTACCGCTTTAGGCTTTATAGCAAAATCAAAGCATTGTCCTTTTTCATTATCTTTTAATGAAGCATTGTCGTAAAATAGTCGCCACTCAGCTTCACTACTATAAGGCACTTTATCCTTTGTTAAACATGATAAAAGAAATTTCAGATGCTCAGGTTCTGGATCGTCACCATTATTATATTCATGGGATGTAAACTTAATATCGTATTGATTCTTTCTATCATCAACATACCTTACCGGATAAAATTTCAAATTCTTAGGTAAATTTATAAAAATCTCTCTTAAATTATACACTAAACATATACCTTCTGAATTCTTAGCATACTCATCCCACATTTTTTCACTGTATTGTTCACTAAAACATGAAACTAAGGCTTGATCTTGTATTTTCTTTTTTAATTCTATAAATTCCGGTCTAATCTCTATGGCCTCCATAACAGAGTTATAAAAATCTTTATTTACTAAACTTGCAAGCTTTTTATATTTATCAGGCTTCATTTCAACCATAAAATATCTACATAAGTCTTCTATGTCAAAAAGTATCTCACAATCGCCATTATCTTCATAAATTGATGGTCTACATAAGAATATTCTTTTTGATTCTAATGTATCAATTTCATATGTCTTGGGTGGTCTAAATCTAAACAACACACCATCATTCGCATGGATATCTATTATTTCCGTAACATATCTAAAAGCCTTATCTCCATCTCTTTCTACAAATCCTGCAACAACTGCCTGTTCGCGTCTTCGTAATTCTCCTCTTGTCAAATTATAGCCCCCTTCACCTTGCTAAAGCAATTCTATTTTTTATTCAAATACCACGTAATAATCTTTTAAAAAATCATTAAAAGACTCACTAATTTCTGATTCAAGTTCCTTCCAGCTATCCTCTAGCTTGCCGCTAACATATGCCTCTCTTGCAAAAGGCTTTTCAACAATGGCCCACTTAAGCTGCTTATATGAATATTTTGCAAAAGCAATCCATTGAGTATAATTTATTGCCAATGGATCCTTAGTAAAATATACTTTTCCAGCGTTTATTGCTGTTGCACCGGAATGTGCTATAAAAAGCATTGTTGCCAATTTCGGATGTTTTTCCCTATTCAAAGAAAATGGAATGGAGTCACGTATACTCTTCCCCTCGTTTATTCTCTTAATCGCATAAGATATTCTGACAATCACTTCTGTTATCATTACAGGAATTGACATTGAACAGAAATGAATAAAGTCATATCCTTCATAGTACATACCCTGTACAATTTCAGCAACAGTCTGCTCATACTCTCCAATACTACCAAACTGAAATAGATTAAACACTCCCATTAAAGGGGCTGGCAATCCCATTGAAGTAGTAATATCTGATTTAAAATGAACTAGCTGTTTTGCCAATGCTGCAAAGATATTGCTTTCTTTTCTATCAGCATAGTTTTCCATAACCTGCGATACGAATTTTCCAGTCTTATCAATAGTTGTCATTCTTCCCGTTAGTATATCAAACACTCCAACTACAAAACCCAATAACGGATCATGGCCAAGAGAAAGTAGTCTATGATAATAAGCTGATAAACCTTCAACACGAATTGTTGTATTTCTATTATCTTGCGCGTCAAAGGGAACCTTACTCTCTTTAGAATTAGCCAATTTTTCCATTTCGTCTGCTGGAAAAGCCTCATCAAATTTCTTTCTAATAAAGTTTGAAAGGGTACCGGCTTCTAAGCCTTCTGGACCTTTTTGTGGAATTCCAACCATAAGAATATCAACTGCTGCGCCAACAATACCTGCAATTGCGCTTATAGCAATATCTGTCTTATCAAGTTTATGTATCTGATTATATTCTTTATTTAACTGTTGAATTGCAAGCTCATTGCTTTTTAATTCAGCCTCAGTAAATATTGATTCAAGCTCACATGAGCCACCGACAACAGACTCTGCTTCTGCACAAAGATTCTCCCAGGAAGGTAAAACCATTACTTTTTTAGGTGCCTCTACAACAGTACTTTGCTTAGCTGCTTTACTAGGATCCAGACCTCTTTTCCTCAAAAAAGTCTCCATTGCCTCTATTTCTGCATCTGTTTCATTACGAGTACTTCGACTCTCCGCCAATAGTTCCTTAAGTTGATCATCTTGATATTTCAGAACATTATTCATCTTTTGTTCTTCTTCAGAATACTTATATTTTCCCATAACTATTCCTCCATTTCAGCTTGAATTTCTGCCCAGAGCCTGTCCCTATACTCACGACGCTCCTTTTCATTTTTCAGTTCATTTATTTGAGCTTGATGCTTTTTTAAAGCCTCCTGATATAGTTTATTCTTCTCTCTTTCTTGTTTAAGTTTTCTACTGGTAAAGAAATCTTTTATGCCAATCCCAATAGTTGTAAGTCCAAGGCCAATTGCAGCTATCAACCAAAAATTATCAGAGCCTTGTCCTGCTAATTCTTGATTAGGATCAACATTACTTATTTCGTAATCTGACATAAAACACCTCCTATGCTACACCTAAATCATGCTGTAAGTCTTCAACTGCCCTCTGCAATAAAATATTAAGACTTTTCAAGTAATCCAGTCTCTCCTTATCAGCATTAACTTCTTCCTTTAATGCTTTAATAATAGCCTCATGCTGCCTCAATGCTTCCTGATATAATCTTTCCTTTTCCTGCTTCAACTGTTTATTTTTCAAGTGTGAAGCAACACCTACTCCGCCGGCTGCTAGTACAACTGCTGGAGCTGCCAAAACAAAAACTCCTGCAACCATTCCTCCACCGACAATACTACCTGCTGCGGCTAATCCAGATGTTATTCCTGCTGCTGAAAGTCCGACTGTACCAAGTCCATATAACGCAGCAAAAGAACCTATTCCACCGATACCTGCACCCAATGCACCTGAAAGAACCTCCGGGATAGCACTCTCCTTTATTGTTCTCTTCTTATCATTTAAAGCAGCCGCAGCTTCGTTTACAACATTAACAACTGATTGTAACGAATCAACTGATTGAAAGTTCATGTCTTTTTTCTTTTTAATATATTCTCCCATATAGCTACTCCTTTTCTTTTAAGATTTTTGCCAGCCAGCCTCCTGCAACTGCAGCGCCAACTGCAACGACTGGATTTACCATTGCGACCGCTAATCCCATTGCGCCTGCAGCTCCCATCAGCTCTTTAGATACCGCTTTTCTAGAAGTTGTTCCTGCAAGAATTGATGGTGTAAGCATATTCGCCTTTGCCAACAATTCCTCTTTATCCTTCTCATTATAATTCTCAGGGTTGTCTACAAACACTTCTAATATGCACCCCAGCATTTCTGTTTCTTCTGGTGCCTTTGCCATCTCTGCTTCGATTACTGCTCTCATAGCAATATACTGAGTTTTATTTAGCTTATTTCTTTTTGCCTCAAGATTATTAATTGTCTGTCTTGTAACACCGATCTTTTCGCCAAACTCCTCAGCAGTCCACCCAGCGGCGCGTCTTATCAATAATAAATTATCCTGTAATCTTTCTATTTCATTCATATTGGCACCTCCTTATGTTTATATATTATACATTGACAAATATTTTGTCAAAAAGAAACTTTTTTTATTTTGTAAAACAAAAAAGCCGGTAAGCAAACCACTCTCGGTTCACCTATCGGCCATTTAACTCTACTCCCTTATTCCGTTTCTACTTCAAACTCTGTTCCATCATAAAACTTTATCTGAAGCCTGCCATCTTCAAACACTGTTATGTGGTCCATTACCGCCAGCATAAGCTCTAGATTGAACTCATTTATTGTCCCTGCTGCCGCGTGCTGCATTACCAACCTAGTCTTATATCTTAAAAGAACATCATCACCTTTAATACTGTCTTGCCAACTTTCCTGGTAATTAGTCTGCTTCTCCACTATCTCATTCCAGCTCATAACAAATAGCTTCTTGAAAGTCTCATCCGTAACATACCTGTTGCTGCAAATCTTGTGTCCATTTGTTTTATTGCATGAACCGCAGCGCCATTTAGTTATTGCCGTACCAGCTCTCGTGGTGTACTTAACTCTGGAATAAGTGCTGCCGCAGACAATCTTGACATCACTAAGCTGTGACTGGGTAGACCTTATCTGTCCGTTCACACCTTTAAGAGCATTCTGAAGCTTGGTGGTATCCCCACCAATTTCTACTGTAATTCCCTGTATTCTGCTTGCCACACCGCTCACCTCCTCCTAAATTTTGACATAAAAAATGCTCGGATTTCTCCGAGCAAGAAAAAGCACCAACCCACTTAAGGATTGATGCTCTCAACTAAATATCAATATTCTTTTCCTTCAAACTTAATCTTACTTTATCCGCATTTGCATAGCCAAAAAACTGATTCGCATAATCTAGTAACAATGAATTCAAAAAGATGACATCTCTTTTTACTAACTGTTTAATTTTATACTGATACACCATCACACCAGATTTTAAAAATTTATTTGTAGGTGGTTCTATCGTATCTTCACTCCCAAATCCCAAACACGCAGATAAAGTTGGGGCATGTGGCGGATATATTATCCTTGTACCTGAACCCTTTAAGTGCTGTTTATATGCAGGACTCATTGTAATTATTGCCATATTTCTTGATAAAGGAAATATCCCATAATCTTGCGGTGATACCATTTGAAGCAACATAGCATCTTCAAACCGACCACTTTGCATTAGTGCGTTCATCTTTCTTACACCAATAGGCCCCATATATGCAGCCCACCCTCTATCAGTAATAATTAAATCCTCTTTACTATTGTTTGTTCTTACAAATACATTATACGAAAAAACAACATCTCTCACATAATTAAAAAGATTAATGTTCTCGCCCTTATTTGCTATCCTAACTAACTCTTCCTTATTTTGACATTCTAAAATCTTATTCATGTTTTCGTAGAAATCACCACTGATTATATTCTTAAACGGGTCATTCTCAAAAATAAATCCATCTCTTTTTAAGGTCTTATACCAGAGATTATGCTCCATATTTTCATCCTTAACTCTTAAAGTCGTAATAATTAAGTACTTCTTTATTGTTAATAAGTCCTCTGATGTTAAAGCAATATTGTAGTTTTCTTTAAGAATTTTGTTGTTCAATATATTAGCAAACTGAACCTCTATCTTGTGACATAAGTCTTTCTCAATATTCTCAGGATAATACCCTTTTTCGGAAAATACTGATTTGGTACTCCTGGACTCTATATTTCCTGAACTCAAATCATAATACTGGATTTTTTCGTCTTCACAAAAATGTCTCAAAATGAGTTGAGGAATAAAATGGCTATTAACCATATAATCACCGCCTTACTGATTTGAGTATAACATATTATTAATAATTATTACCATTAAAACTTGTCGAAATCCTCCTGCGTTGCAAGTTCTGCATATTTATACTCATCGTTCCTGCTCTCTGCGTAATACTGCAATTTCTTTAATGTCTCCTGCTTATTTCTGCCAAGCCTGTCTACCTCAGTAATAATCAACTCGTCACCAGTTCTTAATACATCCTCTTTTAATACCTGATATCTTGGACGATTAAAATTCTTTCCTGTCTGCTGATCAGTAAATATCTTTTCCAGTTCCAGATTGTTATGCTCACAATAGGCTGTAATCTCCTTGATACCTCTGTCTAAATGCTGTTCTCTTGTACTTGTTCTGTGATAACCATATCTCTTCATGATTATTTGCTCCTTCCTTAGTCCTGAAATGTGTACTTTTTGAAACTACAAAAAAAGGACTGCTAAACAGTCCCGAAATGTATGGACATCTCTTTACGAAACGTTCCAGTATTTTTGTATACTTTTTGGCACCACCTCCTTAAAAATGGGTATAAAAAAAGAAGGTGTATTTCAACCTTCCCTTCTAATAACATTTAAATATAAAATTAACATAGCTTTAAGTCAGTTTTTTCAATAAATAAATCACCCTCAATGTCTACTAATTTAATATACTTATAATTCATAATCAGCATCAAAATTTCCATTTATCAATCTTTGTGTTCCAAAAATGTATTTATTTTTTATATACTCCGCAGTATATTCCATTTCTGGAAACAAATAACTTTTGCTTATCCCTATATTAGACAATTGTCTTAAAATATCTTTCTTTACTTTTTTAGGAATGATAACTTCTGTAAAATTCATTTGATATTGTTGTTTCGATAAACGTTTCAATGTTGGATGTAATTTAAAGATAGATTTTTCACTTCCGTAGTGCTTCTTATAATACTCTTCTCCCTCTAAAATTATATATGCAGCTTCTTCATCTGATATACAAGTATCCTTTTCTACATCAACTATGCTATTCGCAAAAAGCATAAAAACAGAACTTTGTCTTTTTTCTCTTTCTGTAATATAACTTGGGGTTTTGAAAAACAAAGAATTTGGTACATATACCATTCCTAAATATGTATACAAATTACCTGGGTTCTCTTCCAACCAACTCAATAAAAAACTTTGGTCATGGGCTTTATATATCAAATCTCTATATTCATCCAACCCATCATATAGATTTTTTCTTGGCAAAGCAACTATCACTTTTCCATCTTTTTCCTTTTGCTGAATATCACTACACGAAAAATATAGCGACACTAGGGGATTTGACGTAAAATCTAACAATCTTGTAGGTAAACCATAATGTTGCATTTTGGCAATTATTTCAAAATCATCTTTTACATCAAATTCCGAGGGATATGCTTTTTTAAATTCTTCAATCATAACAGGCTCATAAAACTCTAAGTCATTAACAGCTAAACTAGGCAATAATTCCCATTCACTATTTGAAACGCCTCTATAATAAAATTCTTTAAACACTGCATTCCTGTCTTTTTCTTTTTCATTTTGCAAGATATCTATGATTTTGAGATAATCATAAATATTATCTATTTCAAAATTATTATTTTTCTTATTATAAAATGGTTTCATTTTATCTTTTTTTAATTTTTCCACATAATCTTTCAAATATACTGATATTTCCATTATTACCTCTTATCTTATTGCCATTTATATCTCATTAAAGTATCTCAACGCATCCTTAATATACTCCACCTTTTCCTGCGGACATTGCTTCACTTCTGGATTCTCTTTCTTGGACTTATTATAGTTCTCGACCATATCCAGTCCACACATCCGCTTAACCTGTGCAATGTAAGAAGTATGCACATTCACACCATACTTGTTCTTCACATATTCCTTAATCTTCGGATATGTAGCTTTTTCTTCTGGTGTATAATTACTCTCTTCCTCAGGCTCCATTGTAACCTCAATCTTAGGGGTATCTTTTTTGAGGGATAATTTAACAACCGTTTCAACGGTATTACCTTTTTCCCACAAGAGCCGCCTTACCTCTTGACCATCCCGATATATTGGGAAATTAAACTCTATCGACTTCAAAGGCTGCTCTGACTCCCCATTTGGATATATCTGAATTTCTTTTATAAGATAAGTAATAAGGCTTTTCTTTTCCTCGTCACTTATTATATCATAGAGCTTTCCGAAATTCAGCATAAGCTTGTAAATATTGTCCAGAGTGATTGTTTCCATTTCGATAGAACTTTTTCTCAGCTTTGCATCTTCAATCCGTTCTTCCAACTCTACAATCGTATCATACAAGGCATCAAGTCTTAAAGTCATGTCGTGGATTTTCCTTTCTCTGAAACGAGCATCAATAGGCAGATTATCAATCTCTCGTTCCAGACGGGCTTTATTCAAATCTACTTCTTTCAGCTTACTCTCGTAATTGGCAAGTTCCTTATCAATAGCTGTTGTATCGGTCTGTACGCCAATACGCTTTTCAATCTCTTTTGCAAAATACTTATCGCTTACCAATTCCTTAATAGCTTCAATTACAAGTGGCTCAATATCTGTTTTTCTTAGCGATGCTTTATAATCACAATGATGTCCTCGCTCCTGCTTATTTCTACCACAAATATAATAGTAAACCTCTTTGTATGTGCCGTCTTTATTTGTCCAAGCGTGTTTGTTCGTATACATTAAACTTCCACAAAGGGGACACTTTAATATCCCCGTCAAAAGGTGTGACCTATCCTTACCGATTTTGGATGGCTGTTTAATTCCTGTTGCCATACGCTTTGCGTGAACCTTTTGCCACAATTTCTCGCTGATAATTCCTTCATGTTGTCCATCTTCCAGAATGTAATCCTCTGCATGAACCTGCTTATATTCATTTTTTGTACCTTTTACCTTTTCTCGTGTTCTTCTGCCATAAACAATCTTTCCACAATAAACAGGATTGTCTAATATCAACCGTATAAAATGACTGCTCCAAGTTTCCAATGTGCCGTTCTGACGAGGTATCTTCTTTATACCTTGAAGATTAAGATATTTTGCTACTCCGCCAAGTACTATATCAGAATTAGCAAATTTATCAAATATAATTCTGATTGCTTCAGCTTCCGTTTCTTCTATCAAGAGCTGATTGTCTTTCAGATAATATCCGTATGGTGCAAATCCACCATTCCACCCACCTTGTCGTGCTTTTTCTCTCCGTCCATTCATTGTCTGTTCAATGATATTTTCTCTTTCTATTTCTGCAACCGCAGACAAAACAGAGATTAAAAGTTTTCCACTTTTTATGTCCTCAATCATCTGATTGAATCCCATTCTTCCCTCAATGGACTTCCCTGACTTTCCTGCATCTTCATATTCTCCTGCAATCTTAAAATCATTAAATTCAGCATAATTTTTCATTTTATTTTTCTGAGCTTCCAATGAATAACCATCTATCTGCATAACTGTAGAAACACGAGTATATATATAAACCTTTGTTTTTTTATTATTCACAATTTTTCTCCTTGACATTTTCACTAATAAATAGTACCCTTTGTATTAAGAAATGGGTTTTTATACCGTACGTGCTGACTTGTCAGTAGCTAAGCGGGTTGCTCGTTTCTTTTTTTGTTTTTATAACATCGTACAAATATTTCTTACCGTTGGCATCATGTCTAACTATCAGGAAGACATGAAAAACATTATACCTTTCTATTTCTCCATTCTCATCAAATACCGGTAAAGCAAAACGTGAATCAAATCTATACCAGCCATTAGCCGCATCAATTTTATGCTTATCCTTTTTATTAATTATAAATTTAGAGTCTGTAGCAATTTCTATCATTTCCCCAATACCTTGTGAAGCATTAGCCTTTGCCTTGGCATTTGTTCCTTTTAACCCATATGTATCATTTGAACCAGTATATTCATCCGGCAAATCAGCTCCAATGTATATGACATCTCCTGTTTCAAGTATTATATAAAATTCACCAACTGATTCTTTCAAATATTCCTTGACATCATCCCAATTAATAGAACGTTTGCCCTTAAATTTAATATCATTAATCAAAACAATATCTTTTCCATTTAAATCCTTAATTACGCTTATGTTCTTATTTTTCTCCATTCATTTCCCCTAATCTTTTCATGTATTTTAATAAACGCATCTGCTGACTTTTAGATAACTTATGGTAATCTTCCAAAATCTTATGATCCTCAACATTTTTATAATCAATATCCTCTGATAAATTTTCTTTAAACGTTTCTGAACCTGTAAGTAATTCTTCTACAGAAACCCCCAAAGCCTCACTAATAACCAATAACTTATCAGAAGCCGGATTCGACTTCTTGGTATTCCAATCGCTAATTGTACTGATTGTTATCCCGGTTCTCCTTGAGAGTTCTCTTTGACTCATTTTCTGTTCCTTCATTATTTCAAAAATTCTTTCACTTATTATCATATTTGACTCCATTTTATGCACGTTTTTACGTTCATATTAATACTAGCTAACATAATAGTCAATATCAATGTGTCTCTTTTTTTGTAATAACTCTATAGATATATACTTTTTATATATTTTTCTAACAGTAATTATTGATGTGCTATTTTTTCCTCTTAAATCTTTTTCTAAATTTTCGGCATACTTTTCTATAATTTCACTAAGAAACTTGGATAATCCACACCATATATCGTCTTTACTCTTTTCCATTTGACCCGCCTCCATTCCAAAAGATTTCAGCACACGTTTCATTATGTTTCTTTGACATTATTTCTCTAATGTTATAATTAGGAATATCTACAGGAATACAAACATTTCTTATTCGACTATTGATACGTCTTCTATTAAAATTTTCATCATTTTCTTTTTTATCTATGTCTGTATTGGTTGTTATAATTAATGGCTTTCCCTCACTCACTCTTTCATCGATAACCCAATAAATATTTTCCAGTGTATATTCTGTGTTTCTTTCTGTACCAACATCATCAATAATTAACAAATCATATTTATTAAGACTTTTAACATATTTTGTTTTATCACTTGCACTGAAAATGTCATTGGTTATTTCAATAAAGCTTGTAAATTTTACTTTTACTCCCTTTTCAATTAGAGCATTTGCAATGGCACTTGCCATGTATGATTTACCTGTTCCAACATTTCCAATCAACATTAACCCTCAGTTATGTTCATACATTTTCTCCCAATTTGCGACATAATCTTTTGCAACATACATCTTGGCATTAAGACCATTGTATTTCTCAAAAGTTTGTTTCCACATACTCTTATGATTAAAGCATTCATACTTTGCCTTTATAATCAGATTTTTTCTTTCTTCTTCAATTCTTCTCTTTTCCTCTTCTTCCTCTCTTTTTTCTTCACATTTGCATCTGCATGGAACCATATTCCCTGTAATTTTGTTTTTTGTGTAAATAATTTTTTCTCCACAGTACGGACAATGCTCACACTTTGTTGTACCATCCTGTATATCGTCCATAACTTTTGTTACTATTTTATTTAACTTACTATTTGCCATTGTTATAACCTTCCTTCTTTTTCGTATTTACTTAAATATTTATTAGTTTCTTTTTTAATACTTTTATTAGTATTAAAACTACTTAATGGGTTGTCTTCAGAGTTCTTTGGTACTCCACTAATATCTTCTTTAGTAGTTTCATAAACCTTTTTTGCATTCAGTCTTACATTCTCTTTTTTATCCGGGAATTTTACATAAATATGATTTGCCATTCCGTTATGGACTTTTTTTCTTTCAATTAAATCCAACACTTCCAACTCACTTAGTGCACCATATATCACAGGTTCCGTCCTACCTATGTATTTTGCTAATGCTCTTACCGGATAAATTACATATACATTCCCATTTTCATCCTTTAGTCCGTTTTTCCTTGATAAAAAAGTTCTACCCAATAATGTTGTGTATACGAGTTTTGCTATTGGCGAAACCTTCATTTTTGACAAAAATCTTGGACATGGGTCATAGTTTTCTATTTTTGTTTCCCTTTTTATATATTGATTCACTCTCTCACACCTTCCTTTCGACAATAAAAAAAGCCTTATCCATAAACAGCTAGTCTTTTGAACTACTGTTTATAATAAGGCTTTTATTATTAAATTTTATATTAATTCATCAGCTTTCAACCCATTTGAACTTCTAAAAAATATTTTAGTACTAAAAAAATCTTTTGTCGAATTCTATCTTGGTCGAATTTCATTATTTTATATCATATATGATTGTTTTTCTAAGTATTTAAATGTACTTATATGTAATTAAATATGGCAACAAATGAGGTGTGATGTCTTTTGCAAGATACGCATTTGTATATACAATTGCATCTTGTTAGGAATTCTCCTAAAACCTTTTACCAAAAGTTTACACCGTAAAACAACAGTTTTTTCATAATTATTACTTAATCCTTGGGACTTCGGGTCCCAGGGTTGTCCTTTTTTCTTTGATTCTTAACTAATATTTATCGTGTGTCCTTTCTGCGTTTTTATACATTAACCTAGATATATTGTGACAAATATCTTTGATTATCTTTGTTTTAAAACACTATTAATTATAAATCAATATTGCAATCTATTCCGCTATGGTTTTCTAAAAAAATTGTTTCTTTATCATCTATTACTTTTTTTAGCTTGAATACCTGTATTTTTGTAAGCGGAACCTGAAAAGCTATATCCTTGTTGACAAAACTTTTCATTATTATTTTTGAATGCAAATTTTCAATAAATATCTTCCATTCTTCCATATTTGTATCCACTGTTTTTTCCATTAAATATTTAAATCCATCAGCTGCATAAAAAATATATAATGCTGTACTCATTGAACAATTAGAATTATTAATTATTATGTTTGGTATTTCAAAACCATTAGACCAATTGTAATTATACGCATACAACTGTAAATCTTCTGCATCGCTACATTTCATTAAATAATCCATTGTTCCCTGTATGTCTTTATTATAAATTAATTCTGATATTAATTCTTTTTTCACCTTGCTACATCCTTTCATTTTAGTTTTTCCATTTGTTTATTCCATAATTCTATTGTCGCTCCTTCAGATGAATAGAGTGGTAAACCTTTCTCCTGCAACTTTTTCAAATTATGCTGTAACCTTAGTACTTTTCGTTGAATAGAAACATAACTTCCTTCTGTCCCTATCTTATCTAATTCTTGCCTAACAAACTGTGAATAGACAGAATGATATCCTCTATGCCTTGATTTAACACTGATATCTTTACTTGGAACTCGTAAAAATATACCATTACTCGCATCATCTGGATCCATTCCAATTTTTTGAATCACCGGATGATTTTTAATATCAGATGGGATAATATGTTGTGCCTGATATCCCGACCATTTTGTTTCTTTTGATACATTCATCTCAGCTAACATATTTTTTCCAAGTGTTAATGATTTTCCTCCTGTAACAACTCCATCTTTGCCTGGAATAATACGTGTTTCCACAACAGCTATGCCGTCAAAAAGTCCACTATATCCTTTACTCATTTGACTCACCTCCAGCATAAAACCTTGCAGTTTTGCTTTGATAAGTCACTATACGAATCCCTTTTTCCCTAAGTCTATCAAAACAAGCATAATTTGATGAGCCATAAACAAGAATTACTTTGGGCTTTAATATGAATACCATTTCATCCAACCATGTCTCAAATGTAGAACGGTAGTACAATTTTTTTACATCACTTGCAACCGTTCCTATCGCCAAAATACTATTCTGTGATATTCCATCAAAACAATATTCCCAGCTATCAACCAAATCACCACGAACATTATTTATAACCTGTTTTCCACATAATTTCCCATACCAATATCCAAATGCTCTCATACGATATGTATTCCATCGTTTCAAAGGATCTGGAAAATCATAATATGTTAAAAAATCAGGTGTAATAATTCCTGCGAAATGCTTTAATATTTTATATGCTTGCTTGTTTCGGAACCAAATTCCACATGTTGAATCAAACTTATAATCATCTTCATAAAAACAAACAAATACATCTCTAACAAAAGCTTTGTTACCTTTTCTTTGTTCCTCCAACTTTTCATAGTGGTACTACAATAATATTATTAACATAAGTGACAAATCAATTTTTTCAAACATCCAATTCGTAGCATATTAGAATTTATTTATATCATAAAAAAAGCAACAGCTGTACTTTGTTACCAATTTTTCTCGAATCTTAATCGTCTATTAAAACTAGCTAAACCTCTTGTCAATATTTCCATAGTATGTAGCCAAAATAACATTTATTTCATCAACATCCGCTTTGACTTCAATATGGTATTTTGTATCAGAAAGTTCGAACACAATCACCGCTGTATCAAATAGAGATAACTTTTTTAACAAAAGCAGTATATTAATCTGTTTTATCATATTGAGCATTTAATCTTCTCTGTAACTCCGATTTTATTCTAAATGTCATCGCTAAATTTGCCTTTTCTCAGTCAATTATAAACTTCTTTCCATCCATATCCGTCCCCCCAACGCATTCCTTTATTAGTAACCTTGTTATTAACTGAAGACAAATGTAACTCATACATTTCTATTTCATCCTTTTTACATTCACAATCATATTAAATCTCTATATATAAACAATTATCACTAAAACAACGAGAACTCCCTTTTCTCTCTATATATTCCGCGCTCAATTAGTTCCTTAATAACACTAATACGTGGTCTAACTCCTCGTCTATCATACATATATCTACCAAAATGTTCTGATTCTTCAAGTATCATTTGAATATCAATATCATAAACTTCAAAATAACAATCTTTCGGTGATTCATTATAAAATTTCACAAAAATCAATCTATCCCATTTAATTACCGATGAGAAACTTGAAAAATCGGTTCGTCCTGTTGCATACTTTATTTCAATACGATTACTTCCTTCTGGAGCATTAGGATCAAAGCAGTCAAAGCCAAGACGCATGTCATCAATTTTCCAATATCCCATCTTATATGCTACTAGTGCCTCTACAAATTCTGGTGGTAAAATACTTGGTCTACCACCTATTTTCTTTATTTTTTCATTCAAATTCATCCAGTCAGAAAACAACTTTTGTAATAGGAAAATATCCTCTTTTTCATATTGAATTATATTTACAGGGATTTCTCTTTCAGGAATCTCTAAAAACTTCTCTTTTCTTATCATTATACTTCCTCCTTATCTGAAGATATAAACAATAAAATGCACAATAATTCTAAATATCTCTGTATAACATCTTGATATTTATTATACGTTTCTTGCAAACAATTTATCTTTGTACATGTTATAACCAAAACAAACTCTGTAGAATCATCAACTATCAGTGGTATTGCCAATATAGAGTGATACTGTCTATTTTCATTTAACTCAACAAATGGGACATCTGGTCTTCTATTATTTATATCACCACAATAAATAACTCTTTTTTCACAAAATGCCGTTCCAACCAAGGACTCTTTATCTAACCTCAACTTATTTATCGTCCCAGGTGAATGTTTAGTAGACACTAAAATCGAACATAAGTCTTGCCTATCTTTTCGAAAAATGCTTGTATTCATTTTTGCCGTTTTTGAAAATACATCATCTCTGAAAATATATTCTATTTCTGAGATTAATGTTTGTAATTCTGTATTTTCACATTTTTCGTTATTCTTTAACGAATATAATATCTTTCTATTAACTGAATTTGTATTTATGTAATATTCACACTTATTTTTGAATAGTTCCAACTCTTGTTCTAATCTTTCAATTTCTTGCTCTATGTCATCCCTTTCGTGCTCTACATCTGATATTCTTTCCTTTAAAAATTCCATAGATTTAATCAATTCTTCTTTTTCTTTCTTTAAATCATCTATTCCTAAATTTTCAATCTTTTCATCATAGTACTCTTCTTGTTTTTTAATCTTTCTATTTAAACTAATAATAATCACAACAAAAACAGAAACAATTAGAGCAAATACTATACCTATGACTAAATGTATATTGTCTTTTTGAAAAGCATATAATATTCCATTGGCAATCATCTGAATAACTAAAACACCTATTCCACCAAAAACATCTGTTTTTTTTATATCCATATTTCCTCCTTGTGTGATGTGAACTTTCATTTACAACCGTCTTTATATTTTAAATCTTCCAAAATGTTTCAGTGCATCCCTAATTGCCTTTTCCTTCTCTATCGGACACTGAGGCTGTCTACTTCCTTCCGACTTTGGCAGATTATAATTTTCTCCAACCTCTATCCCACATTTCCTTTTTATCTGTGAAATATATAGATTCGAAACCTTCAAACCATATATCTTAAGCACATAATTCTTAATCTCCTCATAAGTTGCTTTACTTTCAGCAGATGTTACATCTATTTCATCCATATCCACCGTTACTTCGATATTATCCTTTGCATCAGAAAGTTTGGACAACAGCGCCACCGTCTCCACATGCACGGTCTGCGGGAACATATCTACCGCACACGCTTTTTCAACCCTGTATCCCTGCTCCTGTAGAATTACTAAATCCCTTGCAAGACTCGTTGGCTTACAGCTAATATATACAATTCTGTCTACGCCGAAATCAATTATCTTTTGTAAAGCCTTTGGATGAATACCATCCCTTGGTGGGTCAAGAACTATTAAATCCGGCTTGTCCTTAATATCATCAATGACCTTTAACACATCCCCTGCAATAAATTCACAGTTATTAAGTCCGTTTAATTTAGCATTCTCTTTAGCAGCTTCTACCGCCTCTGCAACAATTTCAACACCTACAACTTTTTTTGCAACAGGAGCAAGAATCTGTGCAATTGTTCCTGTACCGCTGTAAAGGTCAAATATCATTTTATCATTAGTGCTTCCAACATACTCTCTTGCCTTTGAATAAAGAGCTTCAGCCCCTAAAGAATTTGTCTGGAAAAATGAAAATGTCGAAATCTTAAATCTAAGTCCCAATAATTCTTCATAAATTACATCTTCACCATAAAGTACTCTTGTCTCATCACTTTGAACCACATCAGCCAAACCATCATTTATAATCTGGAGCACACCTTTAAGTTCACACTCCAAATGAATTTTACATAACTTATCAATTAAAATATTATAATCTGCCGCTGCCTCACCGTTTGCATCCGATGTTGTAACAATACTCATTATAATCTGATTTGTCTTTACACCACGTCTAATAACCAAATGTCTAAGGTATCCTTCGTGTCTCATTTTATGATAAAATTTTACATTTCTTTCTGCAAAATGTTCTAATACACAAGTCAAAATTTTGTTGTAATCTTTATTTACAATTTTACATTCCTTTGCCGTAACAATATCGTGGAAACTGTCTCTTTTATGTAATCCCAATGCCAAAGGGCCATCTTTATATTCATCTCCAAATGAAAATTCCATCTTATTTCTGTATTCCCACTGAACAGGGCTTTTGAGGATTCCTTCAAATTCATAATCTTTATTTGTAATTACTCCATCTAAAATATTCTTAACCATTTCTTTTTTCAAATTAGTCTGATTTTCATAATCCATTGTCTGGTAAGAACATCCGCCACAATCCGCAAAATGTGGGCAAAGTGGTTCTGCATTTTCAAGTGGTGACTTTTCAAGCACTTCTTTTAAACGTCCAACACATTTGCCTGAACGCTTCTTTGAAACTACAAAACTTACTTTTTGGCCCGGAATAGTTCTTTTAACTAAAGCTACACCTTTCTCACCACAATCTACTGTTCCTTTATTTGGAAAATCTATTTTCTCTACCACTCCCTGGTATTCCATTCCTTTTTTCATTTATTTATCCTCTATCTGCTAATATTTTAATGATGCCAGGGGCACAATATGAGCATAAAAGTGGGATAATTCCCACGATATGCGAATATTGGATAGGATTGTGAGAGTGCATAGCACGGAACAATCCGTAGGCATCAAAATCACTAATTTTAATCTCACATGAGCTTGCTCATAATTTGGTTCTTTTGCCTCAAACATCATTACAAAATAAGTCCACATACACAATTCGGTCAAATGCTATACATTCCAATTGTTATATGTGGACTTAACTTATTCATCGGTTATTGTTTAAAAAACAAATCTACATGACCTGCCATTCACTATGGCGTAACGATTTATTCTTCCACAAAATCACTTTCATCTTCTTCATCATCTTCAAATAAATCATCGAAATCATCTTCAAAGTCATCATAATAATCTTCTGTAATTTTATTGTAAATTGCATAAGCTACTCCGGCAATTGCTGCCACTACTGCAAGCACTCCAAGTACGATTCCAACTATCTTAACTACGTCAGACTTCTTTTCTTCTTTGCCAATAATCTTGCCAATCTTAACTCCCTTGATTAATTCGTCCATATCCGTACTCCTTTCACTACAAGTTATATTTCATAAGAATAGTATATCATTTTAGTGCTGTTTTTACTACAGTTTTTTAAGTTTTGCAAATGAAGCCATCATAATTTTCTGACCTGCTTTGTCAAATGCTACCGTAACCTGATAATCTTTTGGGCCATCCTCAATATTAAGCACTGTTCCTTCACCAAACTTAATATGTTTAACTCTGTCTCCAACTACATAATCAACCGGCTGTTTTGTAATTGTAAATGATTTACCAAATGCAGGTTTTGTGCTAGGTTCACCATACGAAGTTTTCTTAAATGGCTTATTTCTAAATGCATTCTGACTTGCTCTGCTCGCATTTCCAAATTCCTCTTTCTTAGGAATCTGTCCTGCTGCGACTCTGTCTGTTACATTTTTACTATTAATAAGCTGTGTTGGTATTTCCTTTATAAATCGTGAAATAATATTATATCTTGTTTCTCCATGAACCATACGTCTCTTTGCATAACTAATTACAAGATTTTCCTTTGCTCTTGTAATTGCAACATAACACAGACGTCTTTCTTCTTCAATTTCACTTTGGTCTTCGGCACAAATTGCTGAAATTCCCGGAAATAATCCTTCTTCCATTCCACATAAAAATACATTAGGAAATTCAAGTCCCTTTGCACTATGTATGGTCATAAGGACCACATAGTCACTATCCTCATCAAGACTATCTATGTCCGCTACCAAAGCAACGTCTTCAAGAAATCCTGCCAAATCCGGATTTTCTGTTGTTGATTCATATTCTACAACCTTACTTATCAATTCTTCTATGTTCTCGATTCTTGCCTTGCTTTCGTCTGTATTTTCCAAAACGAGTTCTGTCACATATCCTGTATCTTCAATAATCTTATCTACTAATTCTTTTATTGAATGCTCCTGACTGTACTCTCTTAATTCTTCAATAAAATCAGTAAATTTCTTAATCTTTGCTGAAGCTCTGCTAAGTTCAGGATTCATATATGCAAGTTCTAACGCATTATACAAATTAATGTCATGGTCAACTGCATATGCCTGCGCCTTTCCAATAGAAGTAGCTCCGATTCCTCTCTTTGGAACATTAATAATTCTTGCTACAGCAATATCATCCGTAGAATTATTTACTGTTTTCAAATAGCACAAAATGTCTTTAATTTCTTTACGCTGATAGAAATTCTGTCCGCCGATAATCTTATAAGGAACATTTGCCAAAAGAAGTTTTTCTTCTAATGTTCTTGACTGAGCATTAGTTCTATACAGACACGCAAAATCACTATACTTATAGTCTCCTGCATTCACTTTTTTTCTAATTTCTTTTGCAACCATATTAGCTTCATCATAAGCATCTTCCGCCTGATACAAATCAATCTGCGTTCCTTCTTCATTGTCACTCCACAATGTTTTGTCTTTTCTTCCCTGATTGTTTGCAATTACTCCATTTGCGGCAGCTAAAATATTCTTTGTAGAACGGTAATTCTGCTCTAACTTGATAACACGTGCATTTTCAAAATATTTTTCAAATGAGAGAATATTTGTAATATTCGCTCCTCTAAACTTATAAATTGATTGGTCATCATCGCCTACAACGCACAAATTTCTATATTTTGATGCAAGAAGGCGAATCAACTGAAACTGTGCTGTATTTGTATCCTGATACTCATCTACCATAATGTATTTAAATCTTTCCTGATAATAATCCAGCACATCTGGATATTTCTTAAATAATTCTACTGTTTTTACAATCAAATCATCAAAATCTAAAGCATTATTTTTCTTAAGCTGAACCTGATATTCAAGATAAATCTTAGCAACTGTATTTTCTCTCAAATCACCTTTTGTTATCTCTATTGCACGTTCAGGACTTATGAGTTCATCTTTATAGGAAGAAATCTTTCCTGCCACAGCTCTTTCTTTGTAAAATTTAGAATCTAAATTCATTCTCTTTACAATATCTTTTATCAGACTCTTCTGATCATCTGCATCGTAAATTGTAAATCTATTATCATATCCTAAAAATTCAATATGTCTCCTCAAAATTCGTACACATGTAGAATGGAATGTACTTACCCATATCTGATCAGCACCAAATCCAACTATGTTGTTAATTCTTTCACGCATTTCTGATGCGGCCTTATTTGTAAAAGTGATTGCCATAATATTCCATGGCGAAACACCCTTTTCTTCTATAAGATAAGCTGCTCTGTGTGTAAGCACTCTAGTCTTTCCACTTCCTGCACCGGCAAGAATAAGCAATGGACCTTCCGTGTGAAATACAGCCATCTGCTGCATATCATTTAATGTATCATATCTGCTCATAAATATACCTTTTCCTTATTTTTATAATCCACTTAGGCAAATTTTTATATACTTCTGCTATCATATCATATTTTCTAAAAAAATCGAACATATTTTCTGCTATTTGTAATAAATTTTATTTGTAGTTTTCATTACTATGTATTATAATATTTTTTGTACATAAGGAGGTATATATGGAAAGTGATAAAATAATTGAGTCTATATTAAACGACTTTAACTCATTTAACATAGACGATATACCAAACATTGATTTATATATGGACCAGGTAACAACCTATTTAAATAATAAATTTGAGGGAAGCAAACGTAACGACGACGACAAGCTCTTAACAAAAACCATGATTAATAATTATGCTAAAAGTCGTTTATTACCACCTCCCGAAAAGAAAAAATATTCCAAAGACCATTTAATTCTTTTAATGATGATATTTTATCTTAAAAATATTATTTCAATTAATGATATTGATACGGCCTTGTCCCCATTAATTAAAGATTATTTTAATGATGGAAATAATAGTCTTGAAGAAATTTTTAAATTATTCATTCAATATATGAAAGATACTGACGATAATCAGTCGATTATTGATGCGTACGTAAAATCCAATGAGTATTTTTCAAATTTGGATAATGAAGATAATAAAGAATATTTGCAGACACTTACGCTAATTGCGACTTTGACTTACGAATGCCTTGCAAGAAAAATGATTATCGAAAAGTTGATTGACTCTCTTCCAAAGGAGGAAAACTCAAAAGATAAATCTGACAAAAATAAGAGTGATAAGAATAAAACTGATAAATAGTAGAATTTAGTGTAACTGTATTTTAAAAGCCTTAAATTTTGTTTCTAATTCAAAATTTAAGGCTTTTAATTTGTATAAGGTAAGACCTTATTTATGAAACTGAATTTTCAAAAAGCGAAGTGTTAATTACTTTAATATTAAATACTATCTTCTAATCCAGAATGCTCAAAGCTAATCATCATATTTGGCTCTCTTTAATACCATATCATAACCATCATTACCATAATTAAGAGATCTGTTAACTCTGCTGATTGTAGCTGTTGATGCCCCTGTGTCTTCTGAAATCTCTAAATATGTCTTTCCTTCTCTAAGCATCTTAGCCACTTCAAATCTCTGTGATATTGATAATAATTCATTTATGGTACATACATCTTCAAAAAATGTATAACATTCTTCCTTTGTTTCCAATGATAATATAGCTGCAAATAAATGATCTACTTCCTTTGTTCTAACTGACTTACTCATAAATTGCCTCCTGTGCTATCTTTTTCTCTTTCACATTTTAACACTCTAAAGTCTGAAAGTCCAGTTATTTCTTATATTATTTGTCCTAATAATGATTTTTCTATTTAACTTTTACTTTTTTACTCTTGCTCCATTTTCCGTAAATTTTCTTTCCATCCTGTTTTATGTAAGCTCTGACCTTAAAATAATATTTTTTATTTGAGCTAAGTTTTTTAAAGTTATAAATATTCTTTTTTATCTGCTTTGTGTTATAGCCATAATATTTTTTATTTGTACTATATTTGATAACATAGCCTGTAACATTAGTCTGCTTTTTAATAATTATTTTTACGCTTCTCTTCTTTTTGCTCTTTGCACTAATTATTTTAGTTTTACTATTCTGAATCTGCTGTATAGAAATGTTATCAATATTATTTACATCAGAAACATTGTTAGTTATGTCTGTGTTATTTATATTACTGTTATTTGTTTCATTATTACCGGCATTTCCATTATTAGTTGTGCTGTTGTTTCCACTATTTCCATTATTAGTTGTGCTGTTGTTTCCATTATTAGTTGTGCTGTTGTTCCCACTATTTCCATTATTAGTTGTCGTTTCTGCATAACTTGGGTCAGGAATTACTGCCGTTGTTGAAAATGATAAATTCGTTATTTTTGCACTAAAACTTCCATTCTGAACCATTGGATCCCCATCACTTCTTCCAAATCCAAATTTCAAATCAAGCTTTCCTGCATAATCACTTGGTATGCTCACTTTTTTCTCATAGTTATATGGCCGATTTTTTACCAATGTAATGTATTCTCCACTAATTGACTCTTCATCGTCTCCTGCAATTTTTACAAATACTTTTTTGCTTTCAGTTGAAACTAATGTACATTTTAATACGTAATCATTTCCGGCATAGTATTTTAATCCTTCTATATTCGCCTGAGCACTCCACTGACTATCACCTTGTATTATTCCTGCATCTGTTACATTTATAGTAACCCCATCAGTTACCTTAGCTCCATTACCAATTACATTTCCATAAGTTCCACACCATGTTTGTCCAAAGAATGAAGTCCATGCACCTGTATATTCACCTATTGCATCCTGGTTAACTGTAATTGTTGGACCTGTATATTTTGTTGATTCCTTCTCAGGCTTCTGATAAACCCTTACCCAGTCAACTTCCATTGTTGCAGGAAAACCATTTTGATTAATATTATATCCTGGGAGTTGTCCACCTACAGCAAGATTTAATATAATAAATTGAGCTTTTCTAAATTCCTCCATTTCAGACTGTGTTGAAATGGTATATCTTTCATATACATATCCATCAACATAAAATGCAGCACTATTCTCATCCCACTCCATTCCATATGTGTGCCATTGGGTTCTATCGCCTACATCATATGTTTTTCCTTTTGTATCAGCCTGACTATTTTTATATGACCAATGAAGATTTGCAAATACCGTATTATTATCATTTATTGCTTCCATAATGTCCATTTCACCACATTTAGGCCATCCTACAGAACTATAATTTGCCCCGAGTGTCCAAAAAGCCGGCCAAATTCCTGAAAATCTTGGAAGTTTCATTCTAGCTTCAATTTTTCCATATTTAAATTCCTGTTTTCCTTTAGAATTAATTCTTCCTGAAGTATAACTTTTACCACCATAGTTTTCTTTTCTGGCAGTAATCTTTAATGTGCCATCACTAACCTGAATATTGTTTGTACGGTCAACATAATACTGAAGTTCATTATTTCCTCCACCATTACCGTTAACTTCTACATTCCAATTATTTCTATTAAGCTCTGTACCATCAAATTCATCACTCCACACCAACTGGTATTCTCCGTCGGCCTTTACATCTTTTGTACTTTCGTTTCCAACAATATACATTCCACTGAACGCAATTGTTGCAGCGCACAATGACGCCATACATTTTCTAAACCACTTTCTCATATTTCTTTTCTCCTAAATCATTTTCTCTTTTTATGATATATGTATATTTAAACAAATGAAAACGTTTTTTACAATATTTTTTGTTAATTTTCACCTATTTTCTTACAAATTTGTTTACTTATATAAATAAAGACCTAATATTTACAATTTTACTTTTGCAAACAATAGGTCATAATTTATTTACTAAAAACTTTTTTACAGTAATTTTTTTAATTCTTCAACACTAAAATTATAATTTGTGTTACAGAAATGACAATTCACTTCAATGTCCTTACCCTCATTAATCATATCTTTAATTTCAGCCTTGTTAATTCCCATTAATGCCTTTGTAACTCTCTCTTTACTGCAGTTGCAATAAAACTGTGTTGGCACCTTATCCGTTATTTCTACGCCTAAATCTCCTAATACAAATTCTAAGATATCTTCCGGTGTCATCCCTTTTTCAAGCAAATCTGTTACAGAAGTTATCTTAGCTATTTTTTCTTCTAACGCAGATATTACTTCTTCTTCAGCAAATGGCATAAGCTGTACTATAAATCCGCCTGCCTGCTTTACTGTGTTATTTTTTTCCATCAGAACACCTAACGCTACTGCTGAAGGAACCTGTTCTGATGTAGCAAAATAATATGTTAAATCTTCTGCAACTTCACTTGTACCAAGTGGCACCTGACTTGAGTATGGTTCTTTCAATCCCATGTCCTTAATTACAGTCAATGTTCCATATCCAATTGCAGCTCCGACATCTAATTTTCCTGCATAATTCGCAGGGATGATTACATTAGGATTGCCTACATATCCTTTTACATTTCCATGAGAATCTGCTGTTACCGTAACTCCATTTATCGGTCCGTCGCCTTTCATCATAAGTGTAAGGATATCATCATCACCCTTCATCATAACTCCCATCATCGCTCCTCCGGTGAGAAGTCTTCCAAGAGCAGCTGTAGCAACAGGACTTGTATTGTGATGCTGTCTTGCTGTCTCTACTATATTTCTTGATGTAATTGCAAATGCCCTAATCTGATTATCAGCCGCCATTGCTCTTACAATATAATCTTCACTCATTTAATTTCTCCTTTATTTTTTATTCTATATTTCATTTCCTCGATTGTTTTTCTATTTTTACTTATTTGCTCTGGCAATCACATAAACCCTTTCCTGATTATCATTTGCCAGATTTTTAGTAAATGCCTCATACGCCGTTATATATTCAAGTCCTGCTTCCTCTAAAGCCTGACGTATTTCTTCTAAATAATATGCTTTCTCGTAATGATTTTCCGTAAATTTATCATATCTGCCATCTTCGCCCTGAACAAATATCGACAAATTATATTCGTTTATACGTTCTTCTTCGTAAAATGTGTTTTCCCAAATAAAGCTACAGTCGTCTCTGTCTTCAGCTATTACCGAATCTCCAATCTGTTCAAATTTTCCAACCGTATTTAAGTCAAATATGAAAATTCCACCCGGGTCTAAATAATTTCTTACGAGTTTAAATGTTTCTACAACATCTTCATATTCAGTGAGATAATTAAGCGAATCGCAAATGCTTACAACTGCAGCAACTGTTCCATATAATTCAAATTCTCTCATATCCTGGAGCAAATACAATATAGATGTATCGTCACCTCTTTTTTCCATCGCTATATTAAGCATTTCCTGAGAGTTGTCTACTCCAATCATGTCATAACCATTATTTGCAAGAATCTCTGTTATATTTCCTGTGCCACAACCAAGGTCTAATACAATTCCATCCTTCACTTCATATTCATTTAATAATTCTATTAAATATTTGCCCCATTCCTCATATGGAATATTATCCATTAATTCATCATAAACTGCGGCAAATCCGGTATAAGCCTCCATATTTTTCTCCTAAAAATTAAGGTTTCTATAAACTTTAAACTCCATACTTATATTATTCTTAAATTTCTACTGTCAATTTTCTATATAATAAACTAAAGCGGCCAAGCTAACAGCCGGACCGCCCTATAATTATCTTCCACAACAGAATTTGTATTTCTTTCCACTTCCACATGGGCATGGATCGTTACGTCCAATCTTCTTTTCCTTAACGATTGTTCCTGACTTTTTCTGTTCTCTATATAATTCCTTCTGTCTTTCTGGTGTAAGAATGTCATTCCATTCTTCTAAGCCGTATAACCAATCTGCCTTAGCTTCAACCATGTTCTTGTATAACAATTCAGGATCATATTCAAGACTTACTTCTGTATCTTCTTCAAATGTATCAATTGGGTTAGATACCTTTAAGCTATCATTAATTCCATCTAAAAATCCTACCATTGTAAGTACTTCCATATTGTACTTATCAGCAAGTTCTTTAATAGTTCCTTTTACTACAACATCTTTGTTTCCAAGAATATCTTTGTAAACTTCTTTTTCCTGAACAAAATATGCATCCCAAAATGCGTCAAACTGCTGCTGAGTCTGATTCTGATTGTAAGCAATTTCTCTCCAAGTTTCTAATAAGTATTTTTTCTCTGCCATTACGCAAATTCCTCCATAACTTAACTTTTGTCATGATGTAATATACGATAAAAGAATCACAAGAATGTTCACAAACTCTTTATTCTCATAATATCTGAAATCATTTACCTCATCATCATAACTGCTACTTTATTTTTAAATTAATTTGTGTAAACAAACTACGCATACTTTAGATATTATACGAATAATTGAGAATAATTGCAATAAAACTTTTTATTGGATTTTTTCATATCTTTAGATTTATTTTCAGGTTTTCATTTATTTTTCCTATTATTTAATTTTTCATATTAACTTTTTATAAAATTTGTCTTATTAACTATTTATATGTTTTTTCTTTTTAATATTTTTTTACTTCCCCCGTACTTTTATTTTTTGACATCTTATTCTATAATACAAAAGTATTTGTGTACAAATAAACAATATTACTTCTCAAATGTTAAAGGAGCGTTCTTATGGATAAATTAAAAAAATTTTTAGTTTTTGCTACAATTGGAATCCTTGCTGTTTTAATTATTGCCTGTCTTGTTTTTGCAATAATGGGAAATAATTCAGCATTTATGGCTTGTGCATGGAGCATCGTTGTTCTTCCATGTTTGATATATGCTATTTTACTGATAGCTAAGGTTTTAGGTGGGAAATAATGGCAATGTGCCATCTGTACTCATAGACCTTCGGTCTATTTCGTCAGTGGCTTCGCCACATACAAAAATAGAGAGAGATACTCTCTTGTGAGTAAACTCACATCGTGTATCTCTCTCTATTTTTGTGCGATGGCTCATTGCCTATCTGTATATGATTTCATGTCTTCCCGGACCATTTGATACCATTGTGATTGGTACTTCTAATTCTTTTTCTATAAATTCAATGTATTTACGGCAGTTTTCCGGAAGCTTGTCATATTCTGTAATTCCTCTGATTTCTTCTTTCCAACCTGGAAGTACTTTGTAAACAGGTTTTGCTTTTGCAAGCTTTGCTGTTACAGGGAAGTCTCTTGTAACTTCTCCATCTATTTCATATCCTACACATACTGGAATTTCATCTAAATATCCAAGTACGTCTAATACTGTAAGTGCAACTTCTGTAGCGCCCTGCATTCTACATCCGTATCTTGAAGCAACTGCATCAAACCATCCCATTCTTCTTGGACGACCTGTTGTAGCTCCGAATTCACCACCGTCACCACCACGGCGTCTAAGTTCATCTGCTTCATCTCCAAATATTTCACTTACGAATTCACCTGCTCCTACTGCACTTGAATATGCCTTAACAACAGTAATAATATCTTTAATTTCATATGGTGGAATACCTGCTCCAATTGCACCGTATGCTGCAAGTGTTGAAGAAGATGTAACCATTGGGTAAATACCAAAATCAGGATCTTTTAATGAACCTAACTGTCCTTCTAAAAGAACTGTTTTGCCTTCTTTTAATGCATTGCTGATAAATAATGATGTATCAGCAACATATGGTTCAACGATATCTCTGTACTCATGTAATGTCTTTAATAATTCTTCAGGGTCAATTAATGGCTTGTGATACATATGTTCAAGCATAACATTTTTCATTTCTGCTACTCTGTATACTTTTTCCTTTAAAATGTCATCATCAAACAATTCTGAAACCTGAAAACCAATCTTTGCATATTTATCTGAATAAAATGGAGCAATACCTGACTTTGTTGAGCCAAATGACTTTCCTCCAAGTCTTTCCTCTTCGTATGCATCAAAATCAATGTGATATGGCATAAGAATCTGTGCTCTGTCTGAAACAAGAATGTGTGGTTTTGGAACACCCTTTGAAACTATTTCATCTATTTCTTTCTGAAGGTATGGAATATTGAGTGCAACACCATTACCGATAATACATGTTGTATGCTGATAAAATACACCTGATGGAAGTAAATGTAATGCAAATTTACCATAGTCATTTATAATTGTATGACCTGCATTGCTTCCTCCCTGAAATCTAACGATTATATCAGACTTTTCACCAAGCATGTCTGTAATTTTACCTTTACCTTCATCGCCCCAGTTGGCACCTACTATTGCTCTTACCATTTAGTATCCTCCTAAACTTTGTACCTGGTAAATAACTGTTTACCTGTATTAGTCAAACTCCTAAAATATGGTTTACATAACTAAAGCCCGTGGTTTGACCACATACATTATACTATCTAACTGCAAAAAATGCTAGTAAATGTTTATAAACCTTATAAATTTCTTAATCTGCATCCGTTTCTTACATATTATCGGTAAGTATATGCTATAATACTTTTAAATGTCAGATAAGATTTTACAAATATCTAGCACATAACAGTTCATATATTAAAAAGAAATACAAAATATAAACATATATAAGGAGGATTTTTATGAATTACCGTATTGAGGGAGATACACTCCCAGTTGTAATTATGAACTTGGAAGCCGGTGAAAGCATTATTACCGAAGGTGGTGGAATGTCATGGATGTCACCAAACATGTTAATGGAAACAACTACTAATGGTGGAATTGGAAAAGTACTTGGAAGAGCATTTTCAGGAGATACCTTATTTCAAAATATTTACACAGCCCAAGGTGGTCCCGGTGAAATTGCTGTTGCTTCATGCTTTCCGGGTTCTATTAAAGCATTTGAAATAACTCCAGGCAATGCAATGATCTTACAAAAATCTGCATTCTTAGCTTCATCACGTGGAGTTGAACTTTCTATGCATTTTAGAAAAAAATTAGGTTCAGGTTTATTTGGTGGTGAAGGCTTCATCATGCAAAAGGTTGCAGGCAACGGAATTGTATTTGCAGAATTTGATGGTCATGTTGTTGAATATAATCTTGAAGCAGGTCAACAAATTGTTGTAGACACAGGACATCTTGCAGCTATGTCTGAAAGCTGTCAGATGGATATTAAGACTGTTCCTGGCGTAAAGAACATCTTATTTGGTGGCGAAGGAATTTTCAATACATATATTACAGGTCCTGGAAGAGTATGGCTTCAGACAATGCCTATTTCAAATATGGCATCTACACTTGCCCAGTACATCCCAACATCTTCAAAATAATTTTTGTTTAAATTAAAAATATAAACATAAAAGCACCTACCTTTTACAACTATAGTGTATTATGCAAATTCAAATCTAAAATTTGAAATTGTTTCACGTTTGTTGAAGGATAGGTGCTTTTTATTTATAATTCATTATCTCTAGATTGAATTTTACAAAATAATTTTAACTTTCTTGATTTTATATGACTATGATTTCTCATTATTCAACTTCATGTCATCATATTAATTCTGTAAATCCATGTCATCATCCATTGAATCATTGAAAAATTCATTTCCTCTGATACGTTTTTTATCTCTCTGTTCATCTACATTATCAGAAAGCAAATCTCTTACCTTTACAGCCTCCTTTATAGGTCCAACAATAAAATTAGTTGCTGATTTATCAGCTGAATCACAGAACAATTTGCCAACTCCAAACATTCTTTCCCAAAGACTTGCCTTATATGTAATGTCTGTAATTCTGTAAAGCATGATTTCATCTTCTTTAATGTTTAAAAATCCGCTTTTAATAATAAGTCTCGTATCTGTAAGTGTATATTTTGTAAATGAAATTGGAAGTCCAAATATTGTTCTTTTCTTATCTGACCACAATTCCTTTTCTGCGCTTCTTCGTCCGTTTTCTTCTATTACTCTGCTCATAATAAAACCCTCATTTCTATCTTTGTTATTAATTACTCATTTTATTTTAATAAAATTTCTGTAATATGTAAACTAATTATCTCCTGATAGTCTTTCTCATTTTTTTAATCAACTGGCAAAATCTTTATTCCATATCTTCTAATTTCAGTTTCATCATTCCTGACATTATACATCCGCCTGCTGCCCCACAATCTGTAATTAACTTTATTTGTTCATCTGACAGCTTAATTCCCCCAATTGCATAGACCGGAATGTTTACCGCTTGACACACTTCTTTTAAAAATTCTAATCCTCTTGGTGGAACACCTTTTTTGCAATCTGTTGCAAATATATGTCCTGCACTTATGTATGTCGCACCTAGATTTTGTGCTTCAATTGCTTCCTCTACCGAATGAACCGAAGTCCCTATTATTTTAAATCCTGATAAGCATTTCTGATTTTCTCTAAGTTTAAAAAGAGGCAGATGGATTGCATCACACTCTAACTTTTTTGCCACATTAGGATAAAAATGTAATATGCACTTAACATTATTTTTTTTGCAAATATCAAGTATCTCATTTGCAAGAGTCATATACTCATCCTCCGGCAAATCTTTTTCTCTCAAAATTATAGCTTTTGGATGAAATTTGCATACTATTTCTACCTGCCTGGCTAATGACTTTTCGCTTAAATGTCTGTTTGTAACGCATATAACTTTATCATTTATATATCCGTTTTCTTTGATTTTATTTTCATATGTGTCACTCATAAACTTCACCTACCACAAAAATAAACTCTCTTAACTTCCACTTGTTATACATAACAAATTTTGTGTGTTATGCATAATAAGCATTTATAAGTTTTCTTACTTTTCTAAAATAGCTCATAAACTCCATCTGCTATACATAAATATAGTCACTCATTACAGGTTGCATTCCGACCTTTAATAAATCGTTATAGATTTCATCAACCGAACGTCCGTCAGAGATTTCAAACTGATCATCACCTTTATCTTCAATATCCTTTGCATGACTTCCAATTCCTGTACTAACGCCGGCTGAAATCTTAGTAGCAGCTATCTGGACAAGATTATCTCTGACTCTTGCACATTCTCTTGTTGATACTGTTATGCTGGCAAATGGCATAAATAATCTGTATGCGCATACAACCTGCAAAAGCTGAGTCTCGTGAACATCCATAGGATTAATTCTATCGTTATTAATAATCGGTCGCAATCTTGGACACGAAAACGCAATCTCTGCATGTGGATATTTTCTCTGTAAAAGATATGCATGATATCCTGTAGCAAATGCATCTTTTCTAAAGTCATCAAGTCCTAAAAGTGCACCGAATCCAACACCTCTCATGCCACCTTTTAATGCTCTCTCCTGTGCATTCACTCTATATGGGAAAATTCTCTTATGCCCCGCTAAATGCAAAGTTTCATATTTGTCTGAATTATAAGTTTCCTGAAATACCGTAACATAATCAGCTCCACATTCATGCAAATATGCATATTCGTCTGAGTTTACAGGATAAATTTCAAGTCCGATTACCTTAAAATATTTTCTTGCTATTTTGCAGGCATTTCCAATATATTCAACTGTTGATTTTGCACGGCTCTCCCCTGTTAAAATCAAAATTTCCTGAAGTCCTGTATCAGCGATTGCCTTCATTTCCCTATCTATTTCTTCATCATTAAGGCAAGCTCGTTTTATTTTATTATGGCAGTTAAATCCGCAGTAAATACAGTAATTTTCACAATAATTTGCAATATAAATTGGTGTAAACATATAAGTGCTGTTTCCAAAATGTTTTCTTGTTTCTATCTGTGCTGCCTTGGCTATCTCTTCAATAAATGGAAGCGCTGCCGGTGATAGTAACGCCTTAAAATCCTCAACACTTCTTTCTGTATTGTTAAGTGCTCTCTTTACATCATATTCTGTATATTTGTCATAGTCATAATTGTTCATTTCACTAACTACTTTATTCATTATCTCTGAACCTATGTTTTCCATTCCCGGCAAATATTCCATATGATTAATTCTATTTTTCTTCTGGTCTTCTAAAATCTGTTCGCTTAAAATACTCTCATTTACATGATTGTTATTCTGTTCATTTTTCATTTTTTAAAGCCTCCTGTTAATCATGCAAGAATCCTGTTAATGGTGATGATGCACTTGCACCTTTTTCTATAGTTTGTCCAAGTCCGGCTAAATATGCACTTCTTCCGGCCTCAATTGCTTTCTTAAATGCTTCAGCCATAACTTCCACGTCTCCTGAAGTAGCAATTGCCGTATTTGCCATTACAGCAGTAGCTCCCATTTCCATTGCCTCACACGCCTGTGAAGGTCGTCCAATTCCTGCATCTACAATAATTGGCAAATCAATTTCATCTATAAGTATCTGGATAAAATCTTTTGTTGCAAGTCCTTTATTTGAACCAATTGGAGCTCCTAATGGCATTATGCAGGCTGCCCCTGCTTCTTTTAACGCCCTTGCTGCATTCAAATCAGGATACATATATGGCATAACAACAAATCCTTCTTTTGCTAAAATTTCTGTTGCTTTAATCGTCTCATAGTTATCCGGAAGCAAGTATTTAGAATCATGAACTACTTCTAATTTAACAAAATTGCCACATCCCATTTCTCTTGCCAGACGTGCAATTCTTACTGCTTCATTTGCATTCCTTGCTCCTGATGTGTTAGGTAATAAAGTAACATTGTCCGGAATGTAATCCAGTATATTTGCCATTCCACCTTCATTTGCACGGCGAAGTGCTAATGTAACAATCTGTGTCTGTGCTTTTTCAATACATGCTTTAACTAAATCAAGAGAAAATTTTCCTGATCCCAAAATAAAACGAGATTCAAACTCATGTCCTCCAATTGAATATGTATCCTTATTCATAATGTTCCTCCTTTAACACTGCTTCTAAATCAAAATCTTAACTCTACAATATTCTTAAAATAAATGTTGCAATTACCTATCGCTATAATTATTCCTGCTTAAATGTCACAGTTTCCTATCGCTATAATTTTTTCTGCTTAAATGTCACAGTTTCCTATCGCTATAATTTTTCCTGCTTAATTAAGCAGATTAGCCTGACATATTATATTTTCAAATCAGCCTCCACCCATAAAAGTTAGGATTTCAAGGCAGTCATCGTCTTTTAAGTATGTTTTTTCATACATATTTTTTGGCAAAATCTTTTCATTTAATTCAACAACTATATGTGCCTGAACATATCCGTTTTTTTCTAAATACTCGCTTACTGTAGTTGATTTATTCAAAACAAAATCTTTTCCATTTATCTTCATTATTTTCCTCCTTCCATATCACTAGCCAAATAAAAAAGGAGTCCACAAAGAAACTACACCCGTGGTGGTGTACCCCTTCATGAACTCCTGTTCAATCTCAACTGTACAATATTTAAATTTAAATTATTTTAATTTAATGATGTCAAAATTGTATGAATGCTTTGTATATTATCTCCTACAAGCCACACTTTTTTCTAACATCATTTACTGTTCTTAAGTCTTGACTTTATTTAATCTATTTTAGACTCGTCTTAAAGTATAAAATACATAAATTTAATTGTCAACATGCTTTATTGGCTTAAAATTGTTGCTTATACTAAATCTATTTTTTCAAAAGCAATTTTTTTGACAAATTACATAATTGATATAATTTTAACTTTCTATTTTTGCTCAATAACAGGATTTTTATACAATTCTTTCTATATTTATGCAGTTTTTGGAATTGCGTACTTTTTCCTACTATGGTATACTAGTGAAGATTTTAAGTAGAATATAAATATTTATTATGTTAAGGAGTTTACTATGTACAAAATTTTAAGAAGAAAACAGCTTAACGATACAGTTGTACTTTTAGAAATAGAAGCACCTTTTATCGCAAAAAAAGCAAAAGCTGGTCAGTTTATTATTCTTCGTATTGATGAATATGGTGAAAGAATGCCTCTTACAATCGCAGATACAGACCCTGAAAAAGGTTCTGTAACAATCATTTTCCAGATTGTAGGTCAGACAACAATGATTCTTTCTAAGTTAAATGAAGGAGACGCTTTATTAGATTTTGTTGGGCCATTAGGTGCAGCAACAGAATTAGACGGAGTAAAGAAAGCCTGCGTTATCGGTGGTGGTGTTGGATGTGCCATCGCTTACCCATCAGCTAAAGCTTTATTTAATAATGGTGCTAAGGTTGATGTTATCGCCGGATTTAGAAATAAAGATATCGTTATTCTTGAAGATGAATTCAAGGATGTTTGCGACAATTTATATATAACAACTGATGATGGTTCTTATGGCGAACAGGGATTTGTAACAAACAAATTACAAAGCCTTATCGATGCCGGAAATGACTATGATTTAGTTATCGCCATCGGACCTGTTCCTATGATGAAATTCGTTGCAAAGGTAACAGAACCATACAATATTAAAACTTTAGTTTCATTAAACCCTATTATGATTGATGGAACAGGTATGTGTGGTGGATGTCGTGTTACTGTAGATGGGAAAATTAAATTTGCATGTGTAGATGGTCCTGACTTTGACGGACATAAAGTTGATTTTGATGAATTAATGAAACGTAATTCTACATATAAAGAAAAAGAAGCTCACGACAAAGAACATTGTCGTATGTATAAAATGGCTGGAGGTGACAAATAATGGCAAATATGTCTTTAACAAAAGTTCCTATGCCTGAGCAGGAACCAAATGTAAGAAATAAGAATTTTGAAGAAGTTGCCATGGGATACACTCCTGAAATGGCTATTGAAGAAGCAACAAGATGTTTAAATTGTAAGCACAAACCATGTGTAAACGGTTGTCCTGTAAATGTTAGAATTCCTGAATTCGTTGAACAGGTAGCTGCCGGAGAATTTGAAAAAGCTTATGAAATCATTACAAGCACAAACGGGCTTCCTGCTGTATGTGGTCGTGTATGTCCACAGGAATCACAGTGCGAAGGAAATTGTGTTCGTGGTATAAAGGGTGAACCTGTAGCAATCGGACGTTTGGAAAGATTCTGTGCTGATTACCATATGGCAAACAGCCTTGCTGCACCGGAAAAACCTGTTAGCAACGGAAGAAAAGTTGCTGTTATCGGTGCCGGTCCTTCAGGACTTACATGTGCCGGAGATTTAGCTAAGAAAGGTTACCAGGTTACTATATTTGAAGCATTCCACAAAGCCGGTGGTGTTTTAGTTTACGGTATCCCTGAATTCAGACTTCCAAAGGCTATCGTTCAGAAGGAAGTTGATAACCTTGCTGCTCTTGGTGTTGACATTGAGACAAATATGGTTGTAGGTAAGGTTCTTTCAATCGATGAAATTTTTGATATGGGCTATGAAGCATGTTTCGTAGGTTCAGGTGCCGGACTTCCATCATTTATGGGAATCGAAGGCGAAGCTTTAATCGGTGTTTATTCAGCAAATGAATACTTAACACGTGCTAACCTTATGAAAGCTTACTTACCTGAATATGATACACCTATTATTAAGAGCAAAAATGTTGCTGTTGTAGGTGGTGGTAATGTTGCTATGGATGCTGCAAGAACTGCAAAGCGTCTTGGTGCTGAAAATGTATACGTAGTTTACCGTCGTGGTATGGAAGAAATGCCTGCACGTAAGGAAGAAGTTCATCATGCAATTGAAGAAGGAATCATCTTCAAGAACTTAAATAATCCTGTAAAACTTATCGGCGACGAAAATGGTCGTGTTTCTAAAATGGAATGCGTTAAAATGGAACTTGGTGAGCCTGATGCTTCAGGAAGAAGACGTCCTATCGAGGTTGAAGGAAGTAATTTTGAGCTTGATGTTGATACAGTTATCATGTCAATCGGTACTTCACCAAACCCATTAATAAGAACAACTACTGAAGGTTTGGAAGCAAATAAGCGTGGATGTTTAGTTGTAAATGAAGACACTCTTCAGACAACACGTGAAGGAATCTACGCAGGTGGAGATGCTGTTACAGGTGCTGCTACTGTTATCCTTGCTATGGGTGCAGGAAAACAGGCTGCTGAAAGCATTGATGCTTACTTACAGAATAAATAATTAATTAATATATAATAAAATGCCAGGGTGTGTTTAAATACGTAGCATATGACAATCCGTAGGCATCAAAGTCAGGGATTTTTGACCCTGACTTTATAAAAAAAAGCCTGCTCAATTTAATATACATTCATAATCTTAAATGTATATTAAATTGAGCAGGTCTTTTTATAACTTCTGTTATCAGCTATTTTTCATTATTATCATCTGTTGTTTTTGCCACAATATAACGAGGTCTCATTTTTACTTCCTCATAAATCTTTGAAATATAGAAACCAATTACACCTAAACTCATCATCAAAATACTACCTATGATAAGTAAAAGTAAAATAACTGTTGTAAATCCTTCTAATGATTTTCCACTAAAATATTTCACTAATGAAAAAATTCCGAAAATAATAGAGAACACAAATAAAAACATCCCACAACCGGTAACTATCTGCATAGGTGCAACTGTAAATGACGTAATATTGTTAATTGCATATTTAAAAAGAGATTTAAATGACCATTTTGATACTCCGGCTTCTCTTTCCTGGACATCGAATTCCACATATGTAGTTTTAAATCCAACCCACGATGACAATGCCCTGAAAAATACCTGTCTTTCAGGTAAAGCAATAAACGCATCAACAACCTGTCTGTCTAACAATTTAAAATCTGATGCCCTTGACATATCAATCTTTGTTGCATCACTTATAATTTTATAAAATGTCTTTGCAAATAATTTATGAATTGCACTTTCTTTTCCTCTTGTCGCCTTTACTCCTTCAACAACCTGAAATCCCTGTTTCCAAAGTTTATACATTTCCACTAAAGTTTCAGGCGGATGCTGCAAATCGCAATCCATAACTGCGCAACAATCACCATGAGCAAATTCAAGCCCCGCAAATACTGCTCCTTCTTTTCCAAAATTTCTTGAGAAGCAAATTCCTTTAACTTTTGGATTAGCCTTACTTGCTATTTCAATTTCTTCCCATGTATTATCTTTTGAGCCATCATTTACAAATACTATTTCATAATCTATATTATTTTCCTCTAAAATAGTTGATACAACATTTGCTGTTTTATGAAGCATCGCTCCCTCATTGTATGCCGGAATTACCACCGATAAAATACTCATTTTTTTAGTTTCTCCTTGTAGTCCAATTATTTTTAATACTGCATTAGTAAATACTTATCATCTTAATTGCTTTATTATTTATTTTAAATCTTCATATAGTCAGAAAACTTTCGTTTTTAACTTATTCTTCACTATAGAAAATGGCACATTTGACAGCTTTATGCCACCCTTTTACCATTCTTTCTACCTTTTTTTTATCCATATCAGGCTCAAATGTTTTTTCAATTCCCATATTGGCTTTTATTTCTTCCTTGCTTGCCCAATACCCTGTTGCAAGTCCTGCAAGATATGCTGCACCTAAACCTGTAGTTTCAATTACATTTGGGCGTGCTACATTTGTCTGCAATATATTTGACTGGAATTGCATAAGAAGGTTATTTGCGCAAGCTCCTCCGTCTACTTTTAACGAATTAATTGAAGTATCTGAATCACTTTCCATTGCCTTTACCAAATCATATGTCTGATATGCCAATGACTCAAGTGTTGCCCTTACAAAATGTTCTCTGCTTGTTCCTCTTGTAAGTCCTACAACCATTCCACGGGCATTCTGCTTCCAATATGGAGCGCCCAAACCTGTAAAAGCAGGTACAACATAAACTCCATTTGTATCTTCAACTTTAGAAGCCATATCCTCACTCTCCGGTGCACTTTCCACAAGTTTCATTTCATCACGAAGCCACTGAATCGCTGCTCCCGCTACAAAAACACTACCTTCAAGTGCATACTCAACTTTTGCATCGGTTGATGCTGCTATTGTTGTAATAAGCCCATTTTGCGATTCAACAGGTGTGTTTCCTGTATTCATCAATAAAAAGCATCCTGTTCCATATGTATTTTTAACATCGCCTTTTTCAAAACATCCCTGTCCAAACAATGCTGCCTGCTGGTCTCCTGCCACTCCTGTAATCGGAATATTATTTCCCAATATATCTTTGCTTGCATAACCAAATATTCCGCTTGAAGTTTTAACCTCTGGAAGCATTTGCTTTGGTATGTTTAACAATTCAAGCAATTCATTATCCCATTTCAATTCCTTAATGTTAAATAACATTGTTCTTGAAGCATTTGTATAATCTGTTACATGAACACTTCCACCACTTAATTTCCATATAAGCCATGTATCAATAGTTCCAAATACAAGTTCTCCCGCTTCCGCTCTCTTTCTCACTCCTGAAACATTGTCTAAAATCCATTTAATCTTTGTCCCTGAGAAATAAGCATCGGGAATCAATCCTGTCTTTTTCTTTATCAAATCACTCTTTCCCTGTTTTTCCAAATCATCAATAATATCAGCAGTTCTTCTACACTGCCATACAATCGCATTATACACCGGTTTTCCTGTATTCCTGTCCCACACAATTGTAGTTTCCCGCTGATTAGTGATTCCTATTGCTTCTATATTATTGCCACTAACTCCAGCCATATTCATTACTTTTCTTATTGAAAGTAACTGTGTCAGCCAAATTTCTTCCGGATCATGTTCAACCCAGCCGGGTTTTGGGAATATTTGTGTAAATTCCTGATTTGCCTGAGCTATTATTTCACCTTTTTTATTAAACAAAATGCATCTTGAACTTGTAGTTCCCTGATCAAGTGCCATAATGTATTTTTCCATATGTAACTTCGCGTAACCACAAATACTCATCGCACAGAAATATCTGAATTACGCTCCTCCTTCATTATTTATCACGTTCTAAAACTTATATATAATTGTATCATATTTTATTAAGATGAAATATTAATATTTTCTTTTTATATTGTAAATTTATTCTTTATAAATGCAAGAATTCATGCTTGCATTGCAAATGATTTTTCGTCTTTCATTTACTACGTTTCCTCCATTTTTCAATTCACAATTGTTAAATGTTTTATTATAACAGAGTCAAAATGTCTAAATCCACATGAACATAAGCTGGCAAAAATTCTTAGGCACGTCCCGATACGCTCATTAAAGGCGATTGCTTTTTACCCCGATGTCATATTTCCCTAACATAATAGCTAAATATTTTATCATATTTTTAAAAATAAGTGTTGACAAATTAGGATTCATTAGATATTATAATATCAGTAATCGTTACTATTATTGTTATGGAGGAAAGCAAATGGTCAAATACAGTAAGCAACGTGAGTTAATCAGAGAAAACTTATTAAGCCGATATGATCATCCTACAGCAGACGATGTTTATGCAAGTGTTAAGCTAATACTTCCTAACATCAGTCTTGGAACTGTATATCGTAATCTTTCATTTCTGGTTGAACAAGGTGAAGTCCTTTCATTAAAATTAGGCGATGGTAAGGAACATTTTGATGGGCACACAGAACCCCACTACCACTTCATCTGCACAGAATGCGGTAAAGTTGAAGATATATTTATGAAAGAGTTACAGATTAACAAGATAGCTCAAGATCATTTTGACGGAATAATAAAAGGTCACCAAACTTACTACTACGGCATTTGTCCTAAGTGCAATAAGAAAGATTAGTAAGTCACTAAAAAATAATTATATATAATGGAGGAATTAAAAATGGCAAAATTTGTATGTTCAGTATGTGGTTATGTACATGAAGGAGATTCAGCACCTGAAAAGTGTCCAGTATGTGGTGTAGGTGCAGATAAGTTTAACAAAGTTGAAGAAGGCGAAAAAGAATGGGCTGCAGAACACGTTGTAGGTGTAGCTCAGGGAGTAAGCGAAGATATTCTTGCTGACTTAAGAGCAAACTTTGAAGGTGAATGCTCAGAAGTTGGAATGTACCTTGCAATGGCAAGAGTTGCTCATAGAGAAGGATATCCTGAAATCGGTTTATACTGGGAAAAAGCTGCTTATGAAGAAGCTGAACACGCTGCTAAATTTGCAGAATTACTCGGTGAAGTTGTAACAGACAGCACAAAGAAAAACCTTGAAATGAGAGTTGAAGCTGAACACGGTGCAACAGCTGGAAAATTTGACCTCGCAAAGAGAGCAAAAGCTGCAAACCTCGATGCAATCCATGACACAGTACATGAAATGGCAAGAGACGAAGCAAGACACGGCAAAGCATTCGAAGGCTTATTAAAAAGATACTTTGGCTAATTACGAGCAACGTTAAAATAAATAGCTTACACCTGGGAGTTTACTCACAAAGGTGTAAGCTATTTTATTTTAATGTTGTGACAATCTCCAGCGAGAAGTAGTGAAGCGGATTCGAGCTGGAGGTTGCTCGTAATTTATACGACAGCCGTCCATGAAATAGCCCGCAGGGCTATGAATGGTGCTCGGCTTTTTTTAATATTGCGACATAAACTGCTCGTAATTTACCATTGAATTATTTATATAAATTTGATACTATAGATATAGAAAAAGGTACTACCGATAGACGGTTAGTCACAAATATTTTAGTTAAAAAAGTAACCAAACCATTTGCAGACGGCGGTTACTTTTTTAAGTTATTTATATATTCTATAAGTATGGTAACTATAATCGAAATAATCATCAACACTATGTATAAAATCTCAAAATCACTCATTAAGTAAATCCAGATTTCTTCCTATGAAGATTTCCATGTAATCAGAGGATTTAGTCCCTCTTCTGAAGGACTAACCGCCTACCGTTTCTAGGTAGTACCCAAAGATATCATATCAAATCCGCTAAATTGTTGCAACAAATTGTTTGTGCATCAGCTTAATCTCATTATTTATTTACAAAATTCACTAATATAAAAATATGAAAAATTACTACCGATAGATATTTCGCCCTCAATAATTTTATTTAGAATAAAATGTGCATAAATAATGATGTATCTATTACTTCAACTTAATAAAAACTCCTACTCCTCTATCTCCTCGAACTTTAATCCATATTCTATGGCATAGGCCTCTACAAGAGAACCTTTAACTCCAATAATTGTACATTCAAGAGGTATTGGCTCTTCATCCCTAGAATAATTAGGATTTTTAATCCATGCATCTTTCAGTATATCTACTTCTCCCGCATAAACAGTTACACTTTCTAAGAAAGTACATCCGGCAAAAGCTCTCATTCCTATTTTTTCTAAAGTTTCCGGTAAAACAATATTTTTCAAACTTGAGCAATTTTCAAATGAAAGAAATCCAATTGCTCTTGTTTTCTTTCCTAAAGTAACGCTTTCTAAATTTTTACAATTCATAAACGTTTTAGAAAGAATAGCTGTAACTTTATCAGGAATAACAATATTTGTAATTCCACTTCCATTAAATGCGCTACTATCAATTTCTTCTAAATCATCAGGTAACTGTATACTAGTTAAAGAACTGCAACCCATAAATGTCTCTTCACCTATAGTCTCTACACCCGATGGCACATTAACACTCTCTAACTCATAACAATTTTTAAATGCTCTATCACCTATTCCTGTAACACTTTCCGGTAAAACAACTGTCTTTAAATAATCACATCCTTCAAAAGCTGAACTTCTGACAATCTGAATTCCATATGAAACTACGACTTTCTCTACATCCATATTGTCCATAAATGCGTCAGAATCAATCAACCACACTTTCACACCATTAAGTTCATTAGGAACAGTTATTTCTTTATCACTTCCATGATAACCCTCTATTGCATATCTTCCATCTAAATCCATCACTACCCATTTACCTATAGTAATATTATTGTTCGTTTCTTCTTCATTATCTGTGCCGTTATCAATTGGCTTTTTCGTTGTAATTTCTTCTTTTACCGGTTCTTTAGTAGTAGTTTCTTTAGTAATAGATTCTTTAGTAGTAGTCTCATTTACAATTGTATCTTTATTATCATTCTTAATAACATCTTTATTTGTCACCTTTTCATTAACTATAATCTTGCATTTTAATACTTTCTTCCCAAATTTAGCATAAATTACAGTTCTACCTTTCTTTACTGCCTTAACCTTTCCTTTTTTAGTAACTACGGCTACCTTTTTATTCTTACTGCTCCACTTAATCTTAGACTTTGTTCCCTTAACCTTTAAAAATATGCTGTCACCTTCATACATAGCTACACTTTTCTTAGTAAGCTTTACCTTAGTGGCTGCGTCAACAGTTACAAATACTGCACATAAGCTAATAATCATTGCAGTTAAAACAACTAAAATTTTTTTCTTGTTCATATACCCTCCATTAATTAATACATTTTTAGTTCCGATTAATTTTAACATAACAATATCGTCTTTGCAACATTTAGTATATGTGACATTTCTTATTTATATTGCAACTTTTATTTTCCTGATAACTTGACTAAATTTAATTTATTTTTCTTGTATCATTATCTAAAAGCATTTATAATTTTATTGGGGTAAGAAATAGGTTCAATAGAACCATAATAAAAGTATTGGAGGTAGTACATATGTACAAATTTTTGCGTGCAACATTATGGACTGTTGTCTTAATGTTGTTTGGCTCTACAGTGGCTTTCTGTGCCACTACAGACTTTGGCAATGTAGGTGAACCATCTTATAAACTTGTTCACACTCTAGATTCGTCAGAGGTATTCGTGGCAACATATGATGTAACCGATTACGGTGCCGTTGCCGACGGACAGACAGATAACACAAATGTTTTTCAAAAACTTCTAAACAAAGTTGGAGATTTAGGAGGCGGTATTGTATATGTTCCAAGCGGGCGTTATGCAATAAAAGGCGCTCTTTCCATTCCTAAAGGAGTTACACTTCGTGGTGACTGGCAAAAGCCTAGTCGAAATAACAGTGCTCCAATTGGGACATTACTTATGGCCTATACAGGACGAAATGGAAATGAACGCACAACACCATTTGTTGAAATGGCTCCTGAAACAGGAATTATGGATTTAACAATATGGTATCCTGAACAGGACCCGAATAACATTACTCCATATTCACCAACTATTCGTTATGGATTCAACAATTATTTTGGAAACGAATATTGTAACACTAAAAATGTCACTTTATTAAATTCATATATTGGCATTTTATTTAACTACGACAACGGTGGTGCTTCACCTGTAGTTAACGGACTTTATGGAACAACATTATGTAAAGGTATAGAAATTGATAAAATAGCTGATGTTGGAAGAATTGAAAATGTAAACTTATCACCTGACTACTGGAAGAATTCAGGTGTTGCAAATGCCCCAACCACAACTTCTTTCAACGATTACATGTACAACAATTCAATCGGTATCGTAATGAGACGTAACGATTGGTCATACACATGTAACATTAATATTAATGGTTATAATATCGGATACGATACAGAAAAAACTTTATCAACTGATGACAAAACTACACCAAACGGCCATCACTATAACTTTGATTTATCCGAATGTAAAACAGGTATTCAGATTAATGCGACTAACTCTGTAGGTATTTTATTTGACGAGATAAATATTCATAATTGTGAAAACGGAATCGTGCTTGGCGAAAACACATCAGATGCAGCACAGTTTACAAAAACAAAAATTGACGTATCTAAATACGCTATACGAATTCCTAATACTTCAAGCACAAAACTTACATTTAATTCATCAAAAGTATCAAGAGGTCGTGTTGCAATTAACAGTGGAACATTTGTTGCAAATAATACAACATTTAGCAACAGTACTCCGCAGATTTATTATGGTACTTCAGGTCGTGGAAACATAACAGAATGTGCATTTACTAAAGGTCGAAAAATCACAAATAAATCTGTTTATGAATCTACTTTAAGCGATAGTACGGTAGTAACCGGTGAAGTTTCAGATTTCACTAAAGTAGAATATGACCCACATACACCTGCAAGAACAGTTTTATATAACGCCACTGTTTCGCCATATAATGCCACTACAGATTCAAATGATAATACTTCTGCTATTCAGAAAGCATTAAATCAGGCTTCTAATGATGGTGGTGGAATCGTATTTTTACCTAGTGGCAAATACAAAGTTCGTGGACATTTGGCAATTCCATCAAATGTTGAGCTTCGCGGTGCCGTTGATTTATGGAGCGTTCCTCATGGCTCAGGTACTATACTTGAAGCTTATGAAAATAGAAACAATCCAAACGGAGATTCTTTTATTCAGTTAAAAGCTGACAGTGGAATTCGTGGCATTGTAGTCGACTACCCTGAACAGGTATTTTCCGGAAGTGCAGACTGGCTTCCGGCAAAGTACCCTTACACAATTCAGGGACAGGGAGCTAATGTTTATGTAATTGATTCAGGCGTTCGAGCTGCTTATAAAGCATTAGACTTATTTACATATAAATGCGACAACCACTATGTTGATTTTTTAGGTGGTCACGCCTTTGATACAGGTGTGAGAGTAGGTGGAAATTCAGTTGACGGAAAACTTTATAACCTTATGTTTAACGTAATTGTTTATGCCTGCGGAAATGAAAGTAAATTTGGAAGCTTTAGCAATATGCCAAATGGCGTTTCTAACGCGCCTTTGTATTCATATGGACTTGAGCATTTAGATTTTCTTATTTTAGGAGATTGCGATAACGAAACATTATACAATGATTTCCACTATGGTTCATACCGTGGAACTTTATTACAAAATGATGGTAACGGTGGTCCTTCCGGTAGAAGTATGGGATTAGGTGTTGATGGTTCAACAAGAGCTGTTTACTGGGCATCCGGTGTTACTAAGAGCTTTAACTTTGATAACTCGCAGATTGTTTCCATTGGAGATAACAATCCAAAGACAGCTTATTTCTATTCAGAAGAAAACAGCAATTTTAAATCGACATTTAATAACTGCGATTTCTGGGGACAACCACAACGCGGAATAATTTTAAATTCAGGTAATTTGACATTATACGGCGCTCATTTTAATAATCCGGGACAGCAGACATTAGCAAGTGTATCAAATGCATCTTTAAATATTCTTGCCAGTGCTTCTAACCAAAATGGTAGTGCATTTGTTGATTCAGGAAGTGAAAAGAATATTTCCATATCAGGTTCTATTCTTAATAATAGAAATAATAATGCCGACTCATTTAAATCATTTGATAGCAATATGGGACTTGGTTCAACAGTATCTTCATCAGGTGCTCTTGCTCAGGTTTCAGGACGTGATTCATGGAAAGCTACAGCCTCTAACAACAACAATAATGCTAAAAATGCTTTAGATGGAAATGCATCAACAAGATGGGATACAAATGGTTCCCAGACCCCCGGTCAATGGTTTATGGTTGACTTTGGAAAAACATTAACATACAACACCATTATTTGTGATGTTGGTTTAAGTACTTCAAGCGATGCTCCTGCAGCTTATGAAATATATGTATCTTCTAATGGAACAGACTGGGGAAATGCAATCGCAAGTGGTACAACTACTAACGGAATTATTAAAGTAAATGTTCAAAATTCAAGATATGTCAGAGTTGTTCAGACCGGTTCAAAATCTAACTACTGGTCAATTCATGAATTTTATGTATTAAATGCTGCCGCAAATAATGACCTTATTTCAGATGAAGATGAGAGTAAAACACCAGAAGAAACTACTACTGTAGAACCAACTACTAAGCCTGAAGAAACTACTACTATAGAACCAAAAGGTGAATTCATTAGTAATGATGTAAAAGTCATAGGCTATCAGATTAGTGCTGTACTTAGAGGTTCAAGAATACTTTATTCATCTGAATCTACTATAAAAGGTCAAAAAGTTGTTTCATCCGGATTAATTTATGGTTTTGCTAATGCTCCGATAACCAAAAATGATGTTGTATTTAATTCAGATAACAAATATATTGCTTCATACGAAGCTACTGCTAAGGGTGTAATTTCAAATTATAATGGTGATTCAGCAACTGCAATTTACTATGCCCGCACAATGACACATAACGGCTATGGTGCTGCAAGATATAATGCAAAATATTATGTACGTGCATACTCAGTTCTTGAAAACGGAGCTATTGCTTACAGCGAAGTGTATGACTTCTCATTATATAGCATTGCTGATACATTATACCAGAATAACTTAATGCCTACTTATGACGGACATCAATATTTATTCTACAATATATTGACTGTTGTAGACCCTGATTATAAAGAAATTCCTTATAAATGGAATAACACTATCAGCAAATAATTAATATATAAATATTTTATGTATGTAATACCACATCTTATAGTGGCAAATAAAAAAGTGTGTAGATTATAATTTACCAATTTTAATCATTAGATTTATTAATCTAAATTTAAGATTTGAACTTAAAACCTACACACTTTTTATTATGTTATATTCAAATAGCTAAAATCACAATTTACTCGCACAGAAGCGTTTTTCGATGTATAATTCCATTCCCGCCATAATATAAAATAAATCATTGTATTAATTTAACGATATGTAATATCATAGCACTAAGCATTTTTCTTTTTATACAAAGCATATGAATACGCTGTCGGTACACATACCATTATGATTATAAGTGCAATCATTAACCCTTCTCCAACTTTTCCTAAAAAAGCGCTTACTGAAAAAAGTATTCCACATATTATCCACAACACACCTGCCATTCTATGAGTTTTATTCCAGTTATCTACATCATTCAAAGTCCATGGCAATTTTATTCCAACAGTATAATTCTGTCTGCATTTAGGAAGATAATTTCCTAATACTATAATTAAAATTCCTACTAAAAATATCCAGGTTTTTGTCTCTGGAGGTACTACCCCTAATGATGGAGCAAAACTTACTATTGATATAATAATAGATGTAACAGGTGCTGTCCATTTTCCAATACCTACAGCAATTTTATTTGTTCCTTCACTTTTGGGGTCATTATTTATTCCTATATGTACAAATAAATTAATTAGCAGCATAATTATAGGTAATCCAAAACAAACAAAAGCTTTAGAACTATAATCATCTACATTTCCTTTCATATCAAAATGTGTTGGAAGCTGCTCCGGTAATCTACTATATAAAATTGCTCCAACAATCATTGGTAAAACACATACTATAGATGTAATTATTAATTGTTTTTTGTTCTTTGTCATCTTTAATTTCCTCCTGAATAATATATATTGCCCGCCCTTTAGTCGGTAGCTAATTGACGGAAACATTTAAAAAAAATGAACTTCGTTCATTTTGTTTCCTCCTGAATAATATATATTGCCCGCCCTTTAGTCGGTAGCTAATTAACGGAAACATTTATATAAAATAAACTTTATTCTTTTTGTTTTTTATCCTTTTTAGCTTCCTCACTTTTAGATTCCGCTCCTCCAAATTGTGAAAGCCACAATATCATCTCTTCCATAACTGAAGTGTTAAGCTGATAATATACAAAGTTCTTTTCTTTCATCTCAAATACTAATCCCGCTTTTTTCAACTGATTCAAATGATAAGACATTGTTGCTCCGGTCAAATCAAAATATTCTCCTATCTCTCCTGCCGACATAGTTTTATCTCTTAACAGAACAAGGATGTCTCTTCTAACCGGGTCTGACAAAGCCTTAAATGTTTCATGAAATCCCATTTATTCTGCCCCTTTCTCATTCTATTTAGATAAAATTCTAATTAGAACTTTATCTAAATAGAGTGTATCACTAAGCATATAAAAAAGCAATATCTATTTAGATTTTTTTCTAAATAGATATTGCTTAGAATAAAGAACCTTACAGTTCTAATCTATTTAAAGCAACAGGCTGCTAAAGTTATTGAACGATTGCTCGTCGTAAAAAAGCCTTATTGCTTGTTGTAAATAGATTACCAATGCCAACACATTTAACACTTATTACAATGTATGCAAATCTCTTCTGTTTGTGATTTAACAAGAATTATTTTTTTGATTTTACACTTAATATTTCCATGCCCACATATTACAACATACCCGATGCTTCAAATTAAATTAATCCTGATAATCCATATATTTGAGAGGGTCTTTTGGTTTATTTTTCTTTGTTACCTGGAAATATAAATTATCTCCTTCTTTTTCATAACTTGATGTTGGTTTATTTACATAGCCTATTACACTACCTGCTTCTACAGTCTGTCCAACCTCATACTGTGGGTTTATTATCTGTCCATAAGTTGCAAAATAGTCATTTCCCATAGCAACTTTCATATAAACTCCATATTCATCATTTTGTCCTAATTCAGTTACCACACCCTTTGCCGCTGCTTTTACTTCGGCACCTTCTTTACTTTGGATGGCTATCGCAGGACTGCATTTGTACTCATCAAGAGTTGAAAAGTAAACTGTATTTTCCATATTATATTCCAGTAAAATATTTCCTTCTACAGGCCAGAGCAATTTACTGTTTTTATTGAATTTTAAATTGCTTACAACTGCTGCTGCCTCTGAAGAAAGTCCATACATATTATCTTTTTCATCCATATTTGATGCTGTATTTTCCTCTACAACCTTAGCAGTTGTAGGTTCTTCATTTACAATTTTAGTTTCTCCTTCATAACTTGAAGCTTCTTCCTCTGCCATACTTATTCTGTCACCTTCTGTTGTAACTTCTTTGCCTAAAGCATTCTGAGCAGCTTCAATGTTTTCAGAATCTACTGTTGTCTCAACCTTTGCAATTTTTTTTACATTAATTGTCTTTTCGTCTTTTTTCTGACCAATATAATAAGTACCCGCCGCAACCATGGTAAGTGCAACAAAGCACACCACTAATGAGGCCATAAATTTTTTGTCCATAAAACTATCGCATGTCATATTTTATAAAATAATCCATGCTCTCCTTTCTTTAACTTTGTTATAGTTAAAGTATGGACCAAAATATTATTTTCTATTCAGCTATCGTCACATCATAAAATTTTTTTAATATTTCTTCGTATCCCATTCCCTGCTCTCCATATTTTTCAGCCTGATTCATGCTTAATCCAAATCCATGCCCTTTTCCTTTAGTAGTTATTTTTATTTTGTCATCTATGTACTCTAACGTGATATTTGAACTATCTACATTTAAAGCATTCGCAAAATCTTCACCCGATATACCGGTTTCAAATATTTTTACAGACACAGCATATTCACTACTATCCTTTGCTATATTCGTATTTTCTATCATTTCATTTACCGTTATGTTTTTTAAATCGATTTCATTCTTTTCATTATCGTAAATTATAATTTTAGCTTTTTTCATTTTATCCGCTAATTCAGCCATTGTAAAATAACATTCCTTTTTGTAATCACTATTGTTATAGTCATCCTGACATACACCTGCTAACAAATAGCCATATTTTTCTCCTAATACTTCTAATCCGTTTCTTGTCATTCCTCCACTTATTTCATGATATAACGGAAGAATTATTTCTCCCTTATTTTTCATTACCATCAGTGCCGTTTCATTCATTACTTTATCAATTATCTGCATTTTACTTTTAAATTGCTCATTATTACTACTTCCCACAATATTTTTCACTACATCTAATGCACTTTTTTTACCTTTTAATTTTTTTTCATCTTTGCACACTTTAATCATTTTTTCATATGACATATAAGGAAGTCCTAATTCATCCGCTTCAATTTCCTTCTTATTTTTCATCATATAAGCTATATACGTTCTGTCTACAACTGCCTGCGCTTTAATTGTTTCTATATTATTTTCCAAACTCATTTGTGCAAATAAGACACATGGAATAAATTGTTCCACATCCATTTTTGTTTTATAACCATTTCCATCTATAACAATATATTTATTAAATTTTTTGCCATCATCCTGTTTTGCTCCTGTCCCCTTTATATAAATCAATAATCCTATCAAAGTTATTAATACAAATATAGCTCCAACAAATTTTTTATTAACTTTCATATATACTTTCAACCAAAGTTATTATTATATTGTATGCCTGTTTAACTTTTATATTTCAAAAAAAAAGATGCCATTACATTCTGATACTCAAAATGTAACAACATCTTTATATATATTATAATTTACCCTTTAGACAATTGTAATTGTCTTCTATTTTTTCATATAGGCATAAAATCATAAAACTTTACACTTTCATATTTTATATACATAAGATATATGTAAATGTAAATCTATATTTACATCATATCCTACATATCTACTTTCACTTTTTCAAGATGCCAGATATCATCTACATATTCCTGAATTGTTCTGTCAGATGTAAATTTACCAACATGAGCAACGTTAAGCATTGCCTTCTTAACCCAGCCTTCCTGATCTTTATAAGCTTCTTCTACTCTCTTCTGAGCTTCAGCATAAGATCTGAAATCCTTTAAGATGAAATATCTGTCTGCTTTATCTGTTGACTGTGTATTCAACAATGAATTGTAAATATCTCTAAATCTTTCAGGATCATCAGGTGAATAGAATCCATTGATTAACTGCATTAATACTTTTCTGATATCCATATCTTCATTGAATATCTGCATTGGATCATAACCACCATTATTTTCATAATTGATTACTTCATCACTTGATAAACCAAATATAAATGCATTATCAATTCCAACCTCTTCAACGATTTCAACATTAGCACCATCCATTGTTCCAAGAGTTAAAGCACCATTTAACATAAATTTCATGTTACCTGTTCCTGATGCTTCCTTAGATGCTGTAGAAATCTGTTCTGAAACATCTGCTGCCGCAAAAATAATTTCTGCATTTGATACACGATAATTTTCAATAAATACAACCTTAATCTTACCATTAATTGATGCATCGTTGTTAATTACATCAGCAACGCTATTGATTAACTTAATTGTAAGTTTAGCAATCTTATAACCTGCAGCTGCCTTTGCACCAAATATAAATGTTCTTGGATAGAAATCCATATCCGGATGTTCTTTAATCTGGTTATATAAGTACATAACATGTAAAATATTAAGTAACTGACGTTTATATTCATGAAGTCTCTTAACCTGAACGTCAAATATTGAACGTGGGTCTACATCAATACCATTATGTTCTTTAATGTATTTAGCAAGACGAACCTTGTTCTGATATTTAATATTTGCAAATTCAGCCTGAGCTTTCTTATCATCTGCATAAACTTCAATTCCCTGAATCTTAGGTAAATCAGTAATCCAGTCATCTCCTACTTTTCCTGTTACCCATTCTGCTAACAATGGATTTCCGTGAAGCAAGAATCTTCTCTGTGTGATGCCATTTGTCTTGTTGTTAAACTTCTCTGGGAACATTTCATAGAAATCTCTAAGTTCCTGTTTTTCAAGAATTTCTGTATGAAGTTTTGCAACACCGTTAACTGAAAATCCTGCACAAATAGCTAAGTTAGCCATCTTAACCTGACCATCATAAATAATAGCCATCTTTTCAATCTTTCTATGATCTCCAGGGTATTTATTTTCAATGTCTATAATGAATCTTCTGTTGATTTCTTCAATAATCTGATAACATCTTGGAAGTAATCTTGAGAATAATTCAATTGGCCATTTTTCAAGTGCTTCACTCATAATTGTATGGTTAGTGTAAGCGCAGCACTTAGATGTAATTGCCCATGCTTCATCCCATTCTAATAAATATTCATCCATTAATAATCTCATAAGTTCTGCAACTGTAAGTGTAGGATGAGTATCGTTCATCTGGAATACTACCTTTTCTGGGAGCTTACTTAAATCATCATGCTTTGTTAAATATTTCTTAATTGCAATCTGTAAACTTGCAGAAATAAAGAAATATTGCTGTTTTAATCTTAATTCCTTACCTGCGTAATGATTATCATTTGGATAAAGAACCTCTGTGATTGTCTTAGCGAGATTCTCCTGTTCAACGGCTGCCATATATGCACCCTTGTCAAATTCATCCAAATTGAAATGTACAATTGGTTCAGCATCCCAAATTCTAAGTGTGTTAACTACGTTATTTCCATAACCTACAATCGGCATATCATATGGAATTGCACGAACTGCCTGATAACCATCCTGAATAAAATAATTTCTTCCGTCCCTGTGTTCAACTCTTACGAATCCACCAAATTTTACTTCACAGGCATATTCTTCTCTCTTAATTTCTAATGGATTAACATGTCTTAACCAATCTTCCGGAATTTCCTTCTGATATCCATCTTCAATCTTCTGCTGGAACATACCATATTTGTATCTGATACCACAGCCATATGCCGGATATCCTAATGTAGATAAACTGTCAAGGAAACATGCTGCAAGACGACCAAGACCACCATTTCCAAGTGCTGCATCCGGTTCCTGATCCTCAATTACATTCAAATCTAAACCAAGCTCTTCGATAGCCTCTTTAATTTCATTTCTGCTTGATAAATTGATAATCATATTTCCCAATGCTCTTCCCATAAGGAATTCCATAGATAAATAATATACTGTCTTAGCATCTGTTTTTTCATATGCCTTTTGTGTAGCAATCCACTGGTCTATAACAATATCTTTTACTGCATATGCAACTGCTACAAACTTATGTCTGTCTGACACTTCTTCGAGAGTTTTTCTGTAAAGCATCTTAGCTTCATCACGGACTTTTTTCTTAAATTCTTCTTTAAAGATTTCAGCCTCTGTTTTCACTGTTTTTGCCATTTAGTTTTCCTCCATAATTATTTACGGTACTTTTCTTATCTTAAGTATAAAGTGACGAATAAGAATATTATCCGTCACTTTCAAAGCTATCTGTTAGTATATTTTATTAGAATTAAGTATTACTGCACTTTTTCTACACCAAGAGTAACTTTCTCACCGTTAATATTCCACTCTTTTGAGTACCCTTCGATTTTATCAAAAACGATTTCATTTGCCAACACTTCAGCCTTAATTTCGTCTAAATTGTCAGTAACTACTTTAATAATTGAATCGTTTTTAGAAACATTAACTACGATTTTATCCATAACCTCAAATCCGGCTTCTTTTCTCATTGTCTGAATCTTACTGATTACTTCTCTTACGAAACCTTCTTCAATTAATTCAGGTGATAAATTTGTGTCTAAAACTACAGTAATATTGTTGTCACTTTCTGATACATAACCTTCAACCTGTGCTGTATCAATTAATAAATCATCTTTTTCAAGAACAACTTCTGTTCCGTCAAATTCAAATTTTAATGCTCCCTCAGCATTTAACTGTGCCATTGCCTTATTTCCATCTAATTCAGCAAGTGCAGCCTTAATCTTTCCTAATACTTTTCCATATTTAGGTCCAACTGTCTTAAGCTGTGGTTTAAATGAATATGAAGTAAATTCACTTACATCATCTGTAAATTCAACAGTCTTAACATTTAATTCATCTTCAATGATTTCTTTGTAGAATTCAGATAAATTAAATTCTGCCTTAACCATCATCTTTCCGATAGGCTGTCTGTTCTTAATTCCTGATGCATTTCTACATGCTCTACCCATTACTACAACTTCAAGAACATTTTCCATGTTTTCTTCTAATTCTTTATCAATGAAAGCTTCATTAACTTCAGGGAAGTCACATAAATGAATACTTTCAGGTGCTGTTGCGTCTACATTCTTAACGATATTCTGATAAATATCTTCTGTCATAAATGGAATCATAGGTGCTGCTGCCTTTGATACAGTTACAAGTGCTGTATATAATGTCATGTATGCATTAATCTTATCCTGTGGCATATCTTTCGCCCAGAAACGTTCTCTTGAACGTCTTACATACCAGTTACTCATATCATCTACAAAATCATCTAATGCTCTTGCAGCTTCAGGGATTCTGTAATTTGCAAGATTATCATCAACTGATTTAACCATAGTATTAAGTTTTGATAATAACCATTTATCCATAACACTTAACTTATCATAATTAAGTGTGTATTTTGTTGGGTCAAACTGGTCAATTTCAGCATATAAAACATAGAAAGCATATGTGTTCCAAAGTGTTCCCATGAATTTACGCTGTCCTTCCTGAACTGCTTTTCCATGGAAACGGTTTGGAAGCCATGGTGCTGAGTTAGTATAGAAATACCATCTTATTGCATCTGCTCCATACTGTCCTAATGCTTCGAATGGATCAACCGCATTACCCTTTGACTTACTCATCTTCTGACCATTTTCATCCTGTACATGACCAAGTACAATAACATTCTTATATGGTGCTTTGTCAAATAATAATGTTGATTCAGCCATTAATGAATAGAACCATCCTCTTGTCTGGTCTACAGCTTCTGAAATAAAATCTGCCGGGAACTGCTGTTCAAATAAGTCCTTATTTTCAAATGGATAATGATGCTGTGCAAATGGCATTGCTCCTGAATCGAACCAGCAGTCAATAACTTCCGGTACTCTCTTCATTGTGCCACCACATTTTTTACATTTGAATGTAACTTCATCAATATATGGTCTGTGTAATTCTACTTTTGCATCATCAGGATTTCCACTTCTTTCTGCTAATTCTGCACGGCTGCCAATTGATTCCTGACATCCGCAATCGCAGCATTCCCAGATATTAAGCGGTGTACCCCAATAACGGTTTCTTGAAATACCCCAATCCTGTACATTTTCAAGCCAGTTTCCAAAACGTCCTTCACCTATTGATTTTGGAATCCAGTTTACTGTATTGTTATTTGCAACAAGCTTATCCTTAACTTCTGTCATCTTGATAAACCATGATTCTCTTGCATAGTAGATTAATGGTGTATCACATCTCCAGCAGTGTGGATAATCATGTTCAAACTTAGGTGCGTCGAATAACTGTCCTCTCTTATCAAGGTCAACTAATACCTTAGGGTCAGCATCCTTAACAAATAATCCTGCATAAGGTGTATCGTCTGTAAGCTGTCCTTTATCATTTACAAGCTGTACAAATGGAAGGTCATATTTACGTCCTACATTAGCATCGTCTTCACCAAATGCCGGTGCGATATGAACGATACCTGTACCATCGCTCATAGTAACGTATGTGTCACATGTTACAAAGAAGCCTTTCTTTCTCTGCTTATTAGCAATAGCTTTTGCACAATCATATAATGGTTCATATTCTTTATTTTCAAGGTCTGCACCCTTCATTGTTTCTAATACTTCATAAGCCTTTTCATCTTCTGTAGCAAGCTTACCTAATACTGTGTCTAGTAATGCTTCTGCCATATAGTAAGTATATCCGTCAGCAGCCTTTACTTTACAATATGTGTCGTTAGGGTTAACACAAAGAGCTACGTTTGATGGAAGAGTCCAAGGTGTTGTTGTCCATGCAAGGAAATAAGCATCTTCTCCAACAACCTTAAATCTAACGATTGCTGAACGCTCTTTTACTGACTTATATCCCTGTGCAACTTCCTGCGATGAAAGAGGTGTTCCACATCTAGGGCAATAAGGTACAATCTTAAATCCTTTGTATAATAACTTCTTATCCCAAATATTCTTAAGAGCCCACCATTCAGATTCAATGAAATTGTCATCATAAGTTACATATGGGTTATCCATATCAGCCCAGAAACCAACTGTTCCTGAGAAATCTTCCCACATTCCTTTATATTTCCATACAGATTCCTTACATTTCTTGATGAAAGGTTCCATACCATATTCTTCAATCTGTTCTTTTCCATTTAATCCTAATAACTTTTCTACTTCAAGTTCTACAGGAAGTCCATGAGTATCCCATCCTGCTTTTCTTGGAACCATATATCCCTTCATTGTTCTGTATCTTGGGATCATATCTTTAATAACACGTGTTAAAACGTGTCCGATATGTGGCTTTCCATTAGCTGTTGGAGGTCCGTCATAAAAAGTATATGTTGGTCCCTGCTTTCTGCTTTCCATACTTTTTTCAAAAATGTCATTGTCTTTCCAGAATTTTTCTGTTTTCTTTTCTCTTTCTACAAAGTCGAGATTTGGTGATACTTTGTTGTACATATTTTTTACTCCTTTACTAAGTATTAAATAAGTTTCTTAAAAATTTGCTGTAATAAAAAGAAAAGACATCCGCCCATAAAGGACGAATGTCTGTTATTCGTTTAACCACCTTTACAGCATACTTAAGTTTCCTTGCATATGTGTTCCCTGTAACGGAGGAAATCCGTCAACTCCTACTTAAATAACTTCCGTCAAATTAAGTCAGTCGTTATTCAGTCATTCATTCGGGTTGAAACTCCGGAGTGATATTCATATACCAGTTACTTGTATCCGGCTTCCACCATCCCAGACTCTCTATTACTTTTACTACTATATTACTGTCTCCATCAAAGTCTTTATCATATTGCGAACAAATTCGCTTTCTATGTCTCTTGACACTTACATTATATTATAGTATCGCATTTATTAATTTGTCAATTATAAAATTATTGATATCAAGTTAACTACTTAAATTTATTTAGCACTAAATATAATCATTTTAAATTTATCACATTTATATTTTATCATAACTTTAATTTGCCTGCGATGGCTTAACTATTCCGTTTCCCCATCCATATTCAACTTCCTTATAATTGTTATTTACAATCTTTAAAATTTTGTTGAACAAATAGTTGTGTGCTATAACTGTATTCATCTTAGAACCCTGATATAAATCATCTGCTATATTATACATAGAGAAAGATTTTATGTCACCATAAGCTATTGTTCCATCTTCTAAAATTGCATAAGGTCTTACATAATATGTCATACTATATCCCTGTGCTGAAAAATCAGATATATTCATTGTTCTTGCATAATATGATGCTGTCTGTGAATCTCCATAAACCTTGTCTAATTTGCCCTTTGCAGTTGCTGCACAATTATATACATATTTATTATCGCTGTTTATAATCATATCATTTACAGAAATAGGATTTTTTTCTGTAACTACTCCATAAATAACTCCGACTTCACTTACTTTAATATTCTCAATTGCATTCTCTACAGAATAAATACTTCTAATACCTATTGCACCATCAACGCCACCAAAACATGTACTCATCTGATTTCCTTCAATCTTTAAGGAATCTGTTAATATTGGAGCCTTAATATTATATACGGCAACTTCATATATAGAATATCCATATGTTAAGTTTCTGGCTGTTCCCGTAATTCGTATGTATCTTGCTGTCTTTCCATTATTAAATACAATCTCATCCAAGCGATTATTTTCTGAAGCAGCATCTCTTATGTCAGCAGCTGTAGTATAATTGTTGCCATCTGTAGAAAGTTCAATAATGTAATCCCTTGCATTAGCTGCTTCCCAATTAATTGCTACTTTTTTCAAGCCGGAATATACCTGACCTAAATCAACAACTATGTTCTGAGGATCTTTATATTCACTTCCCCATCTTGTCCCCATATTTCCATCAACAATATTTTTAGCTGAATTCTGTCCTGATGACGCAACGACATTTTCATTTCCTGTTATGATATTCTTATATGCAACCGAATCTATTTTAATATCAGTGTCGTACTTATAATTTCCATTAACCTGAGTGCTTGAATATTCATAATCCTTTTCACCAAGATAATACTCTTTAGACCATTTTACTTTTAACCATTCAACACGATTTTCAAGCCAATCTCTTAAATAATTAACAGCTGCATCAAATGATGCCCATCCGATATTTGCATAACTATATCCGTCTGCTGAATCTTTTACTGTTTCACTCCATCCGGCTCCGCCATTTTCAACGGCAGTGTAATTTCTTCTGTAAGAATTTCCATATTCTTTAAGAAGTGTATTTATCTCACTATTATCCCCACTATATAATGCAGTGATATCATCCATTTTTTCATAAAATCTATTTACTACTTTTAATTTAAATTCTTTTATGGATGTTAATTTATCAAACCATTTCATATCAGTTGCTTTCCAATATTTATAGTCTGTAGCTGCATCTCCATAGTAATGAGGGGCTACATTTCCACTTGAGAGGTCAAAATCCCATGCCGGGCCTGCGTATATTTTATACTTTTCATCACCTGTCTTTTTTGTAATGTAAAATCTTGTTGAGCTGTACGAGATGTCCTGATTCTTAAATATTTCACTTACAAGATAAAAATTAACAAATGACTCTACATCAATATATTTTTCTACTTTTGAAAAATCACCTGTTGCAAGGGCATCTTCAAAACCATTGAGTATTTTTAAAGTGCTTTCTTTCTTTTTTTGTATTGCCGCAGTGTCTTCCGGTGTATCGGAATCAAACATATCTCCTCTTTCAGGGGAACCTATGTTAAATCTCTGTTCATATCTTGTTGTAATAAGATAATCTACACCTTCTTCATCTTTTTCATTGTTCTCTAACTCAATTAAAATATCATCACTTTCCGGATTTTCCGAATCAATATTAACTCTGTCCGTACCGGCTTCAACGGATTCAACTAAAAGATAATTTCCCATATATCGGCCGTTTAAATATAAGTCAACAAATCTTGACTGTGATGTAAATGGAATTCCAAATGCTGTATTTAAATCCAGTGCAAGTTTGTTTCTTATTAAAGATTTATCAAATGCATTTGCAAGAAGGCTCCATTTCTTTGCTCCTGCTCCGGTACCGTCAAATGCAGAGCTTAAGCCGAACAAATCTTTCTTTTTGTTAAATGTAATATTATATGCTTTTTTGTCTGCTAACGCAGTTGAATTTCCACGCACCTTAATTGTTGTTTTATTTGTAGCATCAACAATATCTTTATACTTTCCCTGATTATCTATTGCTGTAATTGATGCTGTCAATTTTCCCATGTCTTTATTAATTTTTAAGGCGTCTACATTTTTATCCGTTTCAATATAAATCTGGGCAATATCATCATCTCCTGATGAGTTTTCTTTATCAACTATAACTCCTTCTGATTTGTCAGATTCCGTACCATCTGCGTAAACAGCTGTAAGGTAAAATGTATGCTCACCATTTGAATATTTGCTCAATTGCTTATTTGTTAAATATTCACCACTGCTCTTTACTGATTTCACAGCAGTTGTTTCGTTATCGATGTATACTTTATATGATGTTGCATTTTCTACTGAATCAAATTTCAGCACATAAATTCCCGTATACTTTCCATAATTAATAACCTTAAAGTTTGTTGGAGCCTTGGTTGATGTTGACTCCTCAGTTTCATCTGCCCTGGCAATGTAATTGAAATTAACTCCCGATATCATCATAACCATTGCAAGAACTATTGCGAATACCTTTCTTAATTTTTTTTGATTCATAAAATCTGTTATCTCCTTAAATAATTCCCTTTTTCATCAAATCTCTTACTAAATATTTTATCTAATAAAAATGTTTTTCACAATAATAAGCTCATATGGGAAATAATTTTTATAGAGTTATTTTATCTCTGTGAATCATTGCACACAAAAAGCACATTACATTAGCGGCTTCTTTACACTAACGCAACATGCTTTTTTTATATCATAGTTATTTTTCTAATATTCTGATTTTAATTATTTAGTCTTAACTGATGTTTTTCCTGACCATTTTCCATATACCTTTTCATCATTTGAAACAGCATACCCTCTTACTCTTATATAATATTTTTTGTTACTCTTTAATTTTTTCAAAACAACTGTTGTCTTTGCTACATTAATTGTCTTTGTTGTCTTTTTTGTAAACTTCTTACTTGTTGAATACTGAACAATATATCCTTTGGCATTTGTTACTCTTTTTAAGGTTATCTTAATTTTCTTTTTTAATGATTTCTTTTTAGTAATCTTTGCCTTTCCAACAGTTAAAATATTTTTATCAGCTGTCGGTTGTATAGTTGACTGATTTGCTCCGTCATTATTTGTTGCTTCTGTAACTTTTATTGTCTGTTCCTGTTTATTAGTAGTCTGCTCAGGCTTCTTTGTAGTTGTTTCTGCAATCTTAGTTGTTGTCTCAGGCGTTTTTGTTGTCTGTTCCTGTTTATTTGTAGTCTGCTCAGGCTTCTTTGTAGTTGTTTCTGCAATCTTAGTTGTTGTCTCAGGCGTTTTTGTTGTCTGTTCCTGTTTATTTGTAGTCTGCTCAGGCTTCTTTGTAGTTGTTTCTGCAATCTTAGTTGTTGTCTCAGGCGTTTTTGTTGTCTGTTCCTGTTTATTTGTAGTCTGCTCAGGCTTCTTTGTAGTTGTTTCTGCAATCTTAGTTGTTGTCTCAGGCGTTTTTGTTGTCTGT
>NZ_QUGP01000007.1:0-46945 GCF_003479125.1 Eubacterium sp. AF19-12LB | reverse complement strand
ACTCCATCTATATAAATATTGTATAAATTTCCAACTACATTTCCCCATACTACAGAAATAGTATTATCACTTGGACAATTTACCACCAAACCAAATGGTTTTTCAGGTTTATTACCACTAGTAGTTGTTGTTTCTGCAATTTTTGTAGTCGTTTCAGAAACCTTTGTTGTCTCAGGTGCTTTTGTTGTTATCTCACCTTTTCCTGTAACATTAACTGTACCTGAAATTTTGTCTGATTCGATACCATCCTTTATCGTACACACCTCTACTGTATGGCTTCCTACTGAATATCCTTCAAATCTATATTCTGCACATCCTACAGTTTCTTTTACTTTTACTCCATCTATATAGATATTGTATAAATTTCCAACTACATTTCCCCATACTACAGAAATAGTATTATCACTTGGACAATTTACCACCAAACCAAATGGTTTTTCAGGTTTATTACCACTAGCAGTTGTTGTTTCTGCAATTTTTGTAGTCGTTTCAGAAACCTTTGTTGTCTCCGGTGCTTTTGTTGTTATCTCATCTTTTCCTGTAACATTAACTGTACCTGAAATTTTGTCTGATTCGATACCACCCTTTATCGTACACACCTCTACTGTATGACTTCCTACTGAATATCCTTCAAATCTATATTCTGCACATCCTACAGCTTCTTTTACTTTTACTCCATCTATATAGATATTGTATAAATTTCCAACTACATTTCCCCATACTACAGAAATAGTATTATCACTTGGACAATTTACCACCAAACCAAATGGTTTTTCAGGTTTATTACCACTAGCAGTTGTTGTTTCTGCAATTTTTGTAGTCGTTTCAGAAACCTTTGTTGTCTCCGGTGCTTTTGTTGTTATTTCTCCCGAGCTATCTGAAATAGTAAAATCTGTTACTTTTAAAGTCGTCCCTGCAGCTACTTTTCCAAGTGCAAATATAAGCTCTGCGTTTCCTTTTTCTGATGTTATAGTTCCTGCAAATATGTTTTTGCCATTTGTTAAAGTCTTTCTTTGTAATTCAATTCCATCCGTATCATTTTTAAGCAGAACTTCTGCACCTGCCTTATCAGACTCTATTGAAATGGAATAATTATATGTTTTCCCTGCATTAAGGCTAAGTGCATTTGTCTTTAGTTGTGCTCCCCATTCTTCGCTTGCATTGTTATTGCTTCCAATATAAACTTCCAAATCATTTAAATCTGTTCCGCCCTTATAATAGCCTGATGTGCCTGTCCAAGAGCCTGCGAACAAATAATTCCACTGCCCTATATTATGCATATTACCATCATTATTAATTGAAGTCATACTTGAAAATCTGTTAGTTGTAGTTTCAGGCTGAGCAATGCCTTCTTTTTTATTCTTAATTGAAAATGAAGCATCATTTCCCTGAAAAACTCTTACATAATCAACATACATTGTAGCATTTGTAAAATTTGCACTTACAGTCTGATTCAAAGTAAATGGTGAACTATTGCTTCCTAATGCCAAATTTAAAATAATAAAATGGTCTCTCTGAAACTCATCCATTTGTTCACTTGAAATATTCATTGTCTGATAGCAAATACCATCAACATACCATTTCATACAATCCTCATACCATTCAATTGCATATGTATGCCAATTTTCAATTGTATCTATTGCTCCAAAACTGTTTGTTGTCTCACTACCCGCATAAACATGTTCATAATTAGTTGTACTTGGATTCCAATGTAGTGTACCAATTACCTGCGTTTCTGCATTTCTATGTTCCATAATATCAATTTCACCGCATGACGGCCATGGTGACGCACCATATGCGCCATTCCAATTATTACCACTCGCATTATAATTTTGACCTAACATCCAGAATGCCGGCCATACACCACTCTGGCTTCCATTTTCAACACGAAGCTTTGTTTCTATTCTTCCAAATTTACAATATTGTTTATTCTGAGTCTGAATACGTCCTGATGTATATTCACTTCCCTCTTTCTGTGCCTTTATTGCAAGTGCTCTTCCGTCACTCGAACCCGAATCAGAAGATAAATCTGCAATGTAAACGTTATTCGTGCTATCCGTATAGCGCTGTAATTCATTATTTCCCCATCCATTGCTACCATGTCCAATATCATAATTCCATACACTTGTATCCGGTGCCTGACCAACAGTCTGATTAAATTCATCACTCCACACTAATTTCCATGAATTTGAACCCTGATTTGAATTAACTGCTGCATCTGCATTAGAAGGTGTAAATACAATCCCTGATGTAACTAAAGCAACAGCTGTTATAAATGCAATTCCTTTTTTAAACATATTAAATAATCCTTTCTTTTTTATTTGTAAATCGTATAAACCATTTTAATTTTACCACTAAACCATTTAAAATAAAGTATCTTTATTTTATAAAAGCTACATTTTTTATAGCAACGAGCCACGTTCTAAAACAAAACCCCTCGGGAACGAGTTTGTCAAGATGATTTTTGTAAGTTTTCTAAATTCAAATATTTATCTGCTGAAAAAACGCCTAACATCTCGTGTCGGCATATTTCTTGAAACACCGTATTCAAAGGCTTCTTCGCACTTTCCGATTGCTTCACATTGACAATAAAAGTTGTTTTGCCTATTCGCGTTGTATAAGATAAAGTGTTTTCTTTCATATAGTCCGTTTCTCCTTTTCATAAATTGACTGTGGGGCATTCCGTTTGGAACACCCCACAAATACAGCCTGTTTCATCGGAACATATCAAGAAGTCATTAAGTCGTGAGTATAATGGAAATGGTTATCTTTCCATACCACGCTTGTTTCTTCGTGCCTTAATACGCTCTTGTCTTTCTTTTTCCCTCGCTTCTTTTTCGGCTCGTTCCTGTGCTTCCTTAAAAGAAAAAAGTTGCTTCACTTTTTCGGTAAAAAGTTTAGCAACTTCGGGGAAATGCTCCAACGCTTCAAGAAAAGGTCTGCACTTTTCTTTCAGTTCGTTGTATTTGGTTTTCATTCTCTCCAATGCGTTTGCACTGTCAAAATATTTCTGTCGGTAATAATTTGCACTCTGCTCCAACTTATTGATTTCCGCACGACTGGTAATTCCCTCTTTTGCAAGGGCAGTCAGTTGTGAGTAGTCCTCTTTGGATATTGCCATCTTGCCCGTAAAGGTTTTCTGTCCCATACCGTCAATCTCGTTTAAGGTCTTTGAGATATGACGGGCAGGCTCATATTTAACCTGTTCCTTTTGAATACGCTTCTGCAACTTCTCCAATCGTTCTTTGTCCTGTTGGATTTGATATTGCAGGGAAGTTAAATGCTCTGCTGTACTTCCGTATTCGCCACGCTGAAAGCCTTTGAACCCTCGTTCCGTCATATAATTAAACAGTTCATCTTGCAGTATGCTGTACGAAGCTCGAAACATCGGCTTGCCGTTCTTCTTTAACAATGGATTTCCTTTTTCATCGGTCATTGGAATATCCGATTTCCATTTCTTTGAATGGCTTATCTGATTAACCACTTCCTTGACCGTTCCTCGCAGTTCGGGGTTTTTACAACGCTTACTCCATAAGATTTCTTTCTCCACAACAGGCAGAACCATTGCGTGAAGATGATAATGGTAAACCTCTTTTCCCAGTTCCTCGGTTGCGGCTACATTGATTTCATCAGCGTGCATTACTGCCGATATAACATTATCAGCACCGAATTTTTCTTCGATGAAATGATAGGCTTCTTCATAAAACTGCTTTGCATATTCATAACCACCGTTACGCTCGAAGTACATCGTATTCACATCAATCACAATCTCATTGAAAAGGGTAGCGTCTTTCCTCAGTCCACGAAGCGATACTAACCCGTCTGTTTCCATCTGCTTTAACTGCTCCATATAGGTTGGGACAGTCGGTTTTTTGAAATGCACATTAAGGGCTATGCGTTCCGTAATCACATTCATATTTTCATAGGTTTCATTCTTGCGTTCATTGTGCCTTTCCGCCTTGCTCACATCAAAAGCGGTGTACTGTTTTACCCTTGCACAACTCATATCCGCCTTATTGGTTTTTGCCATTTTTCTCTCCTTTCCAGACAGGGCGAAGCCATTACACAACATTCTCTGAATGTGTGTAACCCACTATGACACTTTCAGACTTCGTCTGCAAAGATGTCGTGGGCAAGGGTGTTCCCCCTTGACCTCCTTTTGATACCTCCATCATAAAAACAGACTGTCCCGCCATCAGACAGCCTGCTTTTATTCTCTCGGTATATCGCCCATCGGCAAAGACCAGTACCACAGAAAGCCTTGTTTTCGGGAGATAACTCCTGCTTTCTTCTTTGCCTTTTTGATGGTCGATTTTTTGAACCCAGCGGCTTCAAGTCTTTCTTCGCAATCCGAAGAAAGCATTTCTCCGTCTTTCAGCATTTCCAAAAGAAATTCTTTCGCCTTGATTTCCTTTTCGTTCGGTCTGCCCATTTTGGGTGCGAGGGATTGGAACGCTTCTTCTGCTGTCATTTCCATTTCAGAGATAAAGTCCACTCCCTTTTCTGCCACCTCAAAAAGAATTGCCGAGCCTGTCGGGGCAAGGTTAGATTTCACTTGCACCATATATCGTTCCGCTGGTGCTTCTTTGTTCGGTGTGCGTGTGATTGCAAGAATACTTCTTGCAGCACCCGCAATATCAATCGAACCGTTGGTGCGATAAAGAGGATTTATATCTCTCATCTTGTTCATATGGGCGATAATCACGATGGCACAGCCAGTATTTTTTGCAACTGCAATCAAGTGATTAAACTCTGCCCTTGTTTCGTTGGCATTGTTCATTGAACAGTTCTCTCCGATATAGGAACTCATCGGGTCAAGAATTAAAAGTTTTGCGTGATACTTTTCGATTGCTTCAGCAATACGGTTATCTCCAAAGGATAAAGACTTTTCATCTTCCTTGATGAAGATAAGGTTTTCTCCGTTCCCACCGGCAGAGTTAAATCGGGGTACTACCGTATCGTCTGCATCATCTTCCGTTGTCTGATAGATGATAGTCATAGGCTCATTTTCTTCCGTTTCAGTAAAAGGCAGAGGTTCGCCCTTAGAGAGCAGTGCGGCGATTGACAGCATTAACTTGCTTTTTCCATCGCCCGGATCGCCCTGCAACAGCGTAACCTTGCCGTACGGAATATACGGATACCACAGCCATTTCACTTCCTTCGGCTCAATCTCACTTGCCTTAATAACTTCGAGAGGGACATTTACATTCATTTCATTTTCCATTTGCTTCATTTTTCTTCGTTCTCCTTTTCGATAAATACTTAGGGCAAAGCACCACGATACAACGGAAACTCTGCTTGCAGTCATTACTGCATTTTCTGCAAAGTTCGTTGTAGGTAATGCGATTTCTTTCGTTCAGAAACAATGCCCAATCTTGTTTCCGTTTCTTACTCATTCTCGGCATATCAATCCTCCTTTCCGTCTGAAAATAAAAAAACCACAGGAAAGATACTCAGAGCCTTGTTTCTGTCATTTTTCGGGGCGAAAATCGGGCAAAATTGCCTTTCTAAGCCTTTCAAAAAAATCACGCAAGGTATTTGTACTAACCTGTGGTTATGTATGAAATTGTAGGGTTTGGGGCAACAAAAAACACCGTATTTCTACGATGTTTTCTGTCATTCAAGTAGCAAAAAACGTGACCACTAAAATTATAATCATAAGAACAGGCAAAAAGCGAAGATACCGTTCTAATAGAGCTTTTTAGACTTGTTTTTTGGGGCTTTATATTACTTTCCCTATTTTTTAAGGGTATAGGGTGTTACATCAAGTTCTTAGTATATGAAATTTGCAGATTATTCTTGGATTTGGCTCAAATCAAATGCACCGTTCTCAATCAACTTCAAAATTGTGTCTGCCAAGTTGTTTTTTACAGTTTCACTTTCATTTTCAACGCCAGAATACTCTACATAAATAGTGTTCTCTCCCATATCAAAGGTTGCATAATATATTACGGTTTTGACACCTTGACTATTTGACTTTGTTACGAAATATCCTGCGTTGATATCAACGCCGTCTACACTTGAAGTGATTGTATTTCCATCAATGATAGTATCTAATAGATTTACACCCTGTTTAGAAACTACCATTCTTGTATCATCAATTTTTCCCTCAAAACCCAGAATATTATGATTGTCAGCATCAAAATAAGCATCTGCGGTAACAGGCAAGTCTGCAAAAAGCATTTCAATTTCAGCATCGCTCAAAGGTCTTGTTGTTACATTTAAGTTAATTGAAGATTGTGATAAGTCATTTTTAACAAAAGTAATTGTTTCTCCATCATTCAGCGTGGCAATATCGTTTTTTGTACCAAACAGATTGCTTTGAAAAACTCCCACTCCAATCACAGCAACGAGTACGAAGCAAGCTGCAACAGACACCCATTTTTGCCGATTAGTTATTTTACTTGTTTTTTTCATAGGTTCAGCCTCCTTAATATACTGATTATCGACATTTCCCAATGCCCTTAAAAGTTTCTTTTCTTTCATACAGAGATACCTTCTTTCTCTAACAATTTTTTGAGTTCGTTCCTTGAACGAAATAATGACATCTTGATTTTGCTCTCGCTCATACCATATTCCGTTGCAATTTCTTTAATGGGCGATAAATACCAATATCTTCTCATAAAGATTTTTCGCTGTTCTAATGACAGGGAAGAAAGAAAGCGGTTGAGAATATCCGTTAGAGCGATTTCTTCAACAATGTTTTCTGTACTATCCAACGATGGTATGCACTCTTGTATTTCATCAAAAACCAATGGCATTTGCCCACCATTACGTTTCTTTGCATTAAGCAGTTCGTACCTGTCCAAAGATAGGTTGCGAGTAATCTTCCCTAAAAAAGTTTTTAGGACAGATGGACGGTTAGGCGGTATGCTGTTCCAAGCTCTTAAATAAGTATCATTTACACATTCCTCGCTATCTTCGTCATTGTAAAGAATATTAAAGGCTATGTATCTGCAATACTTTCCGTATTTTTTTGAAGTTTCGGATATAGCAGCTTCGGAGCGCTCCCAATATAAATCTAATATCTGCTTATCATCCATAGGCTTCTCCTCCTTTCCCTTGTATTAAGGCCTTTCACCCTAATAAACGGGAAAAATGTGTCAAGCGTCACTTAAATTCAAAAAATATTTATTCAAAGATTAGCTTTCATTTTTTGAAAGAATATAATAAAACAGCAAAAGGCTTACACCTACAAGTCTCTTAATATTCAATGCGGAAAATTACAATTCATCACTCTCATTTTAACACATCATACCATCTTTATGAACTTTCAATTTAACCACTTCCATTACACTCACGACTTAATGACTTCTTGAATACTTCCCGAAAAAGAAAACTGCCATCAGTAAAGACAGCAGTTCCTTTTCGGCTGGTATGCTATTAGGAATACACAATATCGTTCAATACAATCTCATCTGCACAGGCTCGGATATTATTCATCAATCCGACCCATCTCATCATATCCTCCGCTTTCAGTTGTTCCGTCACACCTTGTTTTCTTGCCATTTCCTTTATCAGATACTCCGCCATATTACACGCCGAAGTATCAATTTCAGCAAGGTGTTCATATAACTTTCCGCTTGTAAGCAGATTGCAATATAAGACTTTCCTATGCTCCCTCAAATATCTTTCCCTCATTCTTCCGTATTTTGTGAGCGTAGGCGGTTCTTCGTTTTCTATCGTCAAGCAGGGATAGTAATAATCTCCGATGAGTTCGTACTGGATACCAGTTCTTTCGTCTGTAATAAATCTTTGCATTCTGATTTCTCCTTCTGCTTCTTGTGATAAAATTCCAAAGACTTCTCGTTATGGTTTATCTTTTGACATTCTTCGGAACAGAATTTCTGCTGACTGTGTGTAGGCCAGTAGGTACTGCCACACACAGCACAGACACGCTGACGATAATAATGATTTCCTTTTTCAGCTTCTCTGTCGGCTTTTGTCTTGTCCTGCCTTGCCTGATAGCAACAATCTTTTGAACAGAATATCTGTCGGTTACTTGTAGGCACAAACTCTTTTTGACAGTGAGGACATATCTTTGTCTTGACGATTTCTCCACCGTTTTCAGCGAGTTTTTTCGCCTTTCGCTTCTCTCGGTAGGCTTTTTCACGCTCACGCTGTTTTGCCAAGCGTTCCATCTCAATCTGTTCTTCCTGTGCCTTTATTTCAGCAAGTTCTTCTTCTGTATAGGCAATATCGACCTGCCCGACATAGTTGAAGTAAATATCAACCTTTTGTGTCCTTGCTTTTCCCACACCCTCTGCTTCATAAACCACAATCTTGTCAATGAGTTCAGCAAACATCAAATCGGAAATTTCTGTCGGCTCTTTGCACTTGCGAATTAAAGAAATGAAATGCTTAATATCAACAGCATTTACTTTTTCTTCGGTAAGTTCCTTTTCCATTTCCTCAATCTTCGTTTCCAGCTCAGCCTGTTCGTCATCGTACTGCTTCATCAGTTGCTTATACTGTCTTTCGGGCAGTAATCCCGAAACAAGATTTTCATACAAGCCACGAATAAGTTTAGACAATTCATCGTATCGCTTCTGAAAACGGTGCAATTCCGATTTATTGTGCTTTGGCTTTTCTGTCTGCTTTTCATTCCAAAGTGCTTGAAGTTCCTTTGCAAAGGCTTCTTCGTCATTCAGAACAAATCTTGATAATCGTTTGACAGCCGATAATATCAAGGCTTCAACATTATCAGCACTAATTGAATGGGCAGAGCAGGAGTTTACTTTGCTTGCATATCCGCCGCAACGGTAAGAATACTGCACCGAACGGTCTTTTTTACTGTAATGCGTTTGCAGGGTCATTCTTCTGCCACAATCCGCACAGTACAGATAACCGCTTAAACGGTTGCTATGCGTTCCTCTTGCCGCTGTCCTGTTCGCTCGTTTCTTTCGCTTCTGAACGCTGTCCCAAAGTTCCTGCGAGATGATAGGCTCGTGCGTATTATAAAATACATACTGTTCATCTTCATCGGTATTCTTTCTTTTGTGCAGTTTGAAATTGGTGCTGACCGATTTACGCAAAACAGTATGACCGAGATATTCCTGTCTGCTTAAAATCGCTCTTATGGTTGACATTCCCCAAAGATACGGGTCTGAAAACTTTGTTCCGTTATACTGTTCGGGGTGATATTCCTTTGCTTGTGCAGCCGGAATTAAAACCTTTTCTTCGGTAAGCAATTCAGCGATTGCTCTCGGACTTTTGCCCTCGTTGGCAAGCAAAAAGATACGCTTTACCACCGCAGAAGCCACAGGGTCAACGACAAGCGTTTGTTTGTCGGTTGCTAATCGGTTATATCCATAGGGAATTGAACCGCTACAACGCTTTCCGTCTTTCATACGGGCGTCAAACACAGCCTTGATTTTATTGCTTGTGTCTTTTGCGTACCATTCGTTCATTATATTCAAAAATGGGGCAAAGTCATTGTCAGAAGCATTATTGCTGTCGATACTGTTATTTATCGCAAGGAAACGGACATCTTTCTGTGGGAACAGAACTTCCGTATAAAAACCGACTTGCAGATAGTTTCGCCCTAATCGGCTCATATCCTTAACAATAATCGTTGCGACATTTCCTGCTTCTACTTCCTTAATCAACTCCTGAAAACTCGGACGATTGAAATTTACACCCGAAAAACCATCGTCAGTAAAATGACGGATATTCGTAAAACCATTTCTTCGGGCGTAATCTTCCAAGTATTGCTTTTGATTGGTGATTGAATTTGACTCACCATTAAGATCATCATCTCTCGACAAACGCTCATAGAGTGCTGTAATCTTTGAACTCCTTGACATTCTCTTATCCTCCTTTCCTTATGTAATCCGATTTAGCATTACAGGGATTACTCCCTCTGCTAATAGGAGAAAATAGGGGTACAAAGCGGAACTGTTTTTCAAGAAAATCAAAATATTTTTTTGAAGTTCCAAGACCGATTTTGATAGCCTATTTTCAATTTAGAAACGCATTATTTATCGTCCTACTAAAGTATAGCCCTCTGGTGTAAGCTTGCTTACAAACCAGAGGGGTTTTGTTTTAGAATATGGCGACTGCCTAAACGAAATAGATGCGCAGCATCTATGAGTTGGCTCGTTGCTATGTTGCTTTTCGTTTTCTAATACGACACTGCCTAAACTAGTTTGTCATTTTTAAATAAAAAAGGTTCATTGAAATTTTGTTTAGTCTCTCAAAAGTCAGACTTAAAAATCTAACTTTTCGTAAGCTATACAATTCATTGAACTTTTTTATTATTATTTTGTTTTATTTCTTTATTTTACTTTCTTTATTTTGGACCATTTTCCATAAAGATTTACACCATTTTCTTTTCTATATCCTCGAACTTTTACATAATAAATTTTTTTATTTTTTATGTTTTTAATTGTAAAATTAATTTTATTTATATTTAAAGTTCTTGTTGCTTTCGCCTTAAATTTCTTTGATGTTGATATTTTTATCTGATATCCATTAACACTCTTTAAGACTTTAAGCTTAATCGATATTTTATTTGATGCTTTCTTTTTTATTTTTTTAATTTTGGTTCTTTTAATAGTTGCATTAACACATTTCTCATCAGATATAACAACTGTTGTTACATTAGTTTCTTCTTTTTGCTGTGTCGTTACTTTTTGTGTTGTCTTTTCTGTTTCTTTCTGTGTATCTGATTCATAATTAAGTGCTGTTGTTGTAAATTCGTTCTGCCATGGGAAAGTTCCTTCATCACCATTCTTTTCTGTTTTAACTATTTCCCCGGCTCTTGCATTTGCAGAATACAACAATCCGCTTCCCATTATCACTGCCATAGCCAATAAAACCCATACATATGTTTTTTTACTAATATTACTCATGTCTTTCACCACTTAAAAGTCTGATTATATATTCTTAACTTTCTTTACCTTACTCCATTTTCCATATACTTTCTTTCCATCTACAATCACATATGTTCTTGCCTTAACAAAATACTTCTTACCGGCTTTCAATTTTTTAACAACTGCCTTTGCCTTTTTTGTGTTTATTGTAACAGTTGTTTTCTTTTTAAATTTTTTGTTTAAAGAAACCTTTACCTGATAACCATTTACTCCCGCAACTTTTTTAAGTTTAACTGTTGCTTTTTTTGCTGATTTTTTCTTAATTGCTTTTTTGATTACAGGTGCTGTCTGATTATTTACTGTATATACATTTGCTCCACCAATCGTAGTCTCTGTTGCTGTTGCTGTAGAAATTGCAGAAGTTCCACCTACACTTGTTGGCTGTGCATTTGAGTTATTATTTGTTGTTGCATTCTGTGTTGTTGTTTCGTTCTGATTTGTAGTTATTCCCGGTGTTTTTTTTGTTGTAGTTGTCTCAAGCGCCTTTGTTGTTGTAGTTGTCTCAGGCGCCTTTGTTGTAGTTGTCTCAGGTGCCTTCGTTGTTGTACTTGTCTCAGGCGCCTTTGTTGTTGTTTCAGGTGCTTTTGTTGTTGTCGTCTCTGGTACTGTTGTTGTTTCAGGTGCTTTTGTTGTTGTCGTCTCAGGTGCTTTTGTTGTTGTTTCCTGTGCCTTTGTTGTCGTCTCTGGTGCTTTTGTTGTTGTCGTCTCAGGTGCCTTCGTTGTTGTAGTTATCTCAGGCGCCTTTGTTGTAGTTGTCTCCTGATGCGATGTTGTAAAAATATCTTCTCCCCAATTATCGCCATTTCCTTTTGTTGTAACATCTACAGTTGTCGTCTCAGGTGCAGTTGTTGTGAATTCATCATTCCATGGGAATGTTCCTTCATCTCCATTGTTTTCAGTCTCACCTGCATAAAATTCTGCCTCCCAAGGAAGTGTCCCCTGGTCTCCATTAACTTCAGATGTAGTTCCCTCTGCATATGTAACCTTATGTCCAAATCCACACATTACTGTTCCAACTAATGCAGTTGAACAAATTACCGCCATAACTTTTTTCCATGCGATTTTTGAAATCATTATTAATACCTCTCTTCTTCCACATAATTATTTTTTATTCTAACATTTATCGCTATAATATTCAACGAAATTTGATTTGGATGGTTGGATGTTGGATGGTTGGATGTTGGATGGTTGGTTTTATGGTTGTAGATTGTGATTTGTAAACTAATATATGGACATATGTTGGTTTGTATATTGTAGATATATTAATTTGTGGGTTCACTTGTTATTTTTATACTTATTTGCCCTACAAAACTTGTTTTTTCCTATTCTGTAGAGCTTCATGGCTTCCTGTAATTCATTTTATAATTACTTCTTTATGATTTCATTTCATTCTTTTCAAAACAAAAATAGGTAAAGGATTTAATTATTAAACAAATCAATATCTAATCCTCTACCTACTTTATTTTATTAAAAGTATAACTCTAAATTTCTGATTATATCTTCATATGACACCATATCATTCTAATATTATATGATTATTCCCCATCGTATGCAATAACAGCGCCCTGATATTTTTCTTCAATAAACTGCTTGATTTCATCTGATTTCAAAACATCAACCAATGCTTTAATCTTTTCGCTATCTTCATTTCCTTCTTTTACGGCTATTACATTTACATAAGTTTTAGCTGCTTCTGAGTCTGATTTTTCATAAGCTAATGCATCTTTGCTTACTGTGTAATTTGCCTCAAGTGCATAATTTCCGTTTAATACTACAAATGCTGTTTCATCTACAACTCTTGGTACCTGTGCTGCTTCTAATTCTACAATTTCAACATCATACGGATTTTCAACAATATTGTTTACTGTAGCTTTTATGCCTGCTCCATCTTTTAATTTAATTATGCCATTATCCTGTAATAATAAAAGCGCTCTTGCTTCATTTGTTGTGTCATTAGGAACTGCAATCTTGTCACCTTTAGCAATATCCTTTAAATCTTTTTTTGTTCCCGGATAAATTCCAAATGGTTCATAATGAATCTTTCCTGCAATTGCAAGATGTGTTCCTTTTTCTTCATTGAACTGCTCTAAATAAGGAATATGCTGAAAATAGTTTGCATCAAATTCTCCACTTTCTACTACGTTATTTGGCTGAACATAATCATCAAATACTTTTACCTCTAATGTGTAACCCTTCTTTTCAAGCAAAGACTTTGCCTCTTCTAGAATCTCTGCGTGAGGTGTTGCTGAAGCTGCAACTGTTATCTTTTTATCATCACTTGCCTTTGCTGAATCTTTACTATCACTCTTTGCTCCGCATCCTGTTAATGCTCCTACTGCTAAAATTCCTGTTAATACTACTGCTAAAATTTTCTTTCTCATATATTTTTCCTCCTATTCTCAAACTTAAAAGTTATTAACTATTTGTTATTTAAAATTTGTTTATATTAATTAATTTTGCAAAATTGTTTAAGTTATTAATTTATTTTTACTAATTAGTTTTTTATTTTATATTTTTGTCTATTTTCTTTTATCAAGTCTTGATGCAACTACCATTCCTACTGACTGAAACACCTGCACAAGAACTACTAATAACACAACTGTTACAATCATTATTGCTGAATCATATCTGTAATATCCATATCGAATTGCAATATCACCAAGGCCTCCGCCTCCGACAGTTCCTGCCATCGCCGAATAGCCAAGAATTGTTCCTATTGCAATTGTTGCTCCTGTTATAAGTGATGTTCTTGATTCTAAAATCATCACCTTGACAACTATGGTAAAATCATTTGCTCCCATAGCTCTTGCCGCTTCTATAACTCCATAATCTACTTCCTTTAATGAAGATTCAACCATTCGGGCTATAAATGGGATTGCTGCTACTACCAACGGTACAACTGTTGCCGACGAGCCATAACTCTGTCCCACAATTAATTTTGTTAATGGAATTACTAAAATTAACAAAATAAGAAAAGGAATACTTCTTACAATATTTGCTATTATGTCTATCACTTTATATGCAGCTCTATTTGGTTTAAGCCCATCTTTGTCAAATACTGCTAACAACACCCCCATCGGCAGTCCAAATAAATATCCAACGGCTGTAGACAACAATGTCATATAAAGCGTTTCCAATATTCCATTCAAAATCATATTGTTTACTTCACTACTCCACATAATTGTCCACCTCCTCTATCTCTAAACCTCTTTCTATCAAATATTCTTTCATCTTTTCTACATTATTGCTATCTTCCTGAAATCCTAATATCATTTCTCCTTTAGCAACTCCACCAACATTTTTAGTATTGGCTTTGAGAATATTTACCGGTTCATTAAATTGTAAAATCATATTTGCAATTACAGGTTCAAATGATGAATTCTCTGAAAATACAATTCTTACATTCTTCCCTTTGCTGATTTTTGCTGCCACCTTTCCTGTATTTTCAATATCATTTCCCAAATCTCTGCTAATAAGTTCTCTCGCTACATCTGATTTAGGGTGTGTAAATATTTCTGATACTTTTCCATCCTCAACAACTTCCCCTGACTTCATAATTGCTACATGCGAACAAATCTCTCTGACTACTGACATCTGATGTGTAATAATTACAATCGTTATTCCAAATTTCTGATTTATCTCTTTAAGCAAATCGAGTATTGATGCTGTTGTCTGCGGATCTAATGCACTTGTAGCCTCATCGCAAAGAAGAATTTTAGGATTTGATGCTAATGCTCTTGCAATTGCAACTCTCTGTTTTTGTCCTCCTGAAAGCTGAGCCGGATATGCTTTTGCCTTATCACTAAGTCCTACAATTTCAAGTAATTCTTTTGCTCTTTTTCTAGCCTCTGTCTTTTTCTTCCCATGTATATAAAGTGGAAAGCATATATTTTCAAGAACACTCTTTTGCATAAGCAAATTAAAATGTTGAAATATCATTCCGATATCTTCTCTTTGCTTTCTAAGTTCTTTCTTAGAAAAACTACCAAGTTCTTTTCCTTTAATAAAAATTTTTCCCTCTGTTGGTTCTTCCAAATAATTAATACATCTTACTAATGTACTTTTTCCTGCACCGGACATACCAATGATTCCATATATATCTCCCTGCTCTATTGATAAATTTACATTTTTCAAAGCCTGAACATTTCCATCTTTTGTAGAATATGTTTTACTTACATTTTGAATTAATATTTCTGACATGCCCTCACCTCATTTCCATTTTCAATCTAATCAGCATATATACATTTTTCTGTATCTAATCAACTTGTTTTATTAATATAATTAAATTAGCACTTTCTATGTACTTTTTTAACTTTATTAAGCTATTATATATTGTGACTTAATTTTCTTTGTTTCAATTGTTTTATTCCTTATGTTTTCAAAGTATAACACCTTAGTAGAAATTGTGCTAATCGAAAAAAAATACAGCTTGTTATAGGTTTTGTCTATAGCAAGCTGTATTTAATCATGTTATTCTAATGCTTTATCTTTAAATTTACTTATTTCTTCCAAATATTTCCTTCCCAAAGGACTTACCGTTACTCCTTTTCTTACGATATAGCCTATAGTCATTATTTCATCTGACTTTAACTTTACCGCACAATACTCTTCTCCATTTAATTCCTCACAGATAATTCCTGAGCATAGTGTATATCCATTAAGCCCAACCATAAGATTAAGAAATGTTGCTCTGTCATTCGCCTTAATAAGCCTTTTATAACTATAAGTACTTAATACTTCTTCTGCAAAATAAAACGAATTATTTTTTCCCTGGTCAAATGATAAGCATGGATATTCTTCAAGTTCTTCAAGCGTAACCTCTTTTTTATTTGCCAATGGATGATTTTTCCACAAATATGCATATATATGACACTTTAATATTTCATGAAATTCAACACCTGATTCCTTAAAAAGCTTAGTTAACACTTTTTTATTAAAATCATTTATATATAAAATACCGATTTCACTTTTGAAATTTTTTACATCTTCAATTACATCATAAGTTTTCGTTTCATGAACTTCAAACTCGTATTCATCCATACCAAACTGCTTTACCATTTCCACAAATGCACTTACTGCAAATGTGTAATGTTGCATTGATACACTGAATTTTTTCTTTGATTCTTTTTTATCAATATACTTATTTTCTATTAAATTGTATTGTTCAACTACCTGTCTGGCGTATCCTATGAATTCCTCTCCCTCCGGAGTAACAGATATTCCTCTATTAGTTCTTCTAAATATTTCTATTCCGGCTTCTTCTTCTAATTCTTTAATAGCCGCAGAAAGACTAGGCTGTGATATGAACAGATTTCTAGCCGCTTCATTCATTGAGTCTGAATTAGCAACTGTTATTGCATATCTTAACTGTGTTAAAGTCATAACTCCTCCTACTTTATCAAGTTTCTTTTTTCAATGACTTCATTTTAACATATTTTTTCCTTATGATTCCATACAATTAATAAAGCTACCGACAGAAACTCTGCCGATAGCTTTATAGTTTAATGAAATATTTAGAAATTAATTGTTTTTAACTTTAACAACTTTGCTCCACTTGCCATATACTTTGCTTCCACTTACTTTCTTGTAAGCTCTTGCTTTTACGTAATATGTCTTGTTAGCTTTTAATTTCTTAACTGTTACTTTAACGCTCTTAGCATTAACTGTAACTGTTGTCTTCTTATCAAATTTCTTGCTTGTTGATACCTTAACCTGATATCCTGCTGCTCCATTTACCTTCTTAAGTTCAATTGAAGCTTTCTTTGCTGATTTCTTCTTTGTAGCTTTCTTAATAGCAACTTTCTTAACTGTTACTTTTGCTGGTGCTACTGTTGTAGCAGGAGCTGTTGTTGTTGGTGCTACTGTTGTTGGTGCAGCTGTTGTTGTTGGTGCTGCTGTTGTTTCAGGAATATCTTCAATTACACCTTCTGCTGTAATTTCTGTATCTTCCTTGATTTCAATCTTGTATGTTCCATCTTCTGATGCAACTACTTCTACACCATTAGCTTTAACAACCGGCTTACTATCCTTTGTGTATCCTGCTGCTAATTCAAGTTTAACTGTATATTCTGTTCCGTATACAACACTTGCTTCATATTCTGTTGTTAATGTGTAACCTGTTCCATTTGTTAATGTAACATTTAACTTTCTACCTGTTGCAACTTCTACTTCTGTATCTTCAGATGCTTTATAGTTCTTGCTGTCAGCATATCTTACATAATACTTTCCTGCTTTTACATTTGCAATTTCTGTTTCTGTAACTGCTGTATATTCTTCTTCACCTTCAGCTCTATATTCCATTTCATCTGTAACGCCTGTAATCTTACCATCAGCATTTTCTTCTAATGTAGATGCAACTGATTCAATTCCTTCAGGTGCAGTTCTGTCTGCTTTAGTAATTTCAAATTTAACTGTCTTTGTTGTTGCCTTAGCTTTGTTATCATCACTCCAGTAATAATTGTCAGCATCTTTTAATGTAAGTTCAACATCATATGTTCCTACATCAACTCCACCTTCATTCTTTGTTACTGTGTAATCATCTGTATCTTCAATATCTGCTACAACTGTTTCACCTGTATATGTCTTACTTTCAATTACAGGTGCATCAACTGGAGTTTTTGTTGTATAAACTTTAGCATCATCAACTGTTACATTTAAGCCTACACCGATTTCATTAATTACATAACCCCATCCGTTGCTACCGCCTGAAACAGAAATCTTAACGTATCTTACTCCTGCTTCTGTGTAATCACTTAATTTATCTAAATTAATAATATTTAAGTCAGCTGTTCCTGCATTGTCTTTCTTACATGAATAACCATTATTTTCTGCTACAGTTGTATAGTTTTCACCATCTAATGAAAGTTCAACCTTAGTATCTGCTGCATATGTTCTTGGATTAGAATATCCTAATATTAATTTTTCAAACTGTGATGGAAGATACGCATCTCCTAAATCAAGTACAACACTTGCTTCTTCTCCTGCAGCTGTTCTAATTGCAGCGCCACTATCTTCACCACTTGCAATGTTTCCATCAATTGCAACGCCTGCATTTTCAAGTGTATATCCGTCATTGTAATATGATGAAATGTCTATTATCTTAGCTTCAGGATTATTATTAGTGTTTGCAATATTATTTGCTCCTGTAACTAATTCAGAGATATCTGTAACTTTTACTGTTTCTGTTGCTTCAATCACATCTGAAACATCCATATCATCACATACGGCTCTTGCTGTAATTGTATATTCACCTGCATCAACACCTGTTGCTGTGTATGACTTTCCGGCTTCAACATTATCACCAATTACCTTGTCACCTGCATATACCATATATTTATATCCTGCTTCAACCTGACCTTCTGCTGCTTCAACAGAATATGTAATAGAATTGTATGCATCAGATGTTGCTGTAACTCCTGCAGGAGCAGATGCCTTTTCCATTTCTACAGGTCCCTGTGGATTTTCTGAGAATACAGCAATTTCTGTAATCTGTGTTCCCCAGTTAACTGCCTGATTTACATTTATTCTTACTTTTCTAACATTTCCCTTAAGGCTATCTTTGTCAAGTACCTTAGCGACCATGTACTGAGAGCCATCTTTCTGGTCTGTAGATGCTCCTGCCGGGTATTCTGTTACAGATGCAACCGTCTTAAATGTTGTATCCCCGAACTGAATATCGAATCCGTTTGCCGGATATAATTCTGCCTGACCATTTCTAAACCATACTACTACTTCATCAATACTTGAAGCTGCATATGATTGTCCTAAATCTACTTCAAAATATCCCGGTGTTTTAACACCAACATAATTACCATTCCACTTATCCCAAATACCATCTGTAAGTGTTGTTGAATCATTGTTACCTTCTTTATAATTACTTACTGATGATGATTTCTGATATGCAAGGTTTCTATCTGTTGTAAGCCATCTTACTTCATCACTAACCGTTGCCTCTTCAACAGTAACATCTGTTACAGTAAATGTCTGTCCCGCCTTAACTACGCCACTAAGATCTTTAGTAACCTTAATCTGTCCGTTTTCATCAGCTATTGTCGTTTCTTCCCATGAATTTTCTGTTCCATCAACTGTATACTTAATATTATATTTATAGAACTTTCCACCTTCTAAATTACCAAAAACCTTTTCAAGCTGTAGTCCCCAAGCCTGGGCTGCAGTATTTATAACATATACAGATACTGTTTTCTGTCCATCAGCTCCATCTTTAGCTGCTGCTGAAACTCCTGACCATGAATTGCCTGAATACAGATTCCATTCTGAACCATCTACATCATTCTTGTCTCCAACTTTGTAGATTAAATTCTCTCCCAATGGATTCCATCCTTCATTAAGTAAGGTATATCCTTCAGGAACAGCTACTTCTCCATCCAATAAAGCAATTCCATATTGATCTGCCGCACTAACATTCTTTACCTGATAGCCTGTAGCGCTTGTAACAACCATTGCTGCCACAAGACCATATGAGCAGGCTAACTTAATTCCTTTCCTAATTTTCATTTTATTGTCTCCCTTCATAATGTGCTACACATTTATTATGTGCCCCAATGTTGTTTTAAATTTTATCATAATTATGTGCACATTTCAACAATATCACAGTTTAAAAAACATTTTTATTGTGCACATTGCACAACGTATTTAATTTTCTTATATTTGTTATTTTATTGTGCAAAATACACAAGTACTGAACATTTTATGACTATTTTAAGCCATTTTATTTACTTTTTTCACAAATAAAAATAGTTCAAAAAAAAGGAGAGTAGTAAAAACTACTCTCCTAAATTAGTTTGGTTGTATTAAATTACTTGTTAGCTATTTTTATTACTTTACTCCATTTACCATATACTTTGCTTCCACTTACTTTCTTGTAAGCTCTTGCTTTTACGTAATATGTCTTGTTAGCTTTTAATTTCTTAACTGTTACTTTTACGCTCTTTGCATTAACTGTAACTGTTGTCTTCTTAGCAAATTTCTTGCTTGTTGATACCTTAACCTGATATCCTGCTACTCCACTTACTTTCTTAAGTACAATTGAAGCTTTCTTTGCTGATTTCTTCTTTGTAGCTTTCTTAATAGCAACTTTCTTAACTGTTACTTTTGCTGGTGCTACTGTTGTAGCAGGAGCTGTTGTTGTTGGTGCTACTGTTGTAGTTGTTGCTGTTTTTGCAGTTGTTGCTGTTTTTGCAGTTGTTGTTTCAGCTGACTTTGTAGTTGTTTCTTCCTGAGCCTTTGTTGTCTCAGGAGCTTCTGTTGTTGTTTCTGTATTTTCTGTTGTTGTTTCAGGGTCTGAAATTTTTGTAATTTCAGGTGCAAAGAATTCGATTGGATTTGTTAAACCTACCCAGCCCATTCCTACTACGAATTCTCCTGTTCCAGATTCTGTTGCTGTAAATTCTCCGGTTAATACCTGTTCTCCACCTACTAATGCAATCTGTGCTTCATTATTTGTTACTAAAACTTTTCCGTCATTTGATTCTGCATTTATCTTCCATGAGATTGAGTATTTTGCTCCCGGTACAAGTCCGCTAAATTCTTTCTTAACCTGTAAGCCCCATGCCTGACCCCAGTTACTTGTCTTCTGCTGAACTTTGATGTGATCTGCGTCTTCTGCATCTACACCTGCAACTGCTGTTGAACCATTCCATGACTGACCAACATAAATTGTATATCCGCCTAATTCACGATCTCCATCTGCATTGAATTCTTGATCCATTGTTATTTCAACAGGTTCCTGCTTTTCTGTTGTTGTTTCAGCTGCTTCTGTTGTTGTTTCAACTGCTTCTGTTGTTGTCTCTGTACTTTCTGTTGTTGTTTCAGCTGCTTCTGTTGTTGTTTCTGTACTTTCTGTTGTTGTTTCAGCTGCTTCTGTTGTTGTTTCAACTGCTTCTGTTGTTGTTTCTGTACTTTCTGTTGTTGGTTCTGTCTCTCCATCCTTTGTAAATGTCATAGTAAATGTCAACTGTGAATTAGCTACAGCATTTCCTAAATTCATAAAGATTACAGGATAATCTGCCTTTGAAACATAATCTAAATTCAATTCATGTGTTCCTTCTTCAAATGTAACATCATTATTTGCTCCGTTTAACTGAAGGTTAGCTCCAAATGTAGCTGTAGAAGTATAAGCAACTTTAACCTTATAATTTACTCCATCTCCACTTGCTTCTAATGGTCCAAATACCTGTTTATCTGCAGGAACTCTTGCCTGTGTATTCCAGTCTCCACCGCCTGCTTCTAAAAATTTAAAGTCAGCTGTTACAGCATTCTTAGTTGCTGTTCCTTTATATTTCATGCTGCCAACAGTAAATACCTGCCATGGCAATGATGTTGTCCACTTACCCTTTGCTGATGAATAGTATCCTTCTGCATCTGCCTGCTGCTCTGTCGTTGTTTCAATTTCTGTTGCTTCTGTACATGTAATTCCTCCAAAATCAAGTACTGTTCCAGATGGAATTCCGCTCAATTCAAGTACCATTCCTGTTGATTCTGAAGTTGCTTTAAACTGAACTGTAACTTCATTTTCACCTTCTTTAATTTCAATACCTGTCTTTATTACTTCAGGTGTCTCAATTTTTTCATAAAGAGTTCCTGCCTGAGATGCTTTAACTTTTAATTTTAAATCATATGTAGTATCTTTTGTTAATCCTGTAACAGTGTGCTTAGCCTGTAATTTCCAACAGCCTGAGTTACCATCTGATGAAATAACCTTTAAGCTTAAGTCGTCAACTGTACTTCCTGCATAAGCCATTTCTCCTGTATTTGATCCCCATTTACCTGCATATAAAGTCCAATCACCTACAGTTACAGTCTTGTCGTCACCTATAGTTGTGTAATCACTCTCTTCATATGCACTTACCTGCAACACCTGATAAGCAGATACGCTTGAAAATACCATTGCTGTTGCACACGCATATGCCAATACCTTTCTTGAAATCTTATTAAATTTCATTTTATTCTCCTTTCAATATTCTGGTTATAAAAACCTTTTTATTACATATTTCATTCTAGCATATTGTTTTATGCATTACAACCAATAATATTGTAATTTTCACAATTTAATTAGTATAATTGCACGGCATATTTGTTTTTATCTGTTTCGTTTTTTGTAAAATACTATTGAAACATTTTTATATTTACATTTTATTTTCAAGTAATGCTACAACATTACTAATTATGTCGATTAAAAAATATCATTTATAAAATAAACTCCGGCATCACTATAAATGTGCAAAATTTCCTTTAAATTAAAAATCTCTCTAACTGATTTTCAGTAAGAGAGATTTTAATTTATTTTTGCATTACTAACTTTGGTGTTCTGTCTACTCTGAATATTCCCCAGTTCTTCTCTGCTTCATTCGGTCTGTTTCCGCCTTTCCAAGGTTCATCAAAAGCTTCGAACATATAAGATATTATCTTTTCTTTGTCTGACCAATTCCAGAATTCTTGATAATATTTCTTCTGATTTTCTTCGTTAGCCTCGCCTTCTTTCATTTGTGAAAAATCGGCACAGTTTGTAGCCCAGCCTACTTCAGAAAAAATTACAGGTTTATCCGGATATAATTCACATATCTTTTTGTACCATTCCTTGTTTACATCTAACGCTTCTTCAACTGTATTTCCATACCACAACGGATATGAATGTACGCTTATAATGTCAAGATATTTTGCAAGTTCCTGAAGTTTTACCCATTCGAATGCGCCCTCATTAAATGTTACAGGTACATTTGTTTCTGACTTCAATATTTTTGCAAAAGAAATCAATCTTTCTATAGGAACATTATTTGCTCCCCATTCAGGTGTATTTTCATTTCCTATAGATACTGCATTAATTATATCGCTATTCTCATTTGCTATTCTAACAAGATTTTCAATTCTTTTATCATTAAACTCTGCCCTTTTAGCCAACTCTTCTTCGGTATACACCTCATGAACCCATGAGCATCCCGGATTATTAACCTCTGATATTAGTTCAGGACCAAGCATTACTTTTATATTCATGCCACAATCCCTAATAACCTGACATGTCATTTCTGCATAAATAACCGGTGAATACATTCTTATGTATTTAAATCCTTCGCTTTCAATTATTCGTAAATCTTCCTTTATCTCATCATATGTTGGATATGTTTCATTTAATGGACTTTGATTTTCTCTGTACCCTGAATAGCATATTGCTCTTCCCCATTCAAACATTTTCTCTTTTCCTTTCAACTTCCTGATTTTATTTTACAAAAACAATAGTGGAAATTAGCATTGCTTTATTATCATCTCCGTATGTCTCTGTTAGCATTTTATCAATATAGCGGAGAACCCATAGATTCCCCGCTATGCTTTAATCTTTAAATTTACTTCAGTTTTAATATTCAAATCAAAAAAATATAAACTTTCTATTGTAATACAACCACAATATCAGCCTTATCACCAAATTTGTCTACATCTTCTTTTGCAATCGTATCTGTTTCGCCGTATCTTTGTCCGTCAATATAAATAACTGCAACTTTATAATCGCCTGCGTCTTTGCACATGCCATTCTTATAAGTTACATGTATATTTGTACCTCTAAACATACAACTTACTGAAGCTTCTCCATTTTCAAACTGTTTAGCTAAAAGCTTTGGTTTAAATTTAAGCGCTCCTATTTCACCTTTTACTCCATACATTTCATTTAAAACTGTAAGAAGCATCCAGCTTGCAGCCCCTGTAAGGTAATGGTACATTCCTCTTCCACGCTGACTGATATATTCAGGTACTCCCGGATATATTCCACTTACTTTATAGTCATTACAATGTTTAAACAGAGTATTTATAACCTGATATCCTTCTTTTGCAAATCCTCTCTGATATAATGCATTTGCATACATTGTTGCCATGTGACAGAATACTGCTCCATTTTCTTTATGACCATATGCGAATCCAAAAAGTCTTCCAAGATCAGTTTTTACTTCTTTAAAATCAGTGTTCAATCTATATCCACCAACTTTTTCATCATAAAGATATTTATCTGCTGCTGCAGTAATGTCTTTTATCTGTTCTTTAGTTGCTGTTCCTGCCATAATTGTAAACACCTGAGCTGTAATCATCATTCTTACACCGGATTCAAAATCACCATCGACAGCATTTCCATGATTGTCATAGTAACCATTAAACCATGAGTAACCATCTTTACTCTTAATCCATTCTGTATTTCTGATATGCTCTGCTATCCACTGTGACATTCTATTAAGTATTGTACAAAGCTCTGTACATTTTACATTTACTTTTTCACCACTTACACTATGCTTTACCTGTTCACAGTAGCTGTATAACACTTCATGTTTTTCGTCTATACTATCATAAACTGTTGGATCAACATTTAATAATAAAAGCATTTCTTTAGCTAATTCGACAGTTTCATTTCCTGTCATGTCAGCATAACTCTTTATAAGTTTTGCCATATTTCCAAGATTTCCACCATAAAGTGCTGTAAATGCTACACTTTCGCCTCTCTCATCAGCCATATCAAGACCATCGTTCCAGTCAGCCCCTCTAAGTCTAATATGATTATGTTCACCTACATCATAGAAAGATGTCAAATGTTGCATAAGCATATGTTCAAGTACTGTTCCTTCATATACTTCTCCATCATTTGTTAACTGCTTATTTCCCTGTGCATCATTCCACTCTAAGTCTTTCTGTTCACCACGGCAAACCTGCGGATCCTTAAAGTATGCATTTTTTTCTGTTAAAAATTCTATATCACCACTTTGTTCAATGTATAACTCCGTTGTCAGATATGGCCATGCGCCATGATCCATCCATACTCTTGTGATATTATTTCTATCAGCAATAAATTCGCCCTGCTTAGAACCAATAATTGTTGCATTTGTTCCATCTAATCTGACTCCACCAAAATTATCAATTAACATGCCACGAACTTTAGCCGGTTCCATAATTAAAAGTGCAAGGCAGTCCTGCCATAAATCTCTCCATCCTCTTCCACCTTTTCCATAATCATGGTGAGGTAAGAATGAACATCCGTAAATTCTTCTTAACATTGGCTGGAAGTTTACCCAATGCATCCAATTGTCAAATTCCTTGTCTGCTGAACTATAACTTACATTTATTTTTTTCTGCCAGAATTCCTTTGTTTCCTCTAAATATTTATCAAATTCTTCCACAGATAAATACTTTTTACTTAGTTCATTTATATCATTCATTGATTCGCCGTAACCTAAAGCTACTACGAAAGTTCTTGACTGCTTTGGCATTAATGTTACTTTTTCAAACTGCATCGCTGCTACAGTTTCATAACCGTCAACTTCTTCTCCTTCCTTGTATGGTAATGGCATATTTTTCATCACATAATATGGATTTTCAAAATTTCCGCCATTTCCTATGAATTCTTCTGTAACAGGGCAGAAACTTTCAGGATTAACCATTTTCTCAAATCCTGTCATTTTAGCTAATGCCGCATAATAAACTTTATTAAGGTTATGACCTCTTTCGTCAAATGTTAATGTAGGATTAATTACTACACCGTCTTTTATTGTGTATGTTCTATGTAATAATGATGTAACGTGTCTATGGTCACGAATGTTTGACGCAGAACGTGCATACATAGGTATTGCTACTGTAGGTGTAAATTCTACTTCTCCCTCTGTATTGTTAGTAATTACAATCTTAGTAAGTTCTACTTTATCATCAGTAGAAGGTACAAATGATGTAATTTTAGCTGACAATCCAAATTCATCTGATTTTCTTTCTATTTCATGCCACATAATACCTGCAGTTAATTTCACATCATCTTTTTTATCTGTAAACAACTGTGCCTGTTGCATTGCAGATCTACCTGTAACAGACCATGCTCCTTTTCCTTCAACATAAACCCAGAAATTTCTGCTTGATTTGTTATTATGTAAATTTTCACTACTTACAGGCTCTAACAAAAATGTATTCTGATCTAACTTAATGTCACCACCTAAATCAGGAGTAATTGCACTCATCATTCCTGCTTCATTTGCAAGTGGAAAATACATATAACTTGTTAAATCAGGATTGTCCAGTGTAAATGTACCTTTTTTATCTATATATTTAAGACTTCCCATTTCTTCTCCTCTTTCTAATATACTCAAGTAAGCGTTCGCAAAAACCACAGCCCGTATCCTTTGTATGTCTTTATAAGTGTGTAAAATGTTAATTTTTTATAAAAATTTGCGTTTTTTGCAATCACTATTCACACAAAAGGCGGACACCCTCCTGGATCTCCGCCTATTCATTTAGCAACTATTTAAAATAAACAGTAATCTTGTCTACTTTTCCATCACGAACAGCTTCTGCTAATTCGCCTGTAATCTTATTTTCAGTAGAAACTACTTTTCCGTCTATTTCTACTTTATCAACTACTGCTGCATCAGCACCATATGTATCTTTTCCTGTGTTGTTTACATATGTTACATCACAAGTTGATAATAATCTGAATGTAGCCTTTCCTTCATCAAATAACCATTTTGCAAGCTTTGGTGTGAAGTTAAGTACTAATTCTCCATTTTCATATGTAAATACTTTTCCACCTGTAAACATTTCAATCCACATTGAAATCATTTCTGTTGTAGAACCTGAAAGTCTTGCAACAAAACCTCTTCCGTGAATGTCTTCATTTGGATTTGCACTTGATGCGATAAATGATGAATTTTCAAGAATACTTCTTCCATACATATTTGGATCTAAGAATGGAACTAACGCTCTTGTTACTGTTTCGTAGAATTCATCATATAATCCCGCTTTAATCATTGCCAACATATATTTATATTCCATGTGAAGGAATACATTTTCTCTTTCCTGCCATCCTGGTGTAAATGCACGGCAACGTCCATTTTCCATTGAGCATTCTTCGATTGAAGCTGATGTCTTATACATTCCAAGTTTGCTATCGTAAATATCTGTCTTTTTAACATTATTAAACATTTCACGTGCTGTGTCTGTATCAACATATCCCATCATTCTTGCAGGTCCTTCAAGGAAGGCTGGAAGTGGAACTGCCTTAAAGCCTTTAACTTTAGCTTTCTGTAATCCATAATGACTCATTACAGGATTTCCATCAGCATCTACAACTGGTTCAAAGTCAGTTACTTCATGTGTAAAGTATGTAGGAACTACGCCTTCACCAATTTCAACTGCTTTTGCAATGCCTTTTTCAATCTTAGCTTCAAATGCTTTGAAGATTTCAACTATTTCTGATTTAGCAAGAGCTGTTTCTTCTCCACTAAAGTAAAGTTTAATTGTTTCTCTATAATTTTCTCTGATTGTTGCAACTGCATCCCAATATTCAAAATCGTTAAGTTCGCCTGCATTTGCCTTATCTAATGTAGCCTTAACATCTCTTAAATACTTAGCAATTTCAGCAGGCATTACGATTTTGCCTTCGCCTTCGAAATTGTCAATGATGAAGTTTACAAGTCTCTTTAATTCAAATGTTTCAGGTGTACCTGAACCAAATAATCCAGGAAGTCCGTTCATGGCGTCATTCCATCCCGGTTTTCCACCTTCCATTTCAACACCCATTCCGTCAACATCAAGCTGAGCGAATTTGCTAAGTGCTAAAATAATCATCTTAACTGATAATGTTGTCATATATGGCTTCTGGTCTTTTGTCTGTAACCAGTTTGTAGCCCATTTATTAAATCCAGGTCTTGCAAGTTTTTCTTCATCTTCAACTTCCATACCATACTGACGTACAGCACCTTTGTTGTTAATTACGTATTTTTCATCACGTGGTACAACTGTTGCTACACTGTCATAGAATTTATATGTTTTGTCTTCGAATAAGAACTCATCAATCTTATCTGGGAAAATGCTTAAGTAGTTGTCTACTAAATCCATATTGTAATCCCAGTGATCACTCCAATAACCTTCAGCAAATCCAGCTTCAATGTTCTGATCACAGTTATTTAAAATATTTGCAATGAATTCTCCGTCATCAATCTTAAGTTCTAACTGAAGTTTTGCAATTGTGTTTGAAATCTGTCCCGGTGTAAATTTACCTGCAACAATTTCCTTAATTGCTGTAGCATCACCGTTAATTGATTCTTCAACATAAGCCTGAACTTCATCTTCTTTTCCTTCAATTACATTGAAAAGACTTGGTCTTACTTCAAGTGGATTGTATCCATCTGCCTGAATAAGACTAAAGAATGTCTTAACATTGAAGTCACCAACGTCCTTCTTGAAGAATACATCATTTCTTCTGTTCTGAGATACATCTCTGAAGTTACCATTACCCTGTGAATAATATTCAGCAGCGATTGAGAAAAAGTTGTAATCTCTTTCAGGGTCACCATGTTTTCTACTGAACAAGTGAATTACTGACTTATTTCCATCTTTGTTTAATACATATGGATATCCACCTCTTAAGAAGTTATCTAAGTAACACTGTTCTACATACTGGTCAAATATTCCAGCTGCTGTCTTTGTCTTAATATCTGAAGTGAAGCTATCTGCTAATTCTTCTGCTTCTTCAAATTTCTTATCTAAATAACCAGGTACTGTAAAATCTGCAAGTTTAGCATTAATCTGTTCAACTGAACCTGCAAAACCAATCATTGTTGAGAATGAGAAGTCTTCCCCGGCTTTAATTTCTGCCTTAAATGGAGTAAATCCACAAGGTACTTTATTAGCAAAACACTGTTTCTTTGCTAATACTTTATCAATTCCACCTTCTACAAAATTAACAGGTTTCATAAGAGATAAATCATAACCATACACTGTATCTACATCATAGATTACGTCCTGTAATTCATTATCCTTAATTGTTAAATAGTAGTAACCACCTTCAACGTCTGATACTTCAGCTGAATCCTTTGTTGAAGCTCTAAGTGTATAATATGGAACTTTGTTTTCAAGGTTCTTAATGTCTGCCCAGCTTTTAAATAAGTTAGACATTTCCTTAAATTCACCATTTGCAATTCCGTATGTAATAATCTTTGGAAGACCATCTACGATTTCGATGTTCTTAGCCTTATCTCCTGTATTCTTAACAGAAACCTGTCTTACAAGAGCTCCGATACTTTCATTTGGAAGTACATAGTAATTTACTGTAACCTCAATACCATATTTAGTATTATTTTCAATAATCTTGAAACTGTTTTTATTCATTCTGATTGAACGTTTTGCATCATCTTCATACTGGAAAAATGGTTCATAGTACTGTCCATCAATTTTTAAGAATGTTCTAAAACCTTTTACCTGTGTGTTTTCAAATGCCGTATTAGCTGAGTTAAATTCCATAATGGCATTTCCCTTGTTGCCAATACCAAAACTATTCATTCCCTGTCCTCTGTTAGTGTAGAATGTCCACATTGGAATTCCTTTAACACCTGCAAGACCTGGCAAAAAGCTTGAAAAAGCCGGCATTCTATCATAATCATCTATAACAAAAGTCTTACCTTCAAGTCTGTAGTTACTCATTTTATTACTCCTTTTTTTATCATTATATTTATCTTTATGCTTACGCTAATAATTTTCTTTTTTATCTTTCTTTTGCTCTACCACATGAGCTTCTATAAACCATTTTTGGTGATAATTTAGTTACTGTTCCATTCTTATCATCATCTGATTTGAGCAATCTGAAAAGCTCATTTGCGCTTACACTACCCATTTCTGCAATTGGGCTGTGTACTGTTGTAAGAGGTACTCCATAATAAGGACTAATTGTACTGTCATCATATCCGATAACACTTACATCTTCAGGTACTCTCACACCGATATCCTGAAATGCCTGAATAACGCCCCATGCCATTTCATCATTTGCACAGAACATAGCATCCGGGATATCAATTCCTTTTGATAACAGTGATCTCATTTCACTGTACGCAAGTGATTCCTCATAATATCCTCTGACTTCTAATTCCTTATCGATTGGGAGATTGTTCTTTTCCATCATCTCCGCATATCCGGCATAACGATGTTCATCGTCGCCGCTTTCGTTACCATGCATGTAACCGATTCTCTTATGACCAAGTTTAATCAAATGGTCAACTGCCATAGATGCTCCTAATTTGTCATCTACAAATACTCCTGAAATATTTTTTCCCTTACAATTTCTATCAATAAATACCATTGGAATATTAACTGTTGCAATTCGCTTTACATAATCGCCTGTTAAATCTTCATGATAAATTATTGCTCCTGCTACGCCTGATGCAATTATCATACGATATATTTCATCCGGTGAGTTGTCATTACTTACATATATGTTTAATAAGTAATCGTTTAATTTGCATTGCAAATGAATTGCCTGTGTTAAAACCTTATAGAAATCTCCCTGTAAACTTGTTACAAATAATCCTATTGTATTCTTTCTATTAGATTTTAATAACTTTGCATTCATATTAGGGATATAATGCAATTTTTCAACCGCCTCTAATACTTTCTGTTTTGTATCTTCACTTACGATGTCAGCATTGTTAAATACATTAGAAACCGTAGATATTGCAACTCCTGCTTCTCTAGCAACATCTTTAATTGTAACCATGTTATTCCCTCCTAAGGTTTTATTATATCTGTCACCCGCCACTTAACGGGTGACAGTCAATTTCATCTTACTGATATACTCTTACATAGTCAACATAATAGTAGTCTTCATATGTCTGAATATTTCCATTTGTTCCTGTTAATGTCCATCCATTTGTTGTAACTGTTCCTGCAGCGTTACCACCGATTGCACAGTTAAGAATGAAGAAGAATGAATGATCAAATACCCAAGCTTCATTGAAAATACTTGCACTGAATTTTGAAGGATCATATACACCAACTACTCTTCCATCTACCATGAATGTGATTGAATTTTCATTCCATTCTGCTGTATATGTATGGAAATCTGCTGCTGCAGTAGCCTGTGTAAGACCTGTGTCATAATTCTTATTTCCATGAGATGTTGACTGGTTATTAAAATATGGGCAATGGATTGTCTGTGGAACTCCACCGTTCATTGCTTCTAAAATATCAATTTCACCACATAATGGCCATGTTTTTGTATCATTGTTTGCTCCAAGCATCCATCCTGCTGACCAAGTACCTTTTGCTTTAGATGCCTTTGCTCTTATTTCCATTCTACCATAAGTAAATTCTCTTTTACCTTTAGTATTAATTCTTGTTGATGAGCAATATACAGGTTTCTTAGCAACTAAATCATATTCCATTCTAGGAATAATTACTAAACAACCATTTTCAAATTTAATGTTCTTTCCTTCTGTATAATCCTGAAATTCTTCATTACCCCATCCATTTGCTCCTGTTTCATATTTCCATGAATTGAGGTCTAAACTTGTTCCATTAAATTCATCTGACCAAGTCAACTTCCAAGTTTTTACGCTTGCAACATTTGAATATTCGCTACTAGCAATTGCTTTTTTGCCTGCTTTAGCATAAGCTTTTACTTTATAGTAATATGTTGCACCACCGGCTACATTCTTAATTGTAGTTTTTGTTTTTTTACCTTTTTTTACTGTAGCAACCTTCTTAAATCCCTTGTTCTTATTTGTTGATTTGTAGATATAATAACCTGTTGCTCCTTTTACTTTCTTCCAAGATACAGTAACGTTTGAAGCTGTTTCTGTACTTGAAGCAATGCTAGCCTTAACACCTTTTACCTTAGTTGGTGTAACAGTAACCTTAACTGTTGCTGTTCCGGCACTTGATGATAATTTAATTTTTGCAATACCGGCTTTTTTACCTTTTACTGAACCTTTGCTGTTAACTGAAGCAACTTTGCTATTGCTTGTAGAGTATTTAACTCCCTTTGCTAATGTAGCGATACCATATGATTCGCCTATTGAAATAGTTGTCTTTTTGCCTGTCAAAACCTTGATAGCTGCATCTGTTTGAGTTGGCATAACACCAATTATAGAAACAACCATTAATAATGATAAAACAACTGATGCGATTTTTTTCATTGCTTTCATTTGCGCCTCCTATTTTTCTTTTTCTGCCAAAGCGCTTATAACGTCGCTTTGATATACACGAACATAATCTACCTGCATCTGCTGTGGAAGGCATTCATCATCTGTTCCTGAACTTCCACCCCAGCTTCCGCCGTAAGCTATATTCATTATAAGATGAAATTCCTTATCAAAAGGCCATTCATCTTTTGTTACATTTTTACTATTTCCAACATATTCATCGGGATCGTAAGTAAATATTGTTTCACCATCCACGGTAAATATTAATTTGTCCGGGAGCCATTCGAATCCATATGTATGAAATTCTTCGCTAACACCCTCGACTTTTTTTGCCCAACCTTTATTAGAGCCATCCAATCCATTGTATTTTTGACAATGCACATTTGAATGAATAATATTTTGCAAATATCCAACATGTTCCATTATGTCAATTTCTCCTGACATAGGCCATCCACCATATTCAGTAGTACTTGATGGAAGCATCCATATCGCGGGCCATGTTCCTTTTCCTTTAGGTAATTTTGCTTTAATTTCAAATTTACCATATCGGAAATCAGCTTTTCCTTTTGTTTTAATTCGGGCTGACGTATACATATCTTTCCCGAATTCATCCTGTTCTTTTCTAAGTTCGATTGTAAGCTTACCATCTTTTACCCAGGCATTTCCTTTGTCTGTGTATTTTTGCAGTTCGCCATTTCCCCAACCGCCCTGGCCTTTACCTATATCGTAAGTCCATTTGCTTTCATCAGGGAGTCCTTCGTAATCAAACTCATCTGACCATACAAGTTTGTAATTCAAACTATTATAGTCATAATCAAATCCATCCGCTTTTACATAATAATCAGCCGGTTTTGTTTCACCGTAATCATCATATCTGTCCGGAATACTATTTGCTATTCTTTCTTTGACTGTCTGAGTCTCTGTTTTATCTTTCGTATTATTTGTTTGGCTTTTATCAGAAGACTGGCAGGCCACCACAGCAAAAGCTGTGGCGAATATCATACATATTGCTGTCAGTTTTCGTTTCATTTTTATTCTCCTGTAATACCTGCGTTTTCAATACCTTCAATAAACTGTCTCTGTACGAGTGCATATAACAATAACAATGGAGCTATTGAAATTAATGTTGCCGCCATCTTACTTGCTTCATTTACACTACCTACATCGCTAGTTGTAAGATTGTTATCAAATAATGTTAACTGATTTGGTACCAACTCAATTGAATTACGCATCAATGTACTTGTTGAATATGTTTCATTCCAGTTAAATACGAATGCGAACATAAATACTACAAGAATTGTTGAAAGTGATAATCTGATTGCTACATGATAGAATACCTTTAATGCTCCAGCACCATCAATCATAGCTGCTTCATCTAATGATTTTGGAATCATATTGAAGAAGTTATAGAAAATCAAAATCAAAATTGTTGAATATGTTCCCTGTCCTAAAATAGACATTAAAAGCTGTGGAATGATAGTTCCTATTAATTTAACACCGATTGCAGTATTTAATGAATCTAACATGATAATTCTAGGTACTGTAAGGAGTGGTACCGGAAGGATAAATGCTAATACTATCATTCCAAACCATAATCCTTTACCTTTAAATGAATATCTTGATAAAGCAAATCCTGTTGTAGCAGAAACAATAGTCTGACCAAGTGCAAACAATGCTGAAACCCAAATTGAGTTAATCAATGAATGACTTACATCCAAAGTATTTGCTGCTTCTTTAAAGTTGCTTAATGTAAAATGCTTTGCAATCCATGTAATTGATGGATCAATCAAATCCTTAGCTGACATGATTGATTTTGATATCATTTCAAATATCGGCTCTAAGTATACAAATCCTATACAAATAAGAAGGAAATATATAGCAATTTTAGAAATAACATGAACAGCTTTTAATTTCTTTAATTTTGCAAAACTAAACTTATTCATTTTAGTCAAATCAATAACTGATTGATCATTTTTACTTGCCATATTTCTTTGCCTCCTTCTTTGCATATCTGTTTTGTTTCTTTAATCTCTTCATCTGCTGTTTTTCAAGTTTAGCCAATTTCTTTTCCTGTCTCTTTCTGTCTTTAATGTCTTTTGGCTTTCTTTCCTTAAATAACAATAAAACAAATCCTACAATTATTAATACGATTATACTGTAAATCCATGCATATGTTGCTGCATATCCTAAACCACTCGCCGTATCACCGGTCTGTTCAAGAATCAAGGTGTATACAGGGTTGATAGCTTCGTAAGTACCTAACTGAATTACTGTGAAGATTGTAATAATCATTCCAATCTGTCTTAACATTGGAATTGTAATCTTCCACATTATCTGCCAAGCATTAGCTGAGTCAATCTTAGCTGCTTCATAAATACTTACATTAATTTTCTGCAAACCGTTAATAAACAAAACGATTGGGATACCAGTAAACCATAAAATTATTGATAACTGATCAAATACCTGAGCAAGTGTTGTTGCTAATGGTGCTGAGTAACTCTGAATCATCTGCATAATGAAGATGTTTGAGTACTGATCAGCCGCATCAACTGCACCACTTACTTTCTGTGTAGCTTCTGCTGCCGCATTCTGTACATCAAGTAACTGTGACATTACAGGACCTGACATAATAATTACGGGCAGGAAGTAAATTGTTCTAAGTAATCCCTTACCTGTCTTAATCTTATTAAGAAGATACGCAATGATAAATGATAATACAACTACAATGAATGTATATGGAATTATCATCTTCAAATAACTAAGTAACGCTGGTAAGAAATCTGAGTTCTTAATAAACGCTGTTATATAGTTATTAATTCCTGCAAACTTAAGTACATAACCTGTTGCTGCTTTCTTAACGTTCATAAAACTCAAGAAAATAGTTGCAACAAACGGGAATAATGTAAAAAGTAAAAATCCTACAATCCAAGGTGCCATAAAAGCATATCCATATTTATTCTGTCTATGCTGATATGTCTGCATTTTCTTTTTGCCTTTTTCCTTTGGCTGTACTTTCTTTTGTTTAGTTTCTTTTTTATTTACGGCTTTTGCTTCTTCCTTTGCAGCTTTTTCTGCAGCCTTTAATGCTGCCTTTTCTGCTCTGGCTTCTGCTTTGCTCATTTTTTCTTCTTTTTCAATCTTAGCCAGTTTTTCTTCTATTATGGAATCACCACGGACAGGTTCTTCTTCCGGCTGAGATTTTTCTTCTTCTTTTTCTTTAGCTTCTTCCTCTTCTTCGTCTCTAAGACTTTTCATCTGAGCTCGAAGACTTGAACTTTGGGCTTTCTGTGGTTGAGTTATTTCTACAGATGCAATTTCTTCATCTGTAACAACACTTTCAACTTTTTCATCTTTCTCTGCTACAGTGTTTTCCACTGTAGCAGTTGTCTGTGTATCTACTGTTTCTGTCTTTGCTTCTTCAATATCTGAAGGTGTTACAATCTTATTTTCGTCTGCCATTAATTTACACCTCCTTCAATTACTGCTGCACTCTGGGCAGGAACTGATTCACCGTTTATTGTTACTTCTTCATCTGTATAGTTGATGATTACTGTCTTTTCTCCATCATTTGATGTGTACTCATTAGCAATTACACCATCATCTAATACTTTTCTTCCAATCCATTCGCATCCCTTAACCTTTGATAACACATCATTTACTGTTGTGTAAATTGTATTAATCAAATCTTCATACTGATCGAACTCTGTTGAGTAGTAATCACACGATGTTGTTGATGCAAGTAAGTATGAAGGCTTCTGTGTTAACACGAATGAAGGTGAAATATTATAATCAATCATCTTCAACATGTCAGCCTGTGAATAGAATGAGAAGTTTGAATATGGTGCGTATACTTCCATTGTTCCATTTAATACCATCTGTAAGAAAGGAACTGAATCAGTTTCATATACATACTGAGATGTTCCTACAGGTGACTGTAAGTAACGGTCTGTATATTTCCATAAGTACTGATTTGGGCTATCCATATTAACTGTTGCCCCATTCTTCTTAATTTTTTCAAATGCTTTTTCATATAAGTTAATTGCCTGTGTAACAGTTGTTGTAGGTCCTGTACTGCTATGTGAGCTTAATAATGTATTTGAAATACCTTTAACTGTTATTGAATTATTGTAATCACTAATTCTTTCGTATAAACTTGTCAACCAGTTTGCTGACTTTGTAGGTAATGCAAAACTAAAGTCAGTTACAGGTGAGTTTTCAGGCAATACTTTTGATTTATCTACTGTTAAATACTGAGTATTTAAATGCTTAGCTGCATTTCCATAGTAGTTAATCATCTTACTGTTAATTGATACGAAATCTCTTGAGAATGAAATATCAATTTCCTTGTCGCTAAATTCTTTCATAAGATCTTTGAATTTGCCTTTTTTACCAATGTCCTTTGAGAACTTCCAATCACTTGGCTTTGCTAATGTTTCACCATTTTTCTGCCATCCCATAAGACCTGAATTAATATTTGTTATTCCATCTCCAATTAACTTATCTAAAATTTTCTTAACATCATCTGTTGTTGTTACGGCAACTTCCTGTGTTCCAAATACACCTTTTTTAGAATCTGACATTAAGAAATCAATTCTCATTGGGATATCTCCCTCTTCATCTTCCTTAACTGTCAATATTCCTTCTTCGATAAGATGTTCTCTGTATGCTTTTGCCATTCCTGTATAATCAGCTGCAGGTTCGCCGTTACTTCCATCTCCGTAAAGGAAATCGTATGTCATATCAATATCAAATTCATTTGCCTTATCCTGAGTCTTACGATAAGCATCACCTGCCTGGTTTGTAACCTGGTAGAATTCTGTATTGTAAGAGAATTTAGGATATGCATATGTATATCTGATTTTATTCTTGTCCGTAGATGATGGAGTTGCAATAATTGTCATAAATTCATCGCCACTATCTGCATATGCAACAAACGCTGACTGAGTTCCATCACCTTGTGAAACGCCAAATACAGGCATTACCGGATCTTCAAGTGGAACTGAATCATCAAGTGCACTGTAGTAATACATATAACTTGATAAATCACTTCCATAAACATCTCCTGTGTAATCACTGAACTTTGATGTATTTTCTGCGAATCTGATTAAACTTCCACTTCCATCAGGTACAAATACATAACCAGGTGTTAAATATTTTTTTTGAAGGTCTGTCCAATCTTTTTCTTTTTCATTATATACAGTTTGTACACCACCACTTGCTCCTAAGAAAGGAGTAATTGATATTGATGAAAGTTTCTTAATACCCTTACCTGAAATTCCATCGTAAGGAATATTGTAATTGATGCTTCCGTCATCACCTAAAGTAATCATAACTTCAACACCAATTTCAGCTTTATCAAATACAGCATTTAATTTCCACTGTTTTCCATTAGAACCACTTACTTCTTCAAGTGATGAATCACCATCTTTATCATCATATGATGCTGAAGCGTATGTAGTTGTTGTCATACTTTCTCCGCTTCCTTTGAAACATTCAATTGAAATTAATGAATTAGCAATTCCAGTGTACTGTTCATTCATTGATTCTTCAATTGGAGTATTGGCAATTTCTCTAACCTGAACTTTAGTCATTTTCCATTTTTCTGCTAGTCTTTCAACTGTATAATGGCCTTCACCATTTACTGCATCTTTAGCATCTTCAACCTGCTTTTTAAACGGAACGTCTAAACCTGTTTTCCAGACATATCCTGTTGCCTTATCTTCAATAGCAAATATATCTCTGTCTTCTCTATAATAATATGCAACCTTATCAGACTCATATATTTTTTCAAAAGCTGAAGAAACACTCATTGCTGACTTTGATCTTTCAGGTGCCTTTCTTGTATCTCTGTTTGTATTAAGATAGGAACCATTTACTGCAACTCCTGCTGAAAGGACTGTTATGAGAGATGCTGATATTATTTTATTTATAACTTTTTTATTTACCTGTAACATTTCTTATAATCTCCTTTCCTATTGTAATTAAGAAGCCTGATAACTGTTCCCACATGATAATTACGATAAGTACTACGATTGCTGCAATGAGCATAAATACAAATGTAATAATCAAACTTACTACTGTTTCTTTAAAACTGTAATCATGTACAGTTGATAATCCCTGGAATACCAGTACTAATGACCAGCCGATACCAACAATTAAGATTACTGTAAGAATGAATGCTTCATTATATGTCAAACCATAAGACATAACAATTACTGCTATCATTGATATTAAAGCAGGAATTGCACCATATGCAGGAATCATATAAACCTGCTTAAATGTTCCATCACCATCTGTAATTGATGTAACAAGATAGTTACAAATAACAAATAAAATTACGATTGCGAAGAAACCGATTACTACTGCGCTGATATCCATATCTTCAATATCTGTGTACTGATAAATAAATCCTTTGCTTGTCTTATAAATCATATAAACAATAAAGAATACTATGTATATAATACTTGCAGCGATAACTGAACCATTCTTTCCTACACGGATATCATAATATCTGTCAATTGGGTGTTTACATATCTTAAATGCATATCCTAACTCTCCAATTACAGGCACTTTTTTTAACTTCTTACCGAGGGCTCTCTTTTTCTTCTTTAATACTTTCTTTCTGTCAATTAAAACAATCAATACTTTTACAACAATAAGAATAAAGATGATAAGCATTACCCACCATAAATTGTTCTGAATTACTTCATTACGAACTTCCCAGAATGCATTTGAATAATCGTTTCTGTTTCCGGCAATTTCAAAATGTTCCATTGCGTCTGAATATTCTTCTGCATTGTAATATGCTTTACCTACACCATTGTGTGCAAGTACTGACATCTGGTTTAATCGAAGAACTGTTGACCAGTCTTCAAGTGATGCTGCATATTCACCATTTTCATATTCATCTAAGGCTTTATAAATTGTCTTAGCATAATCTGTTGGAATAAATGACTGTAAATATCCTTTATCTCCATCTGCTGTCCAAATATTATTATTATTATCTGTAGCAATTGTTGTAAGTGATGAGAATAAACCTGAAATATCAAGGTTCTTTACATTTGCGCCAAAATCAAAAATCAATTCTCCTGATTTTGTGTAAACTGTAATATATCCTGTAGTATCACTTGCATAAATTATTCCTCTGTCATCAACTGAAACATCTGTCAAACTTGCATGTGCCGCAACAGCGTTTTGGAACATGTTTCCACCGTTTGTACTATGTTTCTTTAATAAGTCATCACCTTTTCCCATACTTGTTGTATAAACAGTACCTGTCTCATCAACATAAATATTAGAAAATGTAGGTGGTGCTGTGTTTAACAGTGCAGATTTTTCTTCCTGCTCTTTTGTATAAATAGCTTTCAAGAATGCCTGCTGTGGTGTCAATCTTGTTTTATTTGATGTAAAATATCCAAGAAATTCACCTGTATAACTCAACTGAATTATACCTGTATTAACACCTTCTGACACGATAAAGATGTTTCCACCTTTATCAACTGCCACTTTACTTGGTTCGTAGTTTGTGTCACCAAATATTGGAGCTGTTGGAGTTTCAAATGCTGTCAAGTAATTGTAATTTGAATCAAATTTGAAAACAGCTTTTTCTCCGCCATCAGCAACATAAAGTGTTCCATCATCTGTACGGAATATACCCTTAGGAGTTGTAAATCCTTTGAAATCTGTTCCCTTGTAAATATCATCATCACCTGAGATTATATGTAAAACCTTCTCTGAATTTAAATCGTATATTACAATTCTTGTATTTCCTGTATCGCAGATGTACATAATATTGTTTTCATCAATTATTATGTCTGAAGGATTTTTCAATCCTAAATTAGTAATTGTTCTATCTGGCAAGTAAGCATCCTGTGTTCTTACACGCTCATTGTTATCATCCAAAGTGTATGTATAACTTGTAGCCTGGGATGCACTAACCGGAAGAACTGTCATTATCATCATCATTAATGCCATTATAAACACTAATGGTTTCTTCATATTTCTCTTCATCTTCCGGTCCTCCTTACTTAATACCTGAATGGCTCATAGTGTTCATAACCTGAGACTGCATACAGATAAAGATAATCAAGTTAGGTACAAACAATATCATCGAAGCTGCTGCTGAAATACCAGCCGCTGCAACTACGTTATTAACACTGATAGAGTTTACATAGTAGTTTAATGTTCTCAATGTTTCGTTTGTAATGTAGTTATTTGATGATTCTACGTTATTCCATACTGCCTGGAATGTAAGCACGATAGATGTAGCCAAAGCAGGTCTTGTTAATGGAATAATAACTTTTCTTAAAATAGTAATATCTCCTGCGCCATCAACTACGGCTGCTTCTATTAAAGCATCAGGTATACCATCAACGAACTGCTTAACTAAGAACAAACCTACCGGCATTGCAATCAAAGGCAAAATATGTGCAAGCCATGTATTGTAAATTCCTAATTTAACAATAATAATAAATCTTGGAATGGCAACAGCTGTCATTACGAACATAAGGGCTGCCTGGTTGATTTCCCATAAAGCACCTTTAATCTTAAATTTCTTTTTTGAGAATACATATGCTGCCATTATTGTAATAATTACATTCAAGATTACTGTAAGAACTGTTACAATAAGTGAGTTCAAAAAGTATCTTGACATTGGAATACCTGTAGCTCCTGCTAAGTTAAACAGATTCTTAAAGTTATCCAATGTTGGATTGTGAACAAAAATTGTTGGTGGGAATCTAAACAATTCACCTAAAGGCTTAAACGCCTGACATATTATAAAAATTACAGGGAGTATCATAAATATTGACAATGGAAATGCAATAATGTGGAATTTTATTTGCCCTGTTGAAAATCTTGTTGGGTTAATTCTATTACCTTGAAAATTTGCCATTCTATTTCTCCTCCCTTTTAAAATTCATCTTTTTCAGTAAACAACTTATTTGCTACCTGGCTACAAATCCATACTAAAGCAAGTAATGCTACTGAGATTGCAGCTGCATAACCCATTTCATAACGTAAGAATGCATAATCATCAATATGGTTAGCAATTAACTGTCCTGAATAATCCGGTGTTGGGTTGGCACCTGCTAAAGCAACACCAATCCATCCCATGTTAAACGCATTTACAATCGCCATAACCGCACCGAATAACATCTGTGGTTTCATTGATGGGACTGTAATGTAAATGATTTCCTGTGCTCTGTTCTTTATACCATCCACATAAGCTGCTTCGTATAATTCCTGATCGATATTTAAAATACCTGAAAGCATTGATAAGAATCCAATACCCATTGATGACCATAATGATACGAAAATCATAATCGGCATAAAGTAATCTGATGAAATCAACCATTGAATTGGCTGATCAATTATTCCAAATTTCTGTAAATATGCATTAGCTAAACCCGTCTGATCACCAGAGAAGATTGTCTTCCAAATTACTGTAATCAAAACCTGACCTACCATTGAAGGTGTGTACATAGCCAAAGCATATACTGTTCTGATTCTTGGTGTTACCTGAGCAAGTAACCAAGCCATTAAGAAAGATAATATATATCCTCCAATACCTACTACAATAGCGTACAATACAGTATTAGGTAATACATACTTCATAAATACTTCATCACCCGTGAGCAATGTTATATAGTTATGTAATCCCGCAAACTTTGGAGCGTTAATTACATCAAAATATGTAAATGACAATCCCATAGCTATTATAATAGGAAGTAAAATAAATGTTATAAATAAAAGTGCATATGGAAGGAAAAGTAAAAAGATTTTAAATCCTTCGCCAGATGCGTGTTTTTTATGATTGCGCTCTGCTATTGTTTTAGCCATCTTTTACTCCTCCTTTTCCGGTGCTGCCGCATCCTGATTTTCTTTAATCCAATCGTAACCCTGAAGTTTGAATTTCTTAACCATCACTTCATCTTCATCGTAGTATCCAAGTTCCTGCATCTTACGAATAATTTCTCTGTTTACATCAACCTTTGCTTCATCGACTGCAACCTGTGCCGCTGTTCCATCGAATACCATTGTTGTCCATATATTTGAAATTGTTCTTTCAAGTAAGTACTGCCCCGGTGTTCTTGTTACATCAGTTACATAATTCATCTGATTTAAAATAACCTGCTTATCAGCTTCATCCATTGGGTTAGCTTTTAAAGCTTCAATATTTGCTGAAAGCCAGAAATATGTCTTACCGTATGTAGAACGAAGTGTGTTTGTATATTCAACCTGAACATCCTGACTTGTCCACCATTTAAGGAATTTCCAAGCCTGTTCCTTCTTATTAGACGATTTAAATATAGAAGCGCCTGAACCATTTGCTACGAATGTTCTGTCTACATATTCATTTCCATTTTCATCAGTTCTCTTTGTTCCGATATATGGAGCAATATCCCACTGTCCTTCTAATTCCTGTGCACCATTGTTAATCAATGTGTAATCTTCCATACCAATAATACCAATTGGCAATGTAGAATATCTAAATGAATTAAAGAAGTTCTGTACTGATGTATCAAGTGAGTATTTTGTAAATAAATCGCCCAATACCTGTAAACCTTTAACTGATTCTTTTGTATCAATACCTGTTGTTACAATTCCATCTTCATTCTGCTTGTAAAGCTGTCCGCCATTCTGAAGAATCATTGGAGCTGTCTGATAGAACCACTTGTAACCTGTTGTACCAAGAGAAATATTATGATAGAAATTCATACCATATCTCTGAAGTGTAGGTAATATTTCAATTAAGTCATCCCATGTATCAGGAACCTGAATTCCTAAGTTGTCAAATATATCTGTTCTATATGCAATAACGTTGAAATCTGTTCTTTCAGGAATAGCATAAACTCCTTCATTATATACATATGAAACAAAACTTCCTGTTGGGAATCTCTTTGACACTGACCAGAAATCATCAAACTGTGTCATATCATATAAAGCACCACGGCTTGATAAGTCAAATGGCACGTAAGAAGCAAGTCCTAATACCATATCAGGTGTCTTATCAGCTGCAATAGCTAATGTAAGTTTATTTACATCAGGCATTGTTGCAATCTTAACTTTAATTCCTGTCTGTGGTGTAAACTGTGTATCAGCCATCTTCTGAAGTAAATCTACGTGAGTAATAGCACCATTGTACCAAATCGTAAGTACGTCGTCTCCTGCCTGTTCAATATCTGTAGAATACTTAGATGAAGTAAATGTATTCATCAATGACTTTATTCCAACCCAGAGTGATCCACCAACCGAAGAGTTATTTGCTCCTAACTGGCTCTTATCACCATAAACATAAATTCTATCAAGTGTAATGCTGTTAGCTACAACTTCTGTTGTAAAGTTACTCATTGATTTTAATATTGAGTTTTCAGCTCCGGTTAAATCAGTTTTATGTAAAGCAATTTCATCCGGATATTTTGAAATATTCTTGATGAAAACTTCCGCCTGATCTAAATAAGTAAGAACTGCACCATCATTACCACCATCTGAATAATCCTGAAGCAAAAATCTTATATGCTGAATTAATGTTTCGTACGCATCAAGATAATCCTTAATCTCAGGAATGTATTTAGTCATTTTCCATTTTCTGTTTTTATCAATATTTGTACCTGTAATCTTTGTGATTTCAAGTTCAAAATCTGTCAAATGCTGTTCAATAAGTAAAGCATCTCTATACGCTTCCATAACAGGCTGGTTTTCCTGTTTAATCGTAATTGTATGTTCACCTTCTGTTAAATAGATTTCATAAGGAGTTCCTTCTTCATCAGCGAGTGTAAGGTTGTCCCAACCTGATGCTACATATGGAAACTGATAATTTTCTAATTCAGTAAATGGGACTTTTCCATCTATTTTAATTGTTTCAAAAGAACTGAATTCTTTCTTTTCATTTTTATAATGGAAGGCCAAGTTATAATTTCCTGTCTTAGCTACATTGAACTTATATGTAACTTCTGCACCTGCTTCTGACCATCCTAATGTATTTAATTTTTCATAATCGATGTTAAATCTTGTAAGTGATGAATTTGTGCTTGTTCCATAAATAGCACTTGTTGTATTTTTTGTATCATAATATACTGCGTCAATCTGAACATCTTCATCTGAGATATGTTTTTCATTGCTATGACTCTTAGCATAATCTTCGTATGAATCTGTGTCATCTTCTGCAGCTGCAGCAACTAAATCTCCAACTGCCAAGCCGCCTGATGAAACATTTTCGATTTCGATTGTATTTACGCCTTCTTCTAAATAGAAGCATAAAGGAGTTGTTGATGTATATGTATTATTATAAAGAGGAGATTCTAAATTCCAGTCTTTAACAACTTCCTGGCTTGGAGCCATTTCATCATTGTGACTGTCTAACGGAAATGTTTTAACTCCATCTTTATCAACTTCAACATCTTTATCTTTCCATGTAAGCGGTAAACTTATTGTATTCATTTCATTATACTTCTGTTCACCATCAATTTTAACGCTTACTGTGTAATTAGACATTGTGCTTCCTACTGAAGTGTAATCCAAATACAAATAGTACAATCCGCTCTTTTCAACTGAAATGTCATATTGAGCTACATCCTGATAATCTAATTCTTTCATCGGATTACTATTTTCTTTAACTTCTTCAGAAACATTTTCATTGTTTTTGTTCTGCTGATAATATTCTTCAGTTGATATTCCACCATTTACTGATGCAATATGTTTTCCTTCGCCTGTACTCAGAGAACTGTCAGCAATGAAATCTGTGTAATACTTTTCTGGTTGTGTGCCATCTTCTACATATGCATTGTTTAAAGTATCAAACGCCTTTTGTACTTCAGTAGCACTTGGATCTTTAACATATGTACCGGAGTTGCCAAACGCAAACTTATATGCAAATATCGCTGCAACAATGACACATACAGCAACCAATCCGCTAATAATCTTTTTTTTCATTGTTGTCCTTTCTTTCTTGTTACAAAAGCGGAACTGCCCAAGTGAGTAGTTCCGCAATGATGTTAACAATCAGCTTTTATTTAAAATCAGCATCTGTGAATCCATAATATTCCTTTAAAGATTCCTTCAACTGTTCTGTAGCTGCTTCTAAATCTTTATTCATAGCTGTATTCCAGTCAGCCAATCTAGATTTTACATTGTCAACCCAGTCAGGGTCTGTCTGCCATGCGCCTGCTACATTTTCATCCCACATGTTTTCCCATTCATATAAGCAGCTCTGTTTTTCACCATTTTCTGTAATTGATACCGGAGTTGTCTTATCTGAGTAATCCCATGTCTGTCCTTCTTTATATAAACGAACAACTTCTGCAAATCCAGGGAATTTTTCTGTATCTTTGTAAACTGCATGTGAATCGATTGAATACCAGATATCCATCTGTTCATCATATGCATCTCCAGTTACTACTGGGAATGTATCGTTCATAGCAGGTTTATATGATGTACCCTGAACCCATTCCTGATCTGCAATTGCCTGCTTAGCTTCTGTGCTTCCAGTCCAGTATGTTGCAAATGTGTAAGCAACTAATAACTGTTGTTTTTCTGAATCACTCCATTCAGCATTCTTATCATCTAATGCATAATTGTGTACACAGATTGGGTCAACTACTGTTCCTACTGTATTATCACAATATTCTGTAGATGGTCTTGGATAAATATCAAAGTCATCTGCCTGTACAACACCAAGTGTGCTCTTTGCATTAGGATCTGCTGCACTAGCAAGATACCAAGGATCATTTGAATCTGTTAATAATCTATTGTTGCAGAAGTAATACCAGCTGTACTGACCACATTCCTTAGCAATTTCTTCTGAAAGATTTCCTGCACCTTCAGCAACGTCAACTGTTGTTTCAGCCCATTCAGGTACATATGTAAGCAAGTCTTTAACTGCATCTGAGTTAACATTAACTGTTCCATTCTCTAAGATGCTCTTATTAATATCTTCTGTTCCTGTTTCAATTAAACGTACAGGAGTGCTCTTGTCGCCCCAGAATGTTTCACAATCTGCTGACTTGATAAAATCTGTATATTCATCAATATCCCAATCAATATCAGGAACATCGATATTGTTTTCTGTTGCGAGTGATTTATTAACCCAAATACCCCAAGGAATTGAGTATGATGGCAATGCGCCCTGGAATCCCCAATAGTTCATTGTTGCCATAAGTGATTCATTGTATGCTTTGTATGAACTTTCATCTTTGTAAACTGATAAATCTGCAACTAAACCTTTCTTAATGTCATTAGGAACATCTGTTGATGCCCAAATATCAGGATATTTACCATGGTCTACTTTAAAGTTTTCAATTTCCTGATCCCATGTGTTTGTTCCGGCCTGGTTAGGATCACCTGATTTAGCAAAAAGGTTAATCTTTACATTAGGATATGTTTCATTAAACTTCTTAGCTACTGCATAAACTGCTGCAACGTTCTGTGCTTTAATGTCATCCTTTGTCCAATCCATATGTCCTATATCTTCATAATACTGACCATCACCTGACCATACCATGATTGATATGTCACCTTCTGCATCTTTGTTGAGGCCTGTGCTCATGTCTGCAGTATTATCTCCCTTAGAAGAACCGCCTCCATTTTTCTTATCGCCACAACCTGTAAAACCTGTAGCTCCTAAAACTACGCAAAGTGATAAAGCTAATGCTTTGCGGCTAAATTTTCTCATTATAACTTCCTCCTTCAAAAAATTTAAAAATTTCACCTACATTAGAATTCACATCGTGATTTCCTAATTCATATTCTAGCACACATATATGTACAAATCAACATAAAAAAACGATTTTACAAATCGTATTCTTGTATATTTTATACATTTTTGTTATTTCTCATTTTCCCAAACTTGTATACTTTGTTATTTAAAACCGTTTCATTTCTTTGTTAAATCATTCACAATTACTATATATAGACATTTTTTGTTGTATTTTTGCGATATTTGGTGGTAAAACCCTTTATTTATGCCACTTTCAGCCTTTTATTGTTTGTTATTATTTATTATTGTTTGTTATACACAATGAGCCAGACATATAAAATTTTATGTTTACATAAAATTTTATATATTTGGCGAATGTATAATCACCGAAAAGTAGCGCAGCGGATTTGAGGTGGTTATTCATGACGCAG
>NZ_QUGP01000006.1:0-248467 GCF_003479125.1 Eubacterium sp. AF19-12LB | reverse complement strand
GCTTCGGAAACAACAACTAAGAAACCGGAAACAACAAAGGCACCTGAGACAACAACTAAGAAAACAGCGACAGGTGTATATCCTGTGTGGTCACCGGATAACGTTCACTATAAAATAGGTGATTTGGTTCAATATCAGGATAAAGTGTATGAATGTACATATGAACACAATTCCAATTCCGGATGGTCTCCTACAGTAGCAGTAACTTTATGGAAAGAAAGAACTGACTTAGTTGCGGGAATAGAAGAAACAACAAACGCATCAGGAACAGAAGAAACAACTCAGAATAATTATACAGTTAATTCTAAATTGCCTGAGCATATGGTAACAGGATATTGGCATAACTTTCTCAATGGATCAACTGCACTTAAACTTTCAGATGTTCCATTATACTACGATATGATTTGTGTGGCTTTTGCAAATTCATCAACAACAGCCGGAAAGGTTACATTTGAACTTGACAAAGATTTATCTACTGCATTAGGAGGATATACAAAGGCTCAGTTTATTCAGGACATAAAAGATGCTAAGGCTAAAGGTCAGCATGTAATTATTTCAGTAGGTGGAGCAGAAGGAACAACTTATATAACAAATGAAGAATCAGCAAATCAGTTTGCAACAAGCCTTATTTCAATGATAGAAGAATATGGATTTGAAGGTGTAGATATTGACTTTGAAGGAAGTGCGGTATCAGGAACTGATTACATAGCTGAGGCACTTAGAAAAGTGCAGTCTCATTTTGGAGATGAATTTATTATCACTATGGCACCTGAAACATTATATTTTCAGGATACAAATCCAAACGGAACAGCAGTAACATCTGCATATTACAGATTAGCATATAAGATTAGAGATATTCTTACAATTTGTTATCCACAGTTCTACAATACAGGTGGAATGAATGGTTATAACGGATTTAATGCACAGGTTGGAAATGCAGATTTTCTGACATCACTTGCAACATTATTATTGGAAAATGGTTTAAGAGCTGATCAGGTAGCATTAGGATTGCCGTCAACACCGAAAGCAGCTTCAAGTGGATATGTGTCAACAGATGTTATTTCTACAGCAGTAACATCACTTGTAAATGGAACATCATCAGGAAGTTTTACAGCACCGAAAGCTTACCCAACATTTAGAGGTGTAATGACTTGGTCAATTAACTGGGATGCTACAAATGATTATGCATGGGCTAAATCAATGGATTCACTTATGGATTCATTGGAAAAACATGAACAGCCAACAAAAGAAACATCTACAACTAAAACAGAAGTTACAACAAAAAAAGAAGAAACAACAAAGACAGAAGCTACAACAAAAGCAGAAACAACTTCATCTTCTCAGACAGAGGCAAGGCCAACAGAAGTAATTGGCTTAGCAAAGCAGAGTCAGGATGGCGGAACAGTATCATTTGTTTGGGGTCAGACAAATGAGCAGATGGAAAGTGGACAGACATATAGAGTATATGCTGATGGAAAATATGTTGAAACATTTGCTTTAGCAACAGCAACATCATATACATTTACAACAAATGGCAAACATATTATAAAGGTTACAGCCAATTTAAATGGATATGAAACAGAAGGACAGACAATAGAGGTAACAATAGAAGGATTAGAAACATCTGAAACAACAAAAGTTGCAGAAACAACTAAACCGGGCACAGCAACAAGTGATTTGGCATCAAGACTTTTAATTGGCTATTACCATACATGGGATAATTCAGGAAATCCTTTCATTAAGTTAAGAGATGTAGATAAAAACTGGGATGTAATAAATATATCATTTGCAGAACCTGTAAGTGCAGGAAGTACAGACGGAAAAATGAAATTTGATATTTCAGGACTTACAGCAGACTACACAAAGGCAGATTTCAAAAATGATGTGAAAGCATTACAGGCACAAGGTAAAAAGATTGTACTTTCAATAGGTGGATATGAGGGATATTTCTCATTGACATCACAGAGTGCAGTTAACCAGTTTGTAAGTGATATTAAATCAATTGTAGATGAATATGGATTTGATGGAATCGACATTGACCTTGAACAGTCATCAGTTCAGTTTGAAAGTGGAAAAGATATAGACATTAACAATCCAACATCACCAAAGATTGTTAACATGATAAATGCAATAAGAACAATTGTAAACAGCTATGGAGAAGATTTCATTCTTTCATGGGCACCTGAAACATTCTACGTACAGTTAGGATATCAGTTCTACGGTGGAATAAATCAGTACTGTGATGCAAGAGCAGGTGTATATCTTCCAATGATAAATGCACTTAGAAATGAAACAACATATGTACATGTACAGCTTTACAATTCATCACCAATGATTGCAACAGATAATCAGTCATACAACATGGGAACAAAAGAAGGAATTGTTGCAATGTGCAACATGTTATTAAACGGTTTCTATGTAAATAACTATTATACAAAGTCACAGACTGCAGAAAAGTATTTTGCACCACTTAGACCTGATCAGGTAGTAATAGGTGTACCTTCATCAGCAAGTGCTGCAGGAAGTGGACAGGTTTCAAATGAAACATTACAGAGTGCATTTACAGAATTAAACAATGCACATCCGGGATTAAGAGGAATCATGACATGGTCAATTAACTGGGATTCATCACAGAATAAAAACTCATTTGCACAGAGCAATGGTAGATTCCTTGATAGTCTTTCAGGAGAAGAAACAACAAAGACACCTGAAACAACAACTAAGGTGGCAGAGACAACAACAAAGGCACCTGAAGAAACAACAAAGACACCTGAAACAACAACTAAGGTGGCAGAGACAACAACAAAGGCACCTGAAGAAACAACAAAGACACCTGAAACAACAACTAAGGTAGCAGAGACAACAACAAAGGCACCTGAAACAACAACAAAGGCACCTGAAACAACAACAAAGACACCTGAAACAACAACTAAGGTGGCAGAGACAACAACAAAGGTATCTGAGACAACAACAAAGACACCTGAAACAACAACTAAGGTGGCAGAGACAACAACAAAGGTATCAGAAACAACAACAAAGGTGGCAGAGACAACAACAAAGGCACCAGAAACAACAACTAAGGTATCTGAGGCTACAACTAAGAATGATGAAATAACAAATTTTGTAACAACAGAGCCACAGCAGGTTACAACAACCGGAAACGGAAAAAATGAAGGCACAACAACTACAAATGCGGTGAAAAAAGATAATGGCAATGTAACAACAAACTCTTCAGTAGGTAATGTAAAAGTACCTAAAGTAAAAATTAAAAAAGCAATTAAGAAGAGAAGCGCTAAAAAAGCAAAAATCAAACTTAGAGCTGCAAAAGGTGTAAATGGATATCAGATAAAGATATCAAAATCAAAGAAATTTAAGAAAGCAAAGACTAAAAAATATAAGAAAGCTAAATTTACAATTAAAAAACTTAAAGCTAACAAAAAGTACTATATTAGAGTAAGAGCATATAAGGTTGTAAATGGAATAACTTATTATGGTAAATGGTCTAAGCGAAAAATTAAAATGAAAAAATAAATAAAGCAAAGAGTCTGTATTCTTATGAGTGCAGGCTCTTTTTAATTAAAAAGTTTATTAATAATTATATGTTACATGGTATAAAATAAAGAAAGAATATTGGTGAAAAATACTTGACCTAAAGTTGGGTTCAGGTGATAATATACAATTATAAATACACGTAAATGTGAAAGGAGATTTTATAATGTATAACAAAAATTTAACTTTAAATAATGGTGTTAAAATACCACAGTTAGGACTTGGAACATGGTTTATTGATGATTCAAAAGCAGCGGACGCAGTAAAAGATGCAGCAAAACTTGGATATAGACATTTTGATACAGCACAGGCATATGGAAATGAGCGAGGTGTCGGTGAGGGAATTCGTACTTGTGGCGTTCCAAGAGAGGAACTATTTGTAGTTTCAAAGGTGGCTGCTGAGCACAAAACTTACGAAGAAGCGAAGGCAGGAATCGATGAGACATTAAAAAAGATGGGACTAGATTATCTCGATATGATGATAATTCACAGCCCACAGCCATGGGTAGAAGTAAATCAGAGTGATAACAGATATAAAGAAGGCAATCGCCAGGCATGGAGAGCACTAGAGGAAGCTTATAATGAAGGAAAGTTAAAGGCAATCGGTGTTTCTAATTTCCAGATTGAAGATATTGAGAGCCTTATGGAAACAGCAAAAGTAAAACCAATGGTTAATCAGATTCTTTGCCATATCAGCAACACCCCACTTGAACTTATAGACTACTGTCAGAAGAATGACATTGCTGTAGAAGCATATTCTCCAATAGCACATGGAGAGATTCTTAGTCAGCCGGAAATCAAAGCAATAGCTGATAAATATGGAGTATCAGTTCCACAGCTTTGCATCAGATATACATTACAACTTGGAACAATATCTCTTCCAAAAACAGAAAATCCGGAGCATATGAAGTCTAATGCAGAGGTTGACTTTACTATCAGTGAAGAGGATATGGAAGTACTTAAGAATTTTAAGAAGATTGAAAATTATGGTGAAAGTAGCGGATTCCCTGTATATGGTGGAAAAATGTAATTAGAAGAAACCATATATTATCTGCCACATGATGATTTCCATTGGTGGAAGAATCGACTGTGCCATGACATCGAAGCTGCCGGAAGTTGATGATTATTACACGACATTGGATGAAATTAATGTGCCAACTACAGTCAGTGGACGAGTAACAGCAGAGCTTGAAATGGCAGATCTGGGCGAATTCCATGCAAAAAAATACAGAAAGCTATGAAAAAGAGGGCTTTTCCAAGAAAGCAGATGTCACAGGCTACGAAGTTATTATTGATACAAATGAGAACTTCTATGGATGGAGGCGTCTGGTATGATAAAGCCATATCTGATCGTAACCAGTGAAAAAGTATCCAAAGAGTATCTGAACTATTTGGATGGACAGAATATTTCTTGGATTGCATGTGGAAAAGAGAGTGTTAACCTAGTACGTGCAACAGAAATTCTTGCAGAAGAGTTTGATGTAGAACGTATAGGAGTTGTTGGAGGCCCAAAGATTAATACTGCATTTTTAGAAGCAGGACTTTTAAATGAAATAAGTCTGTTGATAGGAGCAGAAATTGACGGCAGAGGTGGTATGTCTGCTGTGTTTGATGGACTAGCGATGGAACAGGATGTTACAAGGTTGAAACTAATTGATGTAAAGAAATTTGATAGTGATGCGGTATGGATAAAGTATCAGTATTAAGAAAAATGACTACAAACCTAATAAAAGATTTGTGGTCATTTTTATTTTTTACATTGATATGTGTGTTACATTATAAAATCGCCAGATAAAAATATATATGATGATTTATAAAATAGCAAAATGGATATTAAATTATAATATTGCAATGTTTATCATATTTCTCTTTAATATCAGTGGAAATTGATGGATCAGTTACGATAGCAGTTATTTCCGACAAATTAGAAACCTTATATTGAGATATTCTGTCAAATTTACTCGCATCACATAAATAGTAGACTTCACTACTATTTTGAGAAACTGCAAATTTACTTCTGGCTTCTAAATCGCTTGTGGTAGATATACCAAAATTAACATCTATACCATTTGCACCTAGAAATGCCTGATTAAAATGCATTTGTTGAATTTGATTAATAGAAGTCATACCTTCAATAGTTCGGGCGGTATTTATATAATTACCACCTAAAATTATAAGATTGTAATCACTTCGCTTGGAAATTATATTTGCAACATCAAGAGAATTAGTAACTATTGTGAGTCCTTTTGCGGTTAAATAACAAGATAGTATATTTGTAGCAGTAGATGTTCCTAGAAATATAGTTGAATTGTTCTTAATCATGTTTGCAACTTTCTTCGCAATTATTTCTTTTTCTTTGGAGTGCAAAGTTTTTTTTGCATTATAGTCATATTCAGTTAGGGAGGATTCTATAGGAATAGCTCCTCCATGAGTTCTTTTAACAAAACCAGATTTCTCAAGAGAAGATAAATCTCTTCTTATAGTGGATTCGGAAACAGAATATTTTTTTGCAAGATTTGCTACGTTTACACTTCCCCTTGCTTGAATGGTATTTAATATAGACATTTTTCTCTCGTCGTCATACATAGAGCTTACCTCCTAAAATATATTTATTAATGACAATATAGCATAAATGAGCATTTGATGCAACAATATGAAAGAAAATGTGCGAAAACGAGCATAAATGAGCGTGAAAAATATTGAATTAGGCAAAAAATAGTGGTATATTGAGCATATCAAAAACAAGTCGTTAATAAAAGGAGGAAAGAAAAATGGCTAAAAAGATAGTAGCAGTTACGGCGTGTCCGACAGGAATAGCACATACATTTATGGCGGCAGAAAATTTAGAAGTAACTGGAAAAGAATTGGGATATGATGTGAAAGTTGAAACTCAGGGAACATCAGGAGCAGAAAATGTTTTAACACAGAAGGAAATTGATGAAGCAGATGCGATAATACTTGCAGTTGACCGTGATATTGACGAGAGTAGATTCGTAGGAAGAAAGGTACTTAAATGTAGCGTTGGTAAAGCAGTTAAAAAAGCTAATGAGGTTATTAATAATGCGATTAATGATGTAGGAACGGAAGTTATTAAGGGAGAAAAGAAGGCTGACTCAAGCAATGGAGAAAAAGGAATTAAATCCATATATAAACACTTAATGATGGGAATTTCCTATATGCTTCCAATTGTAGTAGCTGGCGGAATTTTAACAGCGATTTCATTTGCATTTGGTATATATGCATTTCAGGATGAAGGATCAATAGCATGGGGCTTTTATCAGACAGGTGCTGTAGCAGCTTTAGGTTTGATGGTTCCTGTATTGTCGGCTTATATAGCTCATTCAATAGCAGATAAAGCAGGATTTGCAGCAGGTTTAGTTGGGGGCTTTCTGGCAAGTACAATAGGTTCAGGGTTTATCGGAGGCATTATAGCAGGCTTTTTAGCAGGATATGTAACTTTGTTCTTAAATAAATACATAAAAGTACCAAAGACAATACAAGGTGTCAAGGACATTCTTATCGTACCGATTTTATCAGTTGGAATTGTTGGATTTGTGATGTTGTTTGTTGTTGGAACTCCAATTTCAGCAATGAATGCAGGAATAACAAGTTTCTTAAATAGTCTTAATGGAGGAAGTATCGTAATTTTAGGCTTAGTATGTGGACTTTTATATTGGGACTTAGGTGGACCATTTTCAAAAATTTTATATGCATTCGCAATTGGATTAATTTCTGAAGGTGTATATGGTCCAATGGCAGCAACAATGATTTGTGGTATGGTTCCACCACTTGGAATTGCAGTAGCAACATTAGTGACAAGAAAAATGTGGACAGAAGAACAGAGACAAGCAGGAATCTCAGCGTTGTTCTTAGGAGCTAGTTATATAACAGAAGGTGCAATTCCATTTGCAGCTGAGAATCCAATAGTAGTACTTCCAGCCTGTATGATTGGAGGAGCAGTAGGAGCAATTACCTCATTAGCACTTGGTGCCGGAATTTCAGCACCTCACGGCGGATTATTCTTATTATTAATTCCAGGAGTAATAACAAATGTAGGAGGATTCTTAATTGCATTATTAGCTGGAACATTAGTGACAGCAGCTATGCTTATAATATTGAAAAAAATAACAATGGGAAAAACAAAATAGTAATTATGAAATGTTGTTGCTCTAGATATAATAGTTAGTTATGTTTAGAGCAATAATTCCTAGGAGTCAAGGAGGCAATTATGAACGATAAAAGCGTAAAGGAAATAGTCGAGATTAGTAAAAAAATCCCTTGTGAAAAAACTATAGAAGAACAGGTTTCTATAATGGAAGAATATACAGAATGTTATAAAAAATATTCGGATGTATCTGTAGCAAGAAGAGAAATTGAATGCTTAAAGGTATTATTTCCAAGAATGTTTAGGAAAATAGAGGACAAAGACTTAGTTGTCGGAAGAAGTGATATTTTGCCAATTGGTTTTGGCTGTGTAACTTCAACAGGTGGAGTAGGACATTATTGTACATTTCCTAAATTAAAAGCTTTAAGAGACAGTACAGATGATGAAGGATTGAAGGAACGTTTAAATGTACTTGAAAATTTTTGGGATAAGCATGACACGAGAAGTATGTTTTTTGACAAGGCATTAGAACCAAATAAATTTGGAAAGTTTGTTGACGCAAAATGTCCAACAATTTTAACAGCAAGACTAAGTGGAATGTATCTGGATTATCCAAAGCTTATTAAAAAAGGAATAAAAGGAATAGAAGAAGAAATCAGATTTCAGAAAAGCCAGACACAGGATGAGGAAAAAATTGATTTGTATGATTGTTTTTTAGAGTGTATGCAGTTATTAAGAGATAGTATTAAGCATTATATTAATGAATGCAACATAGAAAAAGAAAAAGCAAAAACAGAGAAAAGAAAGGAAGAAATGCAGACAGTAATTGATGCATTAGAACATATACTTGTAGACAAGCCTGAGACTATGATTGAGGGTATAGAGTTAGCATGGATATATATGATGCTTTCAATGGTAGTTAATTATGGAAGAATGGATGTTTACTTGGGAGAACTTTTAAAAAGTGATTTAGATAAAGGACTTTATACAGAAGATGAAGCTATAGAATATATTAAATCATTTTTCAAATTATTAGAAGCAAGAAGAACAAATGTTAATGGAAGAGTAATTGTTGGTGGAAAAGATAGAGAAAATGTTGAGGCATGTGATTTATTTTGCAAGTTAGCTATTAAAGCAGTAATGGCTAATAAGGATATAGAACCTCAATTTACTCTTAGGGTATATGATGGTATGAATAAAGAAGTATACAATCTTGCATTAAAAGCAATTGCTATAGGTTGCACATATCCGATTTTATACAACGATGAGGTTAATATACCGGCTGTTCAGAAGGCACTAAAAGTTGATGAAAAAACAGCGGAAAAATATGTTCCATTTGGATGTGGTGAATTGGTTATATCAGGGAAAAGTGTAGGAACACCAAATGTATGTATTAATGTATTAAAAATTTTAAATATCGCATTAAATAGTGGAATTGATCCATGGGATAATATAGATAAAAGTGGTGGAATTGAAATGAAGAAGCCTTGTGAATTAAAAAGTTTTGCTGATTTACAGGAACAGTATTATAAATTGTTAGATTATAATATTGAGCGAGGAGCAAAAAGTCATATGGAATCATATAAGCTTATGAATTCTCAGGTTAAATATTTATTTACATCACTTTTACTGGATGATTGCATCGAAAGAGGAAAAGCTGCTTTAGATGGAGGAGCACAGTATTTAGGAGGTACACTTGAAACCTATGGAAATATTAATGCATCAGATTCGCTTACATCCATTAAATATTGGGTATATGATAAGAAAAAATACTCATTAGAGGAAGTTGTGAATGCAATGAATAATAATTTTGAAAATTATGAAAACTTGCGAAAAGATATGCTAAATGCACCTAAATATGGAAATGATAATCCATACGCGGATGATGTTGCAGTAGAACTGCATGAATATGTGTGTAAAAAAGTTAGTGAACAAGCTGAAATTAACGGATTTGATTCATATAATGTCGTAATAATCAATAACCAGGTAAATACTGAGTGGGGTAGAATGACAAGTGCGTCTGCTGATGGAAGATTAAGCACTGTATATATGAATAATGGAAATAATCCTCAGGGAGGTGCTGACAAGAACGGTCCTACAGCAATGTTAAATAGCTTAGTTAAGTTAAAACCTGATTTACATGCCGGCTCAGTACAAAATATGAAATTTAGTAGAGATATGTTTATAAATCATGAAGATAAAATAAAAGCTTTACTAAGAACATACTTTAAAAATGGTGGAGGCCAGATTATGATTTCGGTTGTAAGCAAGGGTGAATTAGAGGATGCATATATTAATCCGGAAAAATATCCGAATTTGCTAGTAAGAGTTGGTGGGTTTAGTGCAAAATTTATAAACTTAGATAAAGATGTTCAACGGGAGATAATGTCAAGAACTTTAAATTAAAACGAGGTGATATCAATGGGTGTTGTATTTGATATACAAAAATTTTGTGTCAATGATGGACCGGGAATAAGAAGTGTTGTATTTTTAAAAGGATGTCCACTTAAATGCCTGTGGTGTCATAATCCAGAATCTAATTCTATAAAACCACAATTATATTGTGAATGGAGCAAATGTATTTCATGTGGCAAATGTGTAAGTGTGTGTGAAAATAATGTACACGAAATAAAAAAAGGAAAACATATAGTACATTTTGAAAAATGTACTATGTGTGGAAAGTGTATAGAAGTTTGCACAAATGAAGCTATGGGATGCTATGGATACAACGCTCAAATAGAAGAAGTTATAAAAGAGGTTGAAAAGGATAAAAATTATTATGCAGAGTCTGGTGGTGGAGTCACAATTAGTGGTGGTGAGCCAATGGCACAGTTTAAATTCACTTATGAGCTTGCTAAAGAATTATTTAGAAGAAAAATAAATGTATGCATAGAAACTAGTGGCTTTTCCAATAAAGATTATTTTGAAAAAATAGCACAATATGTAGATTGTTTTTTATTTGATTACAAGGCGACTGGAGAAGAAAAGCATATATATTTAACAGGTGTAAGTAACAAAGAGATTTTAAACAATCTTTTACTTTTGACAAAAATGAAAAAGAAAGTTATTTTAAGATGTCCGATTATTCCAGGACAGAATTTGTCAGAAGATCATCTAAAGGCAATTGCTGATTTAAGTAATAAAGGAGTGCATTCAGTTGAAATAATTCCATATCATAATATGGGAGTTGCAAAGGCAAAAAAGATAGGGTCTGGAATGTATCTTAGTAATGTGAAAATACCACGGGCAGATGATGTGGAAAACTGGATTGAAAAAATAAAAAAATATGGGGGAATTAATATAAAAAAATCATAAATAGATAACTAAATTTTTCATAATATTAAGGATGTCATATGTTTAATAGCAAATGGCATCCTATTTTATTAAATATATGAAAATTTATATCGTAATAATTGCTTTTTTATAATAAAATAGAAAATGAAAATTATATTTTGCATATGAAAATGAGTTAATGTTATGCAAATAAAGAGTAAAATCATATGTTTTTACAAGGAGGAACACAAATGAGTGAAGTATTAAAAGAAATGAAAGAAAGAAGAAGTATTCGTAAATATAAGTCTGATATGGTCCCACAGGAAATTCTGGATCAGATTATCGAAGCAGGATTATATGCAGCAAGTGGAAAAGGAACTCAAAATACAATAATTATTCAGGTGACAAAAAAGGAATTAAGAGATGAAATAGCTGAGATGAATAGAAAGATTGGTGGATGGGAAGAAGGATTTGACCCATTCTATGGAGCTCCTGCAATGCTAATTGTTTTAGCTAGAAAGGATTGACCAACAGGAATTTATGATGGAAGTCTTGTAATGGGAAATCTTATGTTAGCAGCACATGATTTGGGTATTGGAAGTTGTTGGATACACCGTGCAAAGGAAGAATTCGAAACGGAATGGGGAAAGAACATTCTTAAATCATTAGATATTACAGGAGAATATGTTGGAATAGGTCATTGTGCCTTAGGTTATGCAGATGGAGAAACACCAAAGGCTGCAAAGAGAAAAGTAAATAGGGTATTTTACATTAAATAATGTGTAAAACATATTTTAATGACTGTCAACTTAAATAAAGTTTTGAGTTGACAATCAAAACTCCTTTAATGTAATATTGAATAAAATGAATTATGAAAAAGGAGATTAAAAGATGAATATGTTAGATTTGGCACAGGAAATTATAAAAGGCAGACGAATATCAAGAGAAGATGATTTGTCTGTCTTTTTAAATTGCGATTTAGAGGAACTTTGTAAGGGAGCAGATACAATACGTGAATATTTTATAGGGGATAAAGTGGATTTGTGCTCAATAATTAATGGAAGAAGTGGAAGATGTCCTGAGGATTGCAAATACTGTGCACAGTCTGCACATTATCATACAAGTTGTGAAATGTATGATTTTCTTCCAACAGAAAAAATATTAGAAGCATGTAAGCTGAATGAGAGAGAAGGAGTAGATCGTTTTTCGATTGTAACAGCCGGCAGAGCTTTGACAGGAGAAGAATTTGACAAAGCGATTCATGCATATGAGACGATGAAGTCACAGTGCAAAATTGATTTGTGTGCATCGATGGGATTTTTAAATGAGGAGCAGTTACATAGACTTCATATGGCAGGTGTCACAAGCTATCATCATAATATAGAAACATCAAAACGTAATTTTCCTAATATTTGCACAACACATACTTATGAACAGAAGATAGAAACGTTGAAAAAGGTAAAGGCAGAAGGAATGTGTGCATGTTCGGGTGGAATTATCGGAATGGGAGAAACATGGGAAGACAGGTTAGATATGGCGATTAGTCTTGCTGAACTTGAAATTGATTCAATTCCAATAAATGCGCTTATGCCAATAAAGGGAACACCACTTGAGAATCTTCCAATGCTTACAGAAAATGAAATATTAAGAACAATAGCATTTTTTCGTTATATTAATCCGGAAGCAAATATTCGTTTAGCGGCCGGAAGAGCATTGCTTACAAACGATGGGGAGATAGCATTTGAATCAGGGGCATCGGCAAGTATCACGGGCGATATGCTTACAACTGTAGCATGCGCAACAATCCGAAGTGATAGGGAAATGTTGAAAAGTTTAAAGCGTGATGTTACACCGGAATATTGGAAAAATAAATAATATATTAAATCGAAGACGTTATATGTTGTTAAATGTTTAAAAATATGTTACCTTTAAATACAGCAACTTAATTTAATTAAGTAAAAATAAAATTTATGAGGTAACAATTATGAAACAAAAAAACGGGTTTAGTGGGCAGATAGGATTTGTACTCGCTGCGGCAGGAAGTGCTGTAGGTGTAGGAAATCTTTGGAGATTCCCATATTTAGCGGCAAAAGATGGTGGGGGACTTTTCCTTATCATATATTTGGTGCTTGTATTGACAGTAGGTTTTACATTATTAACAACTGATATTGCAATTGGTCGTAAGACAGGAAAGAGTGCGATATATGCATATCAGTCAATGAGAAAGAAGTGGAAGTTTTTAGGGGTTATTACATTTTTGGTTCCGGTATTAATTATGACTTATTATGCTGTAATCGGAGGATGGATTCTTAAGTATATGACTATTTATATTTTCGGTTCAGGAAAAGATGCAGTAGCGGACAATTATTTTACGAACTTTATTTCATCGTCTTCTTCAGTATGGTTTGGAATTATTTTTATTCTTTTAACAGTTATTATTGTTTATAATGGAGTTGAAAAAGGTATTGAGAGAGTTTCTAAATTCATTATGCCGGTACTTTTAATTTTAGTAATCGGAATAGCAATTTTCTCATTAACTTTAAAAACAACTTTAGATGATGGAACAGTTAGAACAGGTCTTCAGGGATTAAAGGTTTATTTGAAACCTGATATGTCAGGTATTACCGTACATAAATTTTTACAGATTTCATTAGATGCAATGAGTCAGTTATTCTTCTCATTAAGTGTATCAATGGGTATTATGATTACATATGGTTCATATGTTAAGAAAGATGTTAATTTAAATAAAGCAGTATCTCAGATTGAAATTATGGATACGGCGGTAGCTTTCTTAGCCGGTATGATGATTATTCCTGCAGTATTTGTTTTCTCAGGTCTTGATGGAATGTCAGCAGGGCCGGGACTTATGTTTGTATCACTTCCAAATGTATTTTATAGAATGGGATTTGCAGGAAGAATTGTAGGACTTATTTTCTTTGTATTAGCAGGATTTGCGGCATTAACTTCATGTATTTCCGTGTTAGAATCAATCGTTGCAAATTGTATGGAAATTTTCCATGTAGACAGAAAGAAAACTACAGGAATTCTATCTGTTATTTATTTAATTGCAACAGCAGTTATCGCTTTAGGATATAGCATTTTCTATGTAGAAGTTAAGTTACCAAATGGAAGCACAGGACAGCTTTTAGATATTATGGATTATATTAGTAATAGTTTCCTTATGCCATTTATTTCATTATTATCAGCGATACTTATCGGTTGGATAATGAAGCCGTCATGGATTGCAGAGGAAATGGAGTTAAATGGAGAAAAGTTCTCACGTAAAAAATTATATAATGTTATGATAAAATATATAATGCCATTAATTATGATTATTTTATTCCTGCAGTCAACAGGACTACTAAATATGATTACGAAATAAAGATTCTAAAGAACAGAGACTCTGATAGTTTAAGAGTTTCTGTTTTTTTGTATAGGGCAAGGCCATATTTATAAAGGCGAGTTTTTTGTGAAGAAAAAACGAGGCTTTAATTAATCCATTTTTATTTAAAATTAATTTTAAGTTTGTTTTAGGAGCAAATAAGTTTGTTGACAACCCTTTTTCAGAAGTCTAAAATGGAGCTGATTTGGAACAATTACAACGAGAAAAAATTATGAATGCAACAGATACAACAGAATTTCTTGGACAGGAAAAGATTAGTAAAATATTATTTAAACTAGCTACACCTGTTATGTTTGCACAGCTTATACAGGCATTATATAATATTGTGGACAGTTTATTAAAAATTTTGAGTAGAGGTTAGAATGTAATTTTAAGGAAAGAGTTGACATTAATAAAAACGCAAACAATTTATTTGAGAATAGTGAAATTAAAAAAATATAATAATAAAAATACAACGAGTTAATAAAAAAAGGAGACAACATGGCAGAAAATAAAAGTAATTATAGAAATACATCAAAAGAATTAATGGCGTTTATAAAGAAAAGCCCTACAGCATTTCATGTAGTAAATAATTTTTCGCAGATGCTTGAAAAATCAGGATTTACCAAATTAAATGAAAGAGATAAGTGGAAGTTAAAAACGAATGGAAAATACTATGTAACAAGAAATGATTCGTCAATAATCGCATTTCGTATGCCTGAGAATGAAGATTTTTATAATTTTCAGATATCAGCTGCACATAGTGATTCACCGGCATTTAAAATTAAAGAAAATCCTGAGATGATAGAAGACAGTAATTATGTAACATTAAATGTAGAAAAGTACGGTGGAATGTTGATGGCACCTTGGCTTGACAGACCACTTTCCGTGGCAGGACGTGTTATTATAAAGGATAGAAATACCCTTAAGCCTGTTCTTATAAATGTAGATAGGGATTTGTGTGTTATACCAAATCTTGCAATTCATATGAACAGAGATGCCAATAACGGAATAAAATATAATCCACAAAAAGATATGATACCTTTATTTGGTGAAATCTATTCAAAGGATAAATTTAAAGAAATAATTGCCAAAGAAGCGGGTACAGATGCAGAAACTATTATAAGTACAGATTTATTTGTGTACAATAGAGAATTGGGGACAATTTGGGGAGCAGATAATGAATTTATATCAGCTCCAAGACTAGATGACGTAATGTGTGCGTATAGTTGCATAAATGCATTGATTAAAAGCAAAGAGACAAATAAAGAAAGTGTAAATGTATGTGCTGTTTTTGACAACGAGGAAGTTGGAAGTACTACGAAACAGGGAGCTGATTCATCATTTCTTGCAGATGTACTTTCACGAATTTCAATGTGTAAGGGAAAAGACAATGAAGATTTTGTAAGAGCGTGTGCATCATCATTTATGCTTTCAGCAGATAACGCTCATGCGGTACATCCTAATTATAAGGAAAAAGCTGACCCAACAAACAGACCATATATGAATAAAGGAATTGTTATTAAATATAATGCAAATCAAAAATATACAACTGATGCAGTATCGGCAGCAATATTTAAGGAAATTTGCAAAAAAGCGGAAGTGCCTGTTCAGTCATATGTAAATCGTTCAGATATTCCGGGTGGCTCAACTCTTGGAAATATTTCAAACAGTCATATATCACTTAATACAGTAGATATAGGACTTGCACAGCTTGCAATGCATTCGCCATACGAGACGGCAGGAATAAAAGATACAGAATTAATGATAAAGGCTGTGAAGAAATTTTATGAGACAGCTATTATAACAGGCGAAAATGGAGAGATTAGTTTAAAATAGAAAGTTCCATATCTTTCAACCAGACGAAAAGAATGGTATAAATAATTATAGTAAAATTAAGGTGTCTTTATATCAGAAAAAAACTGATGTAAGGACATTTTTCGCAATATCGGTCAATATATGTATATTATATTTAAAAATAAAAAAACTAATATAGAATATATATTGGGAAGGAATTAAGAAATGGATAAATTAAATATTAGTAGAAGTGGTGATAAGTTGACTAGAGAAGATGTAATAGAAAAAATTAAAGAGTATTTAAAAAGACTTAAAAATAAAGACAACCTCGAAAGTGTACGTGCTGATTTTGTAAAAGAATTTAAAGAGGTTGACGCGTCTGAAATTATGTTAGCGGAACAAAGGCTGTTAAAAGAAGGAACGCCTTTAGAAGAGGTTCAAAAGTTATGTGATGTACATTCTGCATTATTCCATGGAAAAACTACAGAAGAAAGAATTTTAAATGCAGAAAAAGCTGCAAATCAGTCTGTTAAAGAAAAAAGGATGGCTGCAACCAAAAAACTAATTAGTATTTCGGGACATCCATTATATACATTTACCCGTGAAAATGAAAAAATTGAACAGCTAGTTGAAAGATGTATGGGTGTTGCAAATGATGGAAATATTGAGAAAGAATTATTAACTAATCTAAGACAGATAGCAATTCATTATGCAAAGAAGGGAGATTTGCTGTATCCCCATTTAAAAGTTAAGTATGATATTAGTGGACCATCGGATGTAATGTGGACGGTAGATGATGAAATCAGGGATGAAATAACAAAATTATACAATGCAGATGAACAGGATAACGAATGGAAAGAGAGATTTAAAGCGGTTTTAATTCGAATAAAAGAAATGATATATAAAGAGGCAAATATACTTTTTCCTAATTGTGCATTAAATTTTACGGAAACAGAGTGGTATGACATATATATAGACTCAAAGGATTATGAAAAATGTCTGGATGTAGAAAATGTGATTTGGGAAGAAGCAGAAAAGGCATATATTACTAAAAAGAAAAAAATAGTAGAAGACAGGAAAGTAAAAGAAGATGAAATAGTGATGGCTGGAGGAACAATGACAGTAGAACAGCTTGCAGCTATGCTTAATACAATTCCACTTGAAATAACATTTGTAGATACAGAAAATATAAACAGATATTTTAATGAAGGCCCTAAGGTATTTAAGCGACCGGAAATGGCTATTGGAAGGGAAGTGTTTTCATGTCATCCTCCAAAAGTAGAAAAACAGGTGAGAAGAATTATAGAAGAATTTAAAAGTGGAAATATGGACAAGGTACCGGTATGGATGGAAAAGAATGGAAGAACAATGTTAGTGACCTATATGGCAGTAAGAAATGAAAAAAAAGATTATTTAGGAACAGTAGAGTTGGTTCAGGATATGGAATTTGTAAAGGAACATTTCAAATTGTAACAAAAATTAAATAAAATTTATGGTTATGATAATATTGAAAATTTAGAAAATTATTTAAGATTAAGGCTAAGAAAATTTTAGTCATAATGAAATAAAAAATACAGATAAATTTTAATAACAAAAGTTTATCTGTATTTTTAAATATAATATTTCCAGTTTTGTGGTTATGCAAACATAGAAAATCCCATAACAACAATTCCAAGAACTACAAGTATAATACCTGTTGCACGATTTAAGGTTTTAGGTGTTGCTTTATTTGCAAAAACTGCTGCAATTCTAGCCCAGATTAATGTGAACAAAATACACAAAATCCAAACTTTCACATCAGGTACGCCACCTATGGCAAAATGAGATGCAGCACCTGTAAATGCAGTGAAGGCCATAATAAATACACTTGTTCCGACTGCAGTTTTTAATTCATAGCCAAGAACAGATGTTAGTATAAGTAACATCATCATGCCACCTCCTGCACCGATGAAACCACATATAAATCCAATTAAAACGCCACATATAACTGACTGGATGGCACGTTTTTTTGCAGATACATTTTCCATAGCTTCCTTAGTTGTCATAACAGGTTTTACGATAAATTTAATACCCAGAATAAAAGTCATAAATACTGAAAATCCACCCATTGTAGTTGAAGGAACAAGATTGGAAACATAGCTTCCGACAACTGTAAATGCAAGAACACTGACCATCATAATAATACCATTTTTAATGTCAAGATTCTTGTTTTTCCCATAAGTGTAAGCAGAGATAGCACTGGCAAGAACATCTGATGAAAGTGCTATACCTACCGCCATATAAGGGTCCATACCAAGAAAAGTGATTAACATAGGACTGATAACTGCGGCGGCGCTCATTCCGGCAAATCCTGTACCAAGTCCGGCACCCATTCCAGCAAAAAAAGTAACTAGTATTGTAATAAATAAAGACATTGTAAAAGTCCTCCTTTAAGCATTAAGTATAATGAAACTGGAAAATATTATAACAGATACGTATTGTGAAAACAAACAGGTTACAGAAATATATGTAAATACAGTTACATAAATATATGTAAATATATAGATATAAAAAATGTTACAGTAAGCTGTGAAAATATATGGAAAAATGCTACAAAAAATGTTACCGTTATACAGAGACGTAAAATAGAGGGATGAAAAACTTTAATTTTGTTTAATGGGTCAATGAATATCTAGAACCAACTTTGTAGGAAGTTTCTTAAGACCGGAGAAGCTTAAGGAAGCAAGAAAACAGTTCGACAATGGAAATATAGGGTACGAAGAACTGAAAAAGGTTGAGGATGAAAGCATAACAGAGTTAATTATAAAAACTAAAAATTTAGGATATAACGTAATTACAGATGGAGAATTCAGACGTGCAACATGGCATCTTGATTTTATGTGGGGATTCGACGGAGTGGGAAACACACCAACTAAGACAGGCTTACCTTTCCACGGTGAAGACGCAATGGCCGACGACACATATTTAGTAGGAAAAGTTGGCATAAAAGGAGAGCATCCTTTTGTTGAACATTTCAAATTCGTGAAACAGTTTGAAGATGAAAATACTATAGCAAAGCAAACTATTCCATCACCTGCACAGTTTTTAGCATAGTTTACAATGCCATTTAGCAGAGAACACACATTAAAATATTATGCTACAGATAAGGAATTAGCAGACGATATTGTAAAAGCATACGGCATGGTTATTAATGACTTGTATGAAGCAGGATGCAGAAACATTAAGTTAGATGATTGTACATGGGAAATGATGGCAGATAAGTCAGGACATCTTGCATACGGAACAACACAGTCAGGATTAATTGAAATCCAGAAAGCACACAAGGATATAAATAATAAGGTTATCGCAAATGCACCTAAGGACATAGTAATTAACACACATGTATGTCGTGGAAACTTCCATTCAACATATGCTAACAGCGGAGCATATGATCCGGTAGCAGATATATTGTTCGGCGAAGAAAATGTCAATGCATATTATCTTGAATTTGATGACGAACGTTCAGGCGGCTTTGAACCACTTGCCAAGGTTTCAGGGGACAAGAAGGTAGTCCTTGGCTTAATTACAACTAAGTCACCTAAGTTAGAAAACAAGGAAGAAGTAATAAAGAGAATACACGAAGCAGAAAAATATATTCCATTAGACAGACTTTACTTAAGTCCTCAGTGCGGATTCGCATCATGCGAGATCGGAAACAAGCTTACAGAAGAAGAGCAGTGGGCAAAGCTTAAGCTTGTTAAAGAAATAGCTAAAGAAGTTTGGGGATAGTTGAATATGTAACCATAAGCTAACCTTTATGGGGAGCTTCTGGTTTCTTTTTGTTATTTGGATAAGTGTATTGTTTTCTATATATTTTTTGCATTTTTTTAATATTCAGATATTTTTAATGACTTTAATTTCACTTTTTTATTTTTTACGTAACTTTGACATAAAGTATACAGAGGCTTTAATATTACGAATTATTATATGTGAGTACACGTAAATTAAGTTTAGAAAAGTGAGAGGAAATTATGAGAAAAAATACAAGTAAAGCAATAGGGGCAGTTCTTATTGCCGGTATTGTGGCATCAGGATTAAATGGAATGCCATTAAATAATAGTGTAAATCAAATTAATGCGGCAACTGTTGAAGCAGGAACTCCATATGACGGGGCAGGAAATTATAATGTAGCAGTAAATCATGTAATTATTAACCAGGTGTATGGTGGCGGAAATAATAAGGGTGCAGGTTCGCATGGTTTTATTGAATTATACAATCCTACAGATTCAGAGGTAGACTTATCCACATGGTCTGTTCAGTATGAAGGTGCTACAGGCGATGACAAGAATGATCCGGGATGGCATAAGCTTGATCTTAATGGAAGTATTCCGGCACATTCATCTTATTTAATAAGAACTAAGAAGTATAAGGATAACACTACACCGGCTAATTTTCAGGTTCCTACAGGTGACATGCAGTGGGATGATATTATAATTAATGGCAAAGGTGTAGCAGTTACATTAATGAGCAATCAACAGCTTTTAACAGATAATAATATTTTTGATAACACATCGAAGAAACCGTTAAAAGAAGGATATGTTGACCTTGTAGGTGTTCATGGCAATGATTCAATGGAAAGCGAAAAGGCTTTTGCTTTTGAAGGTTATGCAACAGACAGTCAGTCAACTAAGAAGGCTGTTAGAAGAATTGATTTTCAGGATACTGACTGTAATGCAATTGGTGAAGATGATGGTGACTTTGTAATAATTGAATATAATGCAACAGATGCTGATTATCTTCAGTGGGCAAGACCAAGAACAACAGCAGATGGTGCATGGTACGCAACACCAATGCCGGAATTTAAGGAAACTACATCATTAAGCAGTAGTGAAATTAACGTATTAACAAATACTTTTGGCAACAATGTTGAAAGTACCAGAAAGTTTACATGGCAAATGCCGGCTAGTTTTTCAGAAGGCTATGTAAATGTATCTGTAAATGAAAATATGACAAATGCTAAGAAATTTAATGCTACAAAAGCTTTAAACCACAAGGAAAGTGCAAGTGTGTTTAGAGCAGAGGCAACAGAACTTTCAAAGAATACAAAATATTATTATCAGGCAGTATGTGGAGATGTAAAATCAGAGGTTTATTCATTTACAACAGGAAGTTTATCTGATGATTTTACTTTTGTAAGAGCATCAGACAGTCAGTCTAAAACAGAGTCGGGATATGATATTTTCCAGAAAGCAGTTACAAAAATAGCAAATACATATAACCCTGTATTTATTATGGAAACAGGAGATCTTGTAGATACAAATTATTTTGAAGATGAATGGAGATGGTTTATAGGAAAGTCTCAGGGAATGTTTGGAAGTACAGCATATATTCCGGTAGTAGGCAATCATGAACAGACATCTTCATATGATGCATGGGCTTTTAGAGAACATTTTTCAGTTCCAAATGAATGTACAGAAGAAGGTGTGACACCGGGAACAGTTTATTCTTTCGATTACGGAAAAGTACATTTCGTAGTTTTGAATTCAGAATGTAAGGGTGAAGGCTTAAAGTCACAGGCTAAGTGGGCAGCAGATGATATGTCAAAAACAAAACAGAAATATATTATCGCAGCAATACACAGAGGACCATATGGCGGAGCAGGAATTGCAGGAGATGTTTCAGAAGCATTTACACCTGTTTTTGACAAATACAATGTAGAATTAGTATTATTCGGTCATGACCACTCATACATTAGAACAAAAGCTTTAAAAAATGGAGTAGAAGATAAAAACGGAACAGTTTATCTTGAGTGCGGTGGCTGTGCATCAAAACAGGATTCAGCTAACAGCACAATTCCGGGATATGCAGAAATTACTGGAACACCGGGAATGCCTGTATATGATGTTATTACAGTAACAGATGAAAGTATAAAGGTTAAGACAGTAACAGTAGATGAATCAACTGACACAATTTCAGATTTACAGGATACGGGAAGCATAAATTACGTAAACCCTGATGCTAAAATTGAATTTGAGGTTTTGCCTAAGAATCATTCAATAAAAGAAAATGAGTCGACGACAGAACCTGCAACAAAAGAAAATGAGTCAGCAACAGAACCTGCAACAAAAATTGAAGGTATCAATACGACAGCTAATGCCGAAACAACAAATAATGAAACTTTAAAGACAACAGATATAATTAAAGAAAAAGTACCTGCAAAGGTAAAAGATCTTAAAGTAAAGCAAGTAAAAAAACGTTCAATAAAAATAAGCTGGACAAAGAGTAAGAATGTTAAAAAATACGAGGTAAGTATTTCAGCAAATAAGAAGTTCAAAAAATCAAAAACAACTACATATATGACAAGTAAAAAAGTATATGTATTAAAGAAACTTAAAATCAGGAATTACTACATTAGGGTTAGAGCAATAAATGGCAAAAAAACAGGAAAATGGTCAAAGATATTAATCAAAATAGTTAAATAATTTCAATAAAAAAAGGATGCTATTAATGGGTGAATTGCTTCATGTTAAGTAGACAATTAAAACAATAAAAAATTTTTCTATCCAGCAGGATATTCCTGCTGGATGTTTTTATTCTACTTTTAAATAGTTTTTGTGTTTTCAATAAGTGTTAATATTCCTAAATTTCTTTGTAATCTTTTATTGCTGTCTCTGACTACGTAAGCAACAATTTTTCTGTCATATAAATCGAGTATTGCACTCAAGTACACATTATATTTTTCAGTTCAAATATAATACTTAAATTCTGTAACAGCAGTTAACTATTTTTATTTGGTGTATAGGCAGAAAATTCACGGCTTAATATGTTTTTAGTTTCAGTAGCCGGGATTTTCCTATTAAGTCATTTATAATAGGAAGCTCAACTTACTTTTCCAAGGTTGCATAGTGCATTAATGGAATATCCATAAATTCTATTTCCTTCCTTGATTGTCTGAAAGATAATTCAATACAGCTTGCTCTTTTAATTATTTTGGGTAATGTTTATATGTAGATACGTAAAATTCATCTTCACTAGAATTGTTGTAAATAGTTATCCATTGCTAAATAGAAGTTAGTGTAATTTCTAGTCTATTGGCCATATGAGTCATACTTTCTTTACAGATTTAATTATATGAATAGAATCAAGATTATCTTATGGACTGATTGTGGATTTTAACATAGAAAATGCTCCCTTCTAAATATTAAGTGATTTTTCACTTGTCTATTTAGAAGGAAGCATATCCGAGGTATGAACAGCCTCAATCTTATGTATTTAAATCTCATAAGTTATGTTTGACATTCATAATTTTATTTTTCTAACAATTGTTCAAGAAAGAACATTAGACTGTCAGCTGATACAAGTTTGTTAACTTTTTCAGGCTTTTCTAATGTCTGGACTATACCATTATATAATTCCATGAATTTTTTCCTGTCATTTTGTTGGACGGCTAACATTAAAACAATATGAATAGTATGTTCGTCCCATTTAATGCCATTTTCACTAGTAAGAACACAAATCATAGTATGGGTAGCGTTCATGTCTAAAGCATGTGGAATTGCAAAGGTGTCAAAAAAACATGTTGAAGATAATTGTTCACGTTCTAAAACAGATTCAATAAAACCATCTTTACACAAACCATAATCTATAACATTTTGTCCCAAAAACTTAATAACATCTTCCTTATTGCTAAAATTGTTTGATTTAAAGAAAAGCTTTTTATCAAAAAATGATGATAACATATTGTTTCTTTTAATTTTTTGCTTGTTTTCTAAACATTTATGAATGGCATTATCTATGTTTATTTGATCCATCATAGTAAAAAATGGTGATACCACAATAACTTCTTTTCCAATGAGATTTAAAGGTTGTGTAGTTATAATCAAATCAGAGTATGCATCAATTAAAGTAGAACTGTTATTAGTGTTAAATAATTTTAGTGTTATAAAATTGTCATAATTATCTAAAAGTTTTTTTTCAATATTAGAGTCAATATGGTGGTAATCATGACATAAAAGCAAAATAGAAACTTTATCAGAATCAGTGTTAGATGATTCAATAAGATATCCAATATGTATGCTTATGTATCCGATTTCAGAATCAGCAATATGAATGTTGTATTTTTTATTTAGTTTTTGAGCAATATTAACAGATACATCATATATAAAAGGACAATTTTTCTTTATATTATAGAGAAAATCGTTTCCTGATGACTGAATACTGTTAGCTCTTTTAATTAAACCATGTATATGTAGAGCAAAACTATAAAGATACTCATCAAAATTAATTTCTAACATGTAATAAGAAAATACATTTAATAAAATCTCTCGGATATCTTCTATAAAATCTTCCGACAAGATATCTTTAGAACTTATCAGATGATTTTGGTTTATAGGTTTTATTATTCCCTCTAATAATGATGAAATATAAAAAATATCATCTTTTGTAGGAGCAATATTGCAATGTGCTGAATACTGAGTACAAATTTCGTTTGCAATTTTCGATTCTATATTATCAGAATGGTCGGATATATTATTAATCGGTTGTGAAACATAATGATCCGTACGCATTCTGTATAATGCTATAGTAATGTTTACAATTAAATTGTTATAGTAAGCATTATCAATATAGTAGTCATATTTATTTATTGAGTTTAGAATAATTATCTTTATTTTATCAACATCGATGCCTTCAAAATAATTGGTCAGATTGTCAATACTGTTAAAAGCCGGATTAATTTCATCAAAAATAATTTTGTTTAAGTATTTGCGCTTATTTAATTCGTTGCCAACAACAAAAACAGTGTTGTTGTTTCTTGATATTTTTAAATCAAAATTTTCTAAAGTTTTATTTATTGTTTTAAAGTATTTTTCCAAGGTAGTAGTGCTAATATATAGAGAATCCGCCAGGTCATCAATATTATAATGAGGCGTGTGAAAAAATACTTTTTTCAAAATTATATGTTCCAAATTTTGTTCATCTTCAGATAGCTGGAAAGTTAATGCTTTATACATATTGTAATCAAGAGAATATCCTCTGTTAGTTGATAAAATTAACGGTAGGACTTTATTTATTTCAGCAACTTCAGATTGAATAGTTCTTAAAGAAACATTTAAAATCAAACTTAGTGATTTCCCTGTTATATAATCATTAGAACTACTGATTTCTTTAATTATTTTTTTTTGCCGCTTAGTGAATCTGTTCATAACAATCTCCTTAATAAAAAATACGTTATAAAAGTAATTAAATTATACAATATTGATAAAGTACAGGCAAATACTTCAATGCGGTGTATACCGCAAAAGTCGATTTGTAATCGCAAATCAAGTGAAATATAATAGCAGCATAAAGAAACGAAAGGAGAAAAAAATATGAATAGAGAAGAAGCACAAATGGTAGCTTTTCAACTTATAAGCTATGCCGGAGATGCGTTTTCATCTTTTTTTAAGGCAGTGGAAAAAGCAAGAAATGGAGAGTTTGATGAAGCTGATGAGCTAATAAAAAAAGGAGAAAGTGAGTTAACTAACGCTCATAACGCTCAGACAGAATTGCTGGCAAAGGAGGCTCAGGGAAAGGATATTGAATATAGCATAATGTTAGTTCATGCACAGGATCATTTAATGACGACAATAATGTATGAACGTGTTGCAAAAGAATTTATAACATTGTACAGGGAGAAAATTAATGGATAGAAAATTCTTGTGGGGAAGTGCTACAGCAGCTTATCAATGTGAGGGAGGATGGAAAGAAGGTGGCAAAGGAATGTCCAATTGGGACACTTTTTGTCATAGTGAAAAAAACAATATAAATCCTGTAACAGGAGATGTAGCATGTGATCATTATCATAGATATGAAGAAGATATAAAAATGATAGCAGATGGAAATCAGAATGCATATAGATTCTCCATTGCGTGGACAAGAATAATACCGGATGGTGTAGGAAAAATCAGTAGAGAAGGTATTGATTTTTATAATAGATTAATTGACACATGTAAAAAATATAATGTAGAACCGTTAGTAACATTATATCATTATGACTTACCACAATCCTTATTTGAAAATGGTGGATGGGAAAACAGGGCAACAGTTGATGCGTATGAAGAATATGTAAAGGTTTGCTTTAAGGAATTTGGAGACAAAGTAAATTATTGGGCAACAATAAATGAACCAAATTACGAAACACTTTGCTGTTATGGTTTTGGAAATTATCCTCCTAATGTAAAGAATCTTGAGAGACGGTGGAAAGCTATGTATCATTTAATGTTAGCTAGCGCAAGAGCTGTTAAAGCATATAAAAATATGGGATATAAGGGAATGATAGGACTTGTAAGTGATAGCTATCCAATTGAAATATTAAAGGATAATGAAGAATATAGGAAGGCGAAAAAGCTTGCAAATATATTTTTTAACACGTCAGTTAATGATACATGCATAAAGGGATATTATCCTGATGAATATATAGAACATTTAACAGAGTTAGGTTATGATTTGTCATATATGAAAGAAGAAGACAAAGAAATATTTAAGGCAGGAACAGTAGATTATCTTGGTGTGAATGCATATTGCAGATTTTTGGTTAAACCTTGTACAGGAAGAGAAACTGTAATGGAGGTGAATAATACAGGAGACTCATCAAAAAATGAGGAAATGGAAATAAAAGACTGGTGTGCGCTGGATGATGATCCAAATACGAAGAAAACACCTTGGGGAACAGAAATATATCCTAAATCAGTATATGATATGTTGATGGAATTTAAGGAATTATATCCTGATACACCAATTATTATTACGGAAAATGGTTTGGGAGAGTATGACATAGTTGAAGGTGAAAAAATACATGATCAGTATAGAATTAATTTTCTACAGGGATATGTAGATTGGATTAAAAAAGCTATAGTTGAAGGTTGTGACTGTAGAGGATATTTTGTATGGTCAACAATGGACGTTTACAGTTGGATTAACGGTTATAAGAAACGTTATGGTTTAGTTTATATAGACTTTGATGATAACTGCAAGAGAATACCGAAAGACAGTTATCATTGGTATAAAGAATTTATAAAAGAAAAAGGAGGAAGTTACAATGGAAAAATTTAGTAATTGGATTGAAAAGAAGATATCTCCACTTGCAAATAAATTGGCAAGACAGAAATATCTTCAAGCTTTGCAAAACACATTCCTAGCTTTAATTCCACTATTCACTATAGGAAGTTTTGCTCTTATTATTATATCACCGCCAATGGATTATACAACAATGGATTCAGGTGTGCTTAAGGCTATTATGCACGGATGGGCAAATATTGCATCGTTTACAAGTCCAGCACTGGGGTATGTTTATTCGGTAACAATGTCTCTGATTGCATTGTGGACATCAATTGGATTAGCAATTAATTTAGGCAAACATTATAAGATGGACAAATCATGGGTTACAGTTGCAGTTTCAGTTGCGTCATTTATGATAACAGCAACTATGAACAAAGAGGGAACGTTAGTTTTTGATTATCTGGATGGAAAAGGTTTATTTGTTGCAATATTAGTAACAATTGTATCTTTTGAATTATACAGATTTTTATCTGACAGAAAGGTTGGATACATCAATTTGGAAGGTGGTGGAGTTCCACCTGCACTTGCCGAATCGATAGGAAACCTTGTTCCAATAGTGATTGTTTTGGTAGCAGTTGCAACAGTTGACGCAGTATTATTAAACTTTACGGGAGTAGGAATTCCGGCAATAATGCAACTTATTATGACACCTATAGTTAATATGGTTGACAGTATTTGGGGAGTTGTTATATTAGCATTAATAGTTATGATTTTCTGGTGGTTTGGTATTCATGATACAGTAATAACAGGTCCGTTGGATACATTCTTAATGAATAATTTTACAGCTAATCAGGCTGCCTTTGCAGCTGGTACAGCAGCAGTAGCACTTCCGTATATTGTTACTGAGCCATTTTGGTGGACATTTATGGCTATTGGAGGTAGTGGTGCAACACTTGGACTTGCTATTTTAACATTGTTCAGTAAATCAAAACAACTTAAGACAATAGGAAAAATAGCTATTATTCCTTCATTATTTAACATTAATGAACCGTTGATTTTTGGTTTGCCACTTATGTACAATTCAACAATGATGTTGCCTTTCATATTGGTTATGCCGTTAAATGGTGTAATTACATATATAGCAATGAATACGGGAATTGTAGCAAAAACTTTTGCATATGCAAGTTGGAATATGTTTTGTCCAATAGGTGGACTTATTGATACTATGGATATTAAAGCATTAATTTTAATTTGTGCTTTAATTGTAATTGACATAATTATATACTTCCCATTCTTCAAAATATATGAAAAACAGAAAATAAAAGAAGAAGTGATGGAAGAGAGCACGCAGGCATAAAATAGATAATTTTACATCGTAGGATAATAGGTTGAAAAATAAAATTTTTCATTACTATTTGTGCCCAAACAACGAGAAAGGAATGAAGATTAATATGAAGATTTTGTTAGTATGTAATGCAGGTATGAGTACCGGGATTATGAAAATGAAACTTGAGCAGGAAGCAAAAACAAGAGGGTTAGATGCCAGTGTAGATGCTATCCCAATGGTAGAGTTAGGTGATAATCTTGAAGGAACAAGTGTTATACTTCTTGGACCACAAATAAGATTTGCATTAGATGACATAAAAAAACAGGCAGAAGGAATTCCGGTAATGGCAATTGCTGCTCAGGATTTTGGAATGATGAATGCAAAAAAAGTTTTGGATGAGGCATTAAAGGAAATATAATGTTAAGGAGGCAAATATGATTCAAATTGACCATATAATAAGTTGCATAGATGGATTACATGCACGACCAGCCGCAGAATTAGCAAACATTGCAAGCGAGTATGCAATTGAAGTGTATATAAACAAAGATGGAAAGATAGCAAATATAAAAAATATAACTGAAGTTGTAGGTTTATGTGCTAAATATGGTCAGAAAATATCAATATTAATTAATGGAGATAATGAAAAAAAATCATTAAAGACTATAAAAAAATATATAGAAGAAAAACTATAAATTAAATAATATGGTTTGATAATATATGAAGGATAATTTGGCCTTAAATATATTTATTTTATCTTTCTTATTTAGAGGGGCTGTCGCTTTAACGAATGAAAATTCGTGAAGTGACAGTTTCATTTATGCATTTTTTGAGGTTTCTATTGAAGTTTTAATCTTTTCTGTCACTTTTTATGGTGTAATTTAATAAGCCGTTATTAGCGGCTTATTAAATTTATACGACGTTTAGTCTGATTCTTTGTTACTGTTTTCTTCTATGTTATATTTAGTTGCACTGATTTAAATTATAAATTTTCTGTAAGTTAATGTTTGAGTTCATACATTAATTTTACATCAACTGTCAGAGTCTTTTGAGGCATGGCAGTTATTTTTTGAAAATTTTTACATGAAAAAGTAGCATATAAACTAATTACTTTTTCAATAATATAGTATCCCTTTTTTATATTGTAATCAATCCAAATGCATTTGCGATTGAACTAAGAAGAATAATTGTTGCAAATATAGGACAAAGATATTTAATCATAAAATTAAAAATTTTCTTTCTGCGAAATTTTCCCTCGCCGTTAAGAACCTCTTCCTCAATCTTATTAAGACCAATTACCTTTGAAACGAGTATACATATGGCAAATGCTGCAATTGGCATCATTACAGAGTTTGTTAAAAAGTCAAAGAAATCTAAAAATTGCATTCCAATGATTTTTACACAGGCTAAAGGTCCATAACCAAGAGCTGATAAACTTCCTAGAACAAGCATTATTCCACCAAGAATGAAAGTAGCTTTCTTTCTGCCCCATCCAAATTCATCTTGAAAAGTTGAAACAGCACTTTCAGTTAAGGCTATTGAACTCGTAAGTGCTGCAAATAAAACTAATGTAAAGAATAAAATTCCAACAACCGTGCTAAGTCCCATGCTTTCAAACATTTTAGGAATAGTGATGAACATTAATGAAGGACCTGCATTTAAGGCATCAGGGTCACCACCAGAGAAAGCAAATACTGCAGGGATAATCATTAAGCCAGCCATAATCGCAATAGCGGTATCAAATATTTCTACATTTTTAGTAGAATCTTCGATTGATAAATCCTTCTTCATGTATGAGCCGAATGTAATTAAAATTCCCATAGCAATTGATAAAGAATAAAACATCTGTCCCATTGCAGCAACAACAGTCATCCATGAAAAATTCTCAAAATTAGGAATAAGGAAATATTTTACTCCGGCTAAAGCACCAGGTCGTGTCATAGAATAAATTGTAATTATAATTGATAAAACAATTAAAATAGGCATCATAAATTTTGATACACGTTCAATACCATTTCTAACTCCGGCATAAATAATGGCTAAAGTAATAAATGTAAATATTATAAAGCAGATTTCAGCGGAAAAACCACCTGTAATAAAATTAGTAAAATAGTCATCACCCGCTAATAATTTGCTGCCGCCAATTATATATTCGGCTAAATATTTAATAACCCATCCACCAATTACAGAATAATATGGAACAATGAGAATAGGAATAATAGCGTTAATCCATCCGCCTAAAGATGCAAACTTAGAGTTGCCAAAAAATTTAAAAGCACCCACAGGACTTTTCTTAGTCATACGTCCAATAGATGTTTCAGCAACAATCATTGTATATCCAAATGTCAGGGCAAGAATGATATATACTAATAAGAACATCCCGCCGCCATATTTAGCAGCTAAATACGGAAATCGCCATATGTTTCCAAGACCTACAGAAGCTCCGGCAGCAGATAATACAAATCCCAGCTTTCCGGAAAAAGAACTCCTTTTATTATTGTGTTTTTTCATAATTTTTTACCTCTCATATACTTTTTAATCGCAAGTATAAAAAGTGTAACATAGAGCAGAAAAAAACACAATAAGAGTAGAATAAAATCGTCTGACAGAAGAGTAAAATAAATCGCTATGAAACAAAGAGTAAAAACAGTTAGAAATCAAATGAATATGCACCAAAGGATACATCAAAAGTGGTGGCATTAAGAAAACTTGACAGAAAGGCAAAAATGCCGGCAACGATATTTACTTATACTTTTGGTATTTTATCAGCATTAATTACAGGAATAGGGATGTGTCTGTCAATGAAGGTAATAGGTAATGGAAACCTGATGTTTATTTTGGAAATAATAATTGGCATGAATGGGAGTAAATTATCCGATTTATAAAAAAATGTTTAAACACATTTTTAGTCCGACAATGGATATGTATAGTATTTCAAATGAAGAAAAAACATATATTGCAGCATTTTACATAAATGGAATGATTGCTGTTGTAAAAGAATGGCTACAAAATGATTGCAAAATGTCAGAAGAACATATATGTGACATAATTTTAAAATGTGTAAATACATCTAATTAATAAATTATTTAATGTAATCTTGCAGTGTTAAAAATATTAATATTAGTTAAATTTAGTAATTACAAAACAATTTAATATTATGGTCAAATTTAAATTATTATAATAAGCAGTAATGAATATTTGGAGAAGAATTTTACGAAAGCAGGAATTTATCTTGGAAAAGAGAGTATATCCGTATCTAAGATTTGTAAAAAATGATACAAAGAGAGCAGGAACAATAGGCGGCTTTTCAGAGTATATTTTAGTACCGGAGGCAAAGTTAAAGCATTCACTTTATTTTATACCGGCTGAAATAAGTGACAGGGAAGCAAGTTTAATTGAGCCTTTTACAGTGGGATGCAGAGCTGCAAGACGTTTACAACCACAAAAAGGAGAAAAAGCAATTGTATTTGGATGTGGAACAATTGGAATTGCAGCTGCAATTACGCTAAAATATTTTGGATTAGATCAAGTTATAATAGCAGATTTATCAGATTTCAGATTGAATATTGCAAAAAAACTTGGATTTGAAACATGCAATATAGCAAATAATGAAAAGTAAACGATGGGATATTGAATCAATTATCACGGATGAATATCCGTTAGAAAAACTTGACGAAGCAATAGAAAAGGCATCAAAGTCAGACGAAGCATTTAATGTTGTGATTAAATTTTAGAAAAGATAAACAGCGTAGGAGTAGGACAATTTTCTCAAGCAATTGCTGCAGTAGAAAAAACAGAGGAATAGAATTTATATGGTTAAAAAATATGGCTAAAATGAAAAGGGCTTTTTCATTTTAGCCATATTGCAATTGTATAGGTAATTTATAAATGATAAATATTACCTTTTACTAACTAACAACCGAATTTAAAAAAATTGCAAAGAGCATTAAATAACTCGGAACAGCTATTGAATTTAAAACACATAGTTTCGTCCTCCTTATTTTAGATTTGTACTGGCCAATTACAAGATGAATTGTAACAATTTCGTAATATTTAAACAATAGGGGATAATTGGAAATAGTTTATACGTTTAAAATAAAATTTCCTAAGTACATAAATATGTGGAACTAAGCTCAAAGCATTTTAAAAGCCCTACAAATTTAAAAATAAGTTAAATATAGGGCAAGTTGCACGAGTTTACCTAAGCCCAAATAAAGATGCTTTTGAAATTGAATTATGATATAATTACAAAATCCCTACTAATTAAGAAAGAGAAGGTCAGAAAATGAATATTGCAATTTGTGATGATGATAGGGTGATTATTGAACAGATTGAAGAATTTCTTCAAATTATTCACGATAAATCATTGGAATATGAGGTGTTTTTTTGTGCGGAAGAATTACAGAAATACATAACAGAAAATAATGTTAATTTTGATGTGTTTATATTAGATATTGAAATGAAAGAAATGTCAGGGATAGATTTTGCAAAAAAACTTCGAGAGAAAAATGTTGATTCTTTAATTATTTTTATGACCAGTCATTCGCAATATGTGTTTGATGTGTTTGAAACCGTAACATTTGACTTTATACAAAAACCGTTAACCTTCGAAAAAATAAAAAATACATTAGAGAAAACAAAGAACTATTTAGAAATAAAGAGAAGGAGCTTTGTATTTTCTTACAAAAAAAATAATTACAACATTGCATTTTCAGATATTTGTTATTTAGAAAAAGATGGTAGAAAAGTATGGATATATACAATTGATGATAAAAAATATCAATGTAATATGACATTGAAAGAAATATGGTCACAATTAGATGATGAAATGTTTGGAATGTTAAATAAATCGTTGATTGTAAATCTTTCAAAAATCGAAGGGATTATAGGAGAAAATGTAATTTTGCAAGATGACAGGATGCTATATGTAAGCAGAGATTATAGAAAAGAAATTAAGAAAAAACACTTGAATTATTTAAGGGGGCAGGTATGAATTTAATTTATGATTTAATAATAAATATAATTGATTATTTGATTATTTTCAAATATTTTAAGAGTTTTAGTGAAAAAAGAACTATGAAAAAGAAATATTGTACGATTCTTTTTTGTGGATGCATAATTTGGATTAGTGTTGTAAATCAGTTTCACAATCCAAATGCAAATCTGATTTTATGTATATTGATGATTTATCTATATAGTTGCTCATTTTCATATAGTATTTCGTATCATATAATTCTACCGGTTTTGTACATAGGATTTGGAATTGTAGCGGAACTGATAGGATTTTTTGTTTTGAATTTTTTAGGACAGGCAATTCCATATTTTATCCGTTACTATGGAAGTTCTTTTATCTGCGAAATTATCCGCTTTTTAATAGTTTATGCAATTTGTAAAGTTAGGAAAATAAAATTCCCTAAATTGTCTTTTGATATAAGTAAATATCTGGTTATTATTCCACTTACATGTGTTTGTATATGTTGTATAACTATGAATATTATTCAAAACAGTAAGAATAATCCGGTTATTATAATGTGTTTAATGATAATAGTTATGACAATTTCGAGTAATGTTTTAATGTTTAAAATGTTTGTTAAAGTAACAGAAACATTATCGGATAATTATGAAAAGGAAATGTTGTTACAAGAGGCACAGGCAAAAGAACAATATTATAATGAAGTGGAAAAAAGTAATAAAGAGATACGAAGAATTAAGCATGATTTGAAAAATATGCTATTAGCGATATGCTCAGAGGCACAAAAGAATAATGAGATTTCAAAAGAAATATATAAAATCATTAATGAGTTAGATGCGAGTAACAAAAAATTATATACATCTAATATAGTTATAAATACGATAATAAATCACAAGATGTGCCTGGCAGAAAATTTGAAAATAAAGACATATGTAAACATTAAAGTACCAAAATCCGTTAATCTTGATTATAAAGATGCAGGAATCCTGTTAGGAAATATATTAGATAATGCAATAGAATCTTGCAAAAAAATTAATATGGAAGACAGATGGATTAAAATAGACATAATTTATAAGAAGAATACAATGTTTATAAAAATCTGCAACAGCAAGATAAAGGAGTTAGTGAATATAAAACAAACTAGTAAACATGATGGGCATAATCATGGAATTGGAGTATCAAGTATAGAGAATATTGTAAAAAAATATGGTGGGTATGTAGAATTTATTGATAAAGGAGAAGAATTTGAAGTAGCTGTAAGTTTGTATGGAATATAAGAATTGTTAATAAAAATGGCAATCGGGCAATTATTATATTGATATTTGTAAATGCGAAAAATATTTTACAAATGATTACATATAAAACACAAATGATTACATTGTGGCAAAAAAAGAAAAAATTTAAGGTATGATAGAAAAATCTGAAGCAAAATAATTACTGGAAAATTATATTCTGAAAACAAAAAAGGAGAGGTTATGAATAAAATATTGGAGAGGTTTAAAAATTTCTTTTCTGCATCCCATGATAGGGAACAAAAAGGAATTCAGTCAACTAAGCATGGAATGCTTAATAATTTCATGTTTGCAGTTAAGCTGACGTGGAGTTTTAGCAGAATATTTATTATAGCGGTTATTGCCGGTGGAATATTAATCTCATTATACAATCTTATTGGAATTTATATACCAAAAATTGCTTTAGCATTGGTAGAGCAAAAGGTTAGTACAGACGTAATGATTAAGGTGATGGTAATAGTGGGAGTGGCAACTCTTATACTTAATCTTATTGCCTATAAGGCTAGTTATATTTGCGAATATCAGTGGGAAAACGTGTACAAAGGTATAGTTTCAAAATATCTTAGAAAATCATTTACAACGGATTTTAAAAATATGGAAAATCCGGATTTCCTTGATTTAACTCAAAGATCAAAACAGGCATTGTATACATATCAGGGAATTCATGGATATTGCATGAGAGGGCAGAACATAATTGCCAATCTTACCATGGTATTTATTTCCGGCTTTGCCATAGCTTTAGTTAATCCGGTGCTTGTACTTGTTATAATTACACTTTCGTTTTTTATCTATAAAATTTTAGATTCAACAATGGAGTGGAGCAAGACAGAATTTAGAGATGCTATGGCATCTAATTATAGAAAAAATAGTTATTTTTCAAATACAGCAAGAGACTTTAAGTACGCTAAGGACATAAGACTGTTTAAAATGCAGGAGTTTATACAGAATATGTGGAATGACATTAACACAATATATTATGCTGCCTGCAAAAAACATCACAGTAAGTGGATTATGTGTGAAGCAAAAATGAGTATGCTTAGGTTAATTCAAAATGTATTGCTATATTCAGTGCTTATTTACATGATTATGTTTAGGGGCATGAGTATTTCTAATTTTGTTTTATATATTGGATTAGTGGCTGCATTTTCAACAGCCATGACTGATCTGTTTTGCAATCTTGTGTGGATGAATATGAACAGAATGCAGTTAGATGATTTTAGAACATTTATGGATTGGACAGAGGATATACCTGACTATCAAAAGGGTGAGGGAACAATAAAGAATATCAAATTAGAAAAATACGAATTTAAATTTGAAAATGTCTCATTTAAATATCCGGGACATGATAAATTTATTCTTAAAAATCTTAACCTCACAATAGAGGCAGAAAGTAAGCTTGCAATAGTAGGAATAAACGGTGCAGGAAAAACTACTCTCACAAAGCTTCTTATGAGACTATATGAACCAACAGAGGGAAGAATTTTACTTAATGGAGTTGATATAAAACAGTTTGACAGAGAATCATATTTTAATATCTTTGCTCCGGTATTTCAGAATATAGAAATATTTGCTTTCCCTGTATGGCAGAACATTTCAATGAAATCTGATAATGAAACTGATAGAGACAAGGTTATGGAAACATTAAAAAGAAGTGATTTAGATGAGAAGATTAACAGGTACGAAAACAAAATCGACACAAAACTTCTTAGAATTATTGATCCTGACGGAGTGGATCTTTCCGGTGGAGAAAGACAAAGACTTGCTATGGCAAGAGCATTGTACAGTGACAGGGATGTACTTGTACTTGATGAACCTACGGCAGCACTTGATGCACTTGCAGAAGATAAGATGTATCAGGAATTTAATGAAATGGTAAAGGGAAAGACTGCAATTTTCATTTCACACAGACTTTCAAGTACAAGATTTTGTGACAAAATAGTTATGTTTGAGGATGGAAAAATTATTGAAGAGGGAACACATGATGAATTAATGAAAACTGGCGGAAAATATAGTGATATGTTTCAGATTCAGGCACAGTATTACAAAAGTGAGAAGGAGGGAGTAACATGCTAAAAAAATTATTTAGTGGAATTAAAGACATAGCTTTTTGCACCGGATATTTTGCAAAGTTTGCATGGAAAAAGCTTCCAATCTATTACTTTTATATTTTGTTGTCAGTTATAGTTAACACAGCAGGACCTTTTGTTTCTATTATCGGCTCAAAATATTTAATTAATGAAATCGTATATGAGCAGAACAGAAACATTGGTATGATAATTTTCTGGGTAGCTTTTATCTGCATTGGAACTTATCTTTATGCAGTAGTAGGAAAGTTTGCAAATGAGAAGCAGAATTATTGTAATGACCGTTTTGACAGAATGCTTCAAATGGAAATAAGTTTTAATACTATGCAAATGAAGTTTGAGTATACTGAAAATTCTGAAATGCTAGACAGTGTAAATAAAGCGGGCCGCGCATTTGAACAAACTAACCTTATACAGGGACTTACAGACGGAATCGTAGGACTTATAAGTAATATATTAGTGCTTGCAGGGGTTATGTATATAGTTGTTAATTGCTCAGTATGGTTACTTATTCCTGTATTTTTAAGTTTCGTTATTAATACATATATGACAATGAAAACAACAAAATTAAAGGAAAATTATTTCTCTGAAGCAATGGAAATAGACCGTGTTGTTGATTATTATCTGGATGAACTTACAACAGGTGAGTATGCCAAGGATATTAGAATTTATAATGCAGATAATATGATTATTGATAACCAGAAGGAACAAAGTACTAAGCAATATAATCTTTCAAAAAGAAGCATGAAAAAAATATGGAATAATGAAAAAATTTCAATAACATCAACGGAGATTTGTAATATAGCAGTTTATATTATTCTTGGTGTAAATACATTAACAGGAAAGATTACAATCGGAGATTTTAGCAGCCTTACACAGGCAGTTATTAAGTTTACGGAAGCACTTTATAATATTTCAAGAGGATTAATGGGATTAAAGTATACAGCATCAATTCTAAAATATTATCTTGATTATATTGAAAAAGCTGAAATTGATATAAAATATGAGAAAAGTAAAAATGCAGAAGTTCCAAATGTTAATGATGGTGTATCTATAGAATTTAAAAATGTAAGTTTTAAATATCCTAATACAGATGTTTATATTTTAAAAAACATAAATACATCAATACATCCGGGAGAACATCTTTCAATAGTAGGAAAAAATGGTGCAGGAAAGACAACTTTCATAAAACTTCTTTGCAGATTATATGAAGTTACAGAAGGAGAAATTCTTGTAAATGGAGTAAATATAAATGATATAGAATACTCTAAATATTTAGATTTACTTTCAGTAGTTTTTCAGGATTACAGGCTTATGGCATTTTCCATAAAGGATAATATTGATATGGGACAGAATAAATATGCCAATGGCGATATAGGACAGAAAGAATATGCCAATGGCGATATGGGACAGAATAAATATTCTAATGTTGAAAATAAGATTAATGAACTGTGCAAAATAGTAGAGATTGACGGTTGGATTAATTCTTTGGAAAATAAGCAAAATACAAACCTTTATAAAATGTTTGATGAGTCAGGAGTTGAACCATCAGGTGGTCAGGCTCAGAAGCTTGCAATTGTCAGGGCATTGTATAAGGATGCACCGGTAGTAGTACTTGACGAACCTACAGCAGCCTTAGATCCAATCGCTGAATTTGAAGTCTATAACAACTTTGATAAGCTTGTTGGTGGAAAAACCGCAGTTTATATATCCCATAGACTTTCATCCTGTAGATTTTGCGACAGAATAATAGTTTTTGATGGTGGTACAATAATTGAGGACGGAAGTCATGACAAATTAATGGAAAATACAAACGGATTTTATTTTAATATGTACAATACTCAGGCTAAACACTACCAGAATTAATTGCTACAGGATTTAAGTAGTATCGGAGTTATAGATAGCCATATTGGAATAAGAGCAAGTATTTTATTAAAAAAGAAAAATAAAAAATTATTGTAACTTGAAAAAACGCACACATCCATAGTATCATTGATAAATGAGCTGAATTTTACAGAACCAATATGAGTAAAAACCTAAAAGAAGAGGAAAATAATCAATGACAGTGCAGAAGAAAAATATTCTGGTTATAGAAGATAGTGAACAATACATGGATATGATTTGTAGCAAATTATCAAATATTACCGACATAAATGTTTACAAGGCAAAAGATAGTGCGCAGGCATATAAATATGCGTTAGAAGAAAATATAAGCGTATTTATAGTGGATATAATTCTTGATACAAATGCTTTAGGAGATGTGTCAGGAATTAAATTCGTTGAAAGAATACGAACCATACCTGAATACAAATTTACACCAATTATAATCACATCATCTTTAGAAGACCCTAAGTTACATTCATACAGTTATTTGCACTGTTATCGCTACTTTGAAAAATCTTATGACATCAATGAACTTATGGATACAGTTAAAGAAGTATTAGAATTTGAAACTCCGAAGGAAGAATCGAAGATAATATATTATAAAAGAGACGGAATTTTGTTCTCACTTCAGACAAAAGATATTGTATATGTAGAGAACAGAAACAGGTACATAGAATATCATTGCACAGATGGAGTACATAAGGCACCATATGCGTCATGTAAGAGTATTATTCAGGAGTTAGGAGATAACAATTTTGCACAATGTAATAAACATGTTGTTGTAAATATGAACTATATTTTAAGTATAGACTCAGTTAACAGATATATTAAACTTATAAATAATTATGGAGAACTTGAAATAGGCCCTAGATTAAAAAAAGAATTTATGAGCAGGTTGAAAAATGAGTGAGATTTTAATTTATTTTTTTGAAATAATATCTGTAATAATATGCATACATAACTTATATGGTCGAAAAAATATAATTTCCATTTATACATTAAGTTTTATAAGTTTAGAGATAATTTATATGTATTTAGTTAATGAAGAAGTGCTTTTTAAAGAGACAATGTTAATAATGTATTTGTTTTTCATTATTTATTCGATGCTTCAGTTTGGTGACAGTATTGTAAATTCTGTTTATAACTGCATGTTGACAATGCTCATTGTATCAGTTACGCAAATGATAATGTACATACCTGCAAGTCTTCTTATTTATAAGTTCATTAAAAATGAAAATTTTATGGCATTGTTTATAAACATAGCTGTTCTGATATTTGTATTCTTTTCACAGAAATCAAAATTATATAGGATATTACACAATATAATTGTTGATAAAGAAAAGAGGGGGATGGTGTGTATATTAGTAAATGGATTAATTCTTGCATATTATCTTTATAAGTTCAAAAAAGACAATTTTATTATGACAGATGCATATCTTACAGGAGGATTATTGTTTGTTATAGTAATATTTGCCATCTATAGATGGCAGCAGTCAACTTACGAAGTTAAATTAAAGCAAAAGCAGTTAGAAATGACTAGAATATATAATGATTCCTTTAAAAGTCTGATAGATGTTGTACGTAAAAATCAGCACGATTTTAATAATCATTTGCTTGCTTTATCAGCTCTGGAAAATGAAGAAAACAATGAAAAGATAAAACAGCGAAAGAATGAATATAAGAACAGAATCTCTGAAGAAAATAAGTATAATAGTATTTTATATAGAATTAATGAACCTATTATCGCAGGATTTTTATTTGGCAAATTAAAAGAAACTGAAAATATGGGTGTAGAAACAACGTATGATGTAAATTTATGCACTGGAGAATTTAAATACATATCAGTTTATGATTTCATAGAAATTCTTGGAATATTAATAGATAATGCAAGAGATGCAATTCTTTCAAATAAAACTACACAAAATAACCGGGAAAATATAAAAGATAATAATGAGTGTGGAAATGAAGGAAGTGTAAAGGGCAATAATGACTGTGAAAAAAAAGAAAACATTACAATTAAAATAGCTGAAACTGAAAAGAAAGTAATAGTTGAGGTCTCAAATCCTTATACATATTGTACGGAGGATGAGATAATTAAGATGTTTGAAAAAGGATATTCTACAAAAGGTGAAGATAGAGGAATTGGTCTTAACAAAATAAAAGAATATCAGGATAAATATAAGTTTGATATTTTAGTAGAAAACATAATGACTAAAATTGGAAATACAATAAAGTTTTCAGTAATAATTGAAAAATAAATTCCATAGGCATCAAAGTTGAGGCCTTTTGCCACAACATAATAATTTTGTGTCTACATCGTAATAATCAACAAATAAAAATCTGCCTTTCATTGTAATGACGGTCATACAGACTGTCGGGTGTGTCAATGAAGGCAGATTTTTTGGAGTAAAAGATTATGAAGGTTAATTATTCAAAGTCTTCTTTGCGAGGAAGTTTAGGTTCCCCAAAGAAACAAAAGCTAACTTTTGAAAATTTAAAACCCCATGATAATGCTAAACACAATGTACAAAGTGTGTTTAAAGTAGAAAGTTTGAATTTACGCATTAGCACATTCCTCCTTTTTTGAGATTTTAGCAATAAATAATTGCGCTGTATGTAACACAATAGTCCAGAATCCAACTTGAAAGTATGTAGCAAATAAGCTGAATTCATGGAAAAAGCTAACAAAAATAATAAAAATAAAAATTATAACAAATCCGGTATTTCGACATTTCTTAATCAAAATACTGTCAGGCGAAGGTCTGAACGGTGACGCTATTGGACCTATTTTATAATTGATAATCATACATATTGTACATATGGAAATTATTAATATAGGTGCTACAAATAAAAGTTTGGGAAGTAGTATAATTGAAGAAAATAAAACGACAAATGTTAATAAAAAACATGTAATATAATGTTTACAATGAATTCCGCCGATGTTAATTCTTAAAAATAAAAGCAAAATCAAAGAAACTAAGAATGATTTAAAATAACCTAAAAATCCAAAAAATATACCGAAAATAATAAGTTTTGAAAATTCATAAAAGATGCTTGTAAGTACATATTTTACCATTGCTATATCATAACTGCTGTAGCCGTATTCATCTTTTAATTCATCGATAAGACTTTGCATATTAATTCTCCATTCTTCTGCCATAAGATTTACGGCAGGAATAGTAATGAAATAAATTCACACTAAAACCACACCCAAAGATGTGTAGAGTATAGAAAGATATTTGTCGAATTAAAGAAAAAAAGTAAAAGGTATGTTGTTTAAATGAAAAAATACAGGAAATTGCTGATAATATGAAAAAATGTGCGTTTTTTAGTAAAAAAACATATAATTTAAAAGAAATATTGGTGATACATACTCAATATTTGACGAATTAAAAATCAAATAAGTATAAAATTTAGAAATAGGAAATATAAAATTTGAAAAATTAACTAATGGTTTATATGAATGATAACCTTCAATTTAATAAAACAATTGAAAAAAATAATTGAGTTTGCTATACTTTTATCGGCAAACAAGCGTTCTTAGAGTTGAAAATAGCAGATAATATAAGAGCTTATCAACGCGAACTAGGGAAATATTAAACGTTTAGAAGAGAGGATTTAAATTAATGAAAAAAGGTACAGCTTTAAAAGAAATTTTTAATGATTTTCTCAAAAATGAATTAAAAGACATTGCTAAGCAGAAAAAGATAAGAGGTTATTCAACACTTAATAAAGAACAATTGATTGATAAAATTGTAGAACATATGTTGAATGACGAAGAAGTAGAAAAATATTTCCAATATCTTACAAATGAAGAAATTGAAGCAGTTAAAAAAGAAATTACTTCAACTGAAGGTGGAAAGTCTAACGATGCTTTATATGAAAAATTATATGCAGCCGGTTATTTAGGCGGAATGAATAATGGTGAAATAGTAGTGCCGGTAGAAGTTCAGGCAGTACTTGAAAAAATAGAAAATAAAGAGTTTAATGAGAAACGTAAAGTGACCAGTTTCTTATTAAGCAGTTTGAGAACAATGTGTGTATTATATGGAAAGATTTCGATAGATTTGCTTATGCAGATTATGAAAGATGGAATTAATTATAATGAAAGCACAGAAGAGTTAATTAACAGAATTGAAAGTATACCGGAAGTATATAATGAATTTGAAGTTAATGATAACGTTGTATCTCATAAGAGATTGTCTGATTCAGAAGACAATTCTATAAAAGATGAAAGTAAATATTATATTCCAACTGTTGAGGAAATAAATACAATAGGTGTTTATGGAGAACTTCCTAATGGCCCTTCTAATGTTGAATTAGTAAGTTCTGTAGTTAAAGAAAACACCGGCGAAAATAAAGCAGCAAGAAAGGTAATTTCTAATCCTAGCAGAATAGATGATTCAATTCCTTGGACATTTGACAATATGGGCAAAAGATTAGTTAATCAGCCGGTTGTTAAGACAAAGAAAGTTTATCCTAATGATAAATGCCCTTGCGGAAGTGGAAAGAAATATAAATATTGTTGCGGAAGATAGAGGTGAATGACAATGTGGTTGGTATTTGCAATTTTGTCATCTGTATTTGCAGCTTTAACATCTATACTTGCTAAAGTTGGAATAGATGGAGTTAATTCTAATCTGGCTACAGCCATAAGAACTCTGGTAGTTTTAATTATGGCATGGGCAATGGTATTTCTGACTAATAATCAATCGGGAATTACGGAAATAGGAAAGAAAAGTTGGATATTTTTGATTTTGTCAGGGCTGGCCACAGGAGCTTCATGGTTGTGCTACTATAAAGCATTACAGATGGGAGATGCGTCAAAGGTAGTTCCAATAGACAAATTAAGTGTAGTAATAACTTTGATTATGGCTTTTGTATTTTTACATGAAGATTTTACATCAAAATCAATTATAGGATGCATACTTATCACGTCAGGAACTTTGTTCATGGTTATTTAGAGAATATAAGATATAGAATAAGCAGTTTAATATACCAAATAAGTTTATATTAACTATAACGAACAACAATTTTATAAAAATTTATAAATATAAAATACACTTTTAGTAAAAAAATCAGAAGTAATATTGTGAATTTAATAAACGCAATATTGATTCTGATTTTTTTTGTAAAGACACCAAACACAAAATAATTAGAAGATTCTATATTATAAAATAGATTAAACTGCAAATAAATATAAAAATGCAGGGATTGTAAATAGAGATAAAAGTGTTGTTAAAAAAATAGTTCTTGAAGTTAATTTTTTGTCTAAATCATATTCTGTGGCAAATATAAGTGCTGTATTTGCTACAGGCATTAGTGATTCAATAAAAAAGACATTTCTAACTAAAGTATCTTTAATGAATAGTTGAAATAATGGATAACAAATTAGTGGAATAATAATTAGCTTGACAAATGTAAATAAGTAAACTCTTTTATCTTTAAATATTTCACCTATTTTCATAGATGCTAACGTTGAACCAATTAACATCATTGCAAGTGGTGAGGTCAGATTACCAAGTATTGATATTGCATTTGTTATAGGAATAGGAAAACTTATGTCTAATGCATAAATTACAATGGAAAGCAAAGAGCATATTATACCTGGAGATAATATGCTTTTTAACGTAAAGGCCATCTTTTTCGCAGTCCCATATCCTATTAAAACTACTCCATAAGTAAATGTACAACAGGTAAATATAATGTTGAGAATGGCTGCATAAAATACAGCGGTAGTTCCCTGCTCAGAGCCAAATGCAGCCTGAATAACAGGAAAACCCATAAATCCTACATTTGAAAAAGTTAGCATAAAAGTATATATGCCTTGTGTATTGAAAGGCATTTTAATTAATTTAATTATTATAAAACTGATAATAGGTAATACTGCGTATAAAACAATTGAAGCAATAAATACGAATAACACAGTTGAACCTTTAGGACGTTGTGCCATAGACAAAACAGAATCTATTGTTGTCATGGGTAGGGTTATATTTACAACCAGTTTATTTAATTTCTTATTAGTAAGTTCGTCAAAATATTGTAATTTATATGCAAGATATCCGGTACATATAATTAAAAAAAGCATAATGAGCTGATTAAAAAGAACGGATATATTTATCATTTGAAAAACCTCCGGAATTTGTAAATGTGTAGATAGTCATTAAAAATATTATCGCTAAAACGTTAAATAAGCAATGTTTTTATTAAGCGAAAAAATTCTCTGATTTGTGCTATACTTTATATGATAGGGCAAAAGCATAAAGGATTGATGCTCATTTTGTGAATGACTTAGGAATATTCACAGAGCTATTTATAATCTGCCTTTACCTATAATATTAATTTTACTTTAGCAAAGGAGACATAAAATAAATGGAAAATTACAGTATGCATCTTCCAAGTTATTCAATTGGAGATAAAATATATAATAAAATACCTGAAATTTGTGAGCCATATGGTACAAAGGTTATTGCTATAGGTGGGCATAAAGCAATTGCAGCCGCAAAGGATAAAATAATAGCAGCCTGCAAAGAATCAAAATTAGAAATGTTAGATTTTATCTGGTATGGTGGAGAAGCAACTTACGAAAATGTAGAAAAATTAATGGAAAATGATTTGGTAAAACAGGCAGATATGATTTTCTCAATTGGTGGAGGAAAATCAACAGATACTGGAAAATGTCTTGGGGTAAAATGTGGTAAACCTGTATTTTCATTCCCAACAATAGCGTCAAACTGTTCTGCCTGCACAAGTGTTTCCATTATGTACTATCCTGATGGAAGATTTAAAGAACCGTTTTTCTTTCAGGCACCACCGGTACATGCATTTATTGATACGGATATTTTAGTACATTCCCCTTCAAGATATATGTGGGCAGGAATGGGTGATACTATGGCAAAGTACTTTGAAAGTACAATGTCTTCAAGAGGAGAAGAATTAAATCACTATACACAGATGGGTGTAGATGTAAGTAAAATGTGTTATGAACCGGTTCTTCGATATGGAAAAGAAGCAATGGAATCAAATAATGCGCAGGAAGTTTCATATGCCTATGAACAGGTTGTATTAGCAATTATAGTTTCAACAGGTATTGCATCTATATTTTTGACAGCGGAGCATATAATTGATTACAACACAGGACTTGCCCATGCAATATTTTATTCTCTTACGGCATATCCGCACATAGAAAAGAATCATTTGCACGGAGAAGTAGTAAGTTATGGTGTATTAAATTTGCTGCTTGTAGATAAGAATGAAGAAGACTTTGAAAAAGTGTATAAGTTTAGTAAAGATGTAGGTCTTCCAACATGCCTTGCAGATTTAGAATTTGGAAAGGACAAGTTAGAAGAATTGGCTGAAAATGCAGTTGCCATGAAAGATATAGAGCATAATCCTTATAAAATTACAAAAGAAATGGTTGCCTGCTCAATGGGCAAATTAGAAAAAATGAAATAGTAGGAAGAACTTTGGAGGTGGTTTTATGAAAAAGAAAATCAGTATTATTGCATTATGTGTAGCTGTTGCAGGAGTTATAGCTTATTTTCCAATAAAGACTGCACTTGGTGGTAATGATGTAATGTCACAATGGGGTAAAATTTTAAGTGATGACAGCAAAAATGAAACATCAGGAAGTAAAGGTAAATTTAGAATTGCAACTGACGGACCGGCAGCACAAACATATTCTGCATCAGATGAAATATTTGAGTGTGGGAAAGATATTTTAATAACTAAAAGGGAAATAGAAGTTTCAAAGGCTTTTTATATGCTTAAGGGAGAAAGTGAGAAGACGGCAGAAAAAGAAGCTGTAAAATATATGGAAGAATTTAATGCAATGTATGTTAAGGCAATAAAAGCAGGTTTTGATGTTACAGATGAAGAAGTGGATAATTATATTGCTGATTTGAAGAAAATGTCAGATGAAGCTGAGAATGCCGATGATGTAAAAAAAGTGATAGCACAGTTTGATTCAGAAGATGAGTATTGGGCTTATGAAAAAGAAGTATATCAGAAGCAGTTGCCAATTCAAAAGTACGTTGAATCATTGGAAAGTGATTATGTTAAGAAGCCAGGTACGGATGTAAACAATGAGTCGGGTACAAAAGCGTGGAACAAAGAGTTAGATAAAATTAAAGAAAAAGCAGCAAAAGAGCAGAAGTACAAAAAAGTAAAATCTGTAAAAGATATAGATAATAAATTCGTTAAGTAATTAAAAAAAGATGCCGGAATTGTGGTGCGTAGCACTCAATAGTTTCGGCATCTTTTAGTATATGCTTAATTTTTATTTGAAAATAATGTAAGCCTAAAATCCACTATCACAAATTTTAAGTAGAAATAAATTTTGCTTCACGGCAAAAATTTAAACGTATAGAAAATATAAGTTAGTGTAAAATTTTAGGTGGCAAAAATATAAAAAAATAATTGACTTGTATTTTTTATAGCGTTATAATTCAAAACAACGATATAGATGACCATTAAAACCGTTGATGCGGAGGTAAAAGTGAATCGTGCACTTACAGAGAGCAAGGGCTGGTGGAATCCTTGCAGAACGCAGCTCACATAAATGGACCGCAGAGGGCACAGAACAAAGCATTATATTTGTTAGTATTCTGTGACGTGAAGGCATACGTAAGTTGCACAGAGTATGATAGTACTCGTTGAGTGTGTAAGATATTTTTCTTACGAATCAAGGTGGCACCGCGGAATATTATTTTAGTATTTTCGTCCTTGATGATAACATTTTGTTAAGTGTTATTGTTAAGGATTTTTTTATGCAATAAATACTCTAGAGGTTATCCAGATTGTTAAAAAACTCAAAGTGAAGAAAAGGAGAAAAAAGATGAGAAAGATGAAGAAAGTTTTGAGCGTTTTATTAACAGTAGGAATGGTAGCAACAGCATTTACAGGATGCGGAGGAAACGGAAGCAACAGTTCAGGAAAGACTGATTCAAAGGACACTAATGGAGATGGAAAAGTAAAAGTTGGTGTAGTTTCAATGATTGAAAATGGAGCTTTTACAGATATGAGAGATGGTATTATTGATGAATTAAAAGCACAGGGATATGAGGATTCACAGATAGAATATAAATGTGCAGCAGGCGATTCAACAGCACTTACAACAATTGTGACAAATATGACAGATGGAACATATGATATGGTATTTACTATTGCCACACCTCCTACACAGGCTATGGTTAATACAGAAACAGATACACCTGTATTTTTCTGTGCTGTATCAGCACCTGTAGCAGCAGGAGTAATTACAGACATGGATAAACCGGATAAGAATGCAACAGGAACATCTAATGCAATTCCTGTATCAGACATTATTGATTTTGCTCAGTCAGTAACACCGGCAAAGAAGGTTGGTATCATTTATAGCGGAAATGAGGATAATGCAACAAACACAGCAAAGCAGTGTGAAGAATATTTAGACAAAACAAGCGTTGAATATGTTGAAAAAACAGCACCAACATCAAATGATGTAGAATCTGCAACAAATGCATTAGTAGCAGAAGGTGTAGATATGATATTTATTCCAAATGATTCAATTATTCAGGACGGAATTAGTACATTAACAGATATTTGCAAAGAAAAGAAAATTCCAACATATTGTTCATCAGCAACAACAGTTGTTTCAGGCTGTTTTGCAACATTAGCAATTGATGATAAGGGAATTGGTAAGAAAACAGTTGATATTGCAATGGACTATGTAAATGGAAAGAAAGTTGAAGATATTCCGGCACAGGTTGTAGGAATTGATTATTGCACAGTTAACAAAGCTACAATGGAAGTATTAGGAATTAGCGAAGATAACATTAAAACAGATTATGAAGTTAAGTTAATTGAGAACTAAAGAGGAACAAAGATGATTGAATTACAGTATTATATATCAAACATTCCGGATTGCTTGATCTATGGATTGTTGGCAATGGGAATATATATATCACTTAGAATATTAGATATACCTGATTTGACAACAGAAGGAAGTTTTGGATTCGGAGCAGTTATTTCAGTATTAGTTGCATTAAACGGACACCCTATTCTTGCATTATTTGCAGGAATTGTGGCAGGAGCAGTAGCAGGAGCAATTACAGGTTTATTGCAGACTAAGTTGCAGGTACATCCTGTACTTGCGGGAATAATAACAATGAGTGGATTGTACTCGATAAATCTTGTATGTTATTCCCTTACGGAAAAAGGTGCAACAACGAACTTAAGTTATAACAAGATTACTATATTTGAAAAAGTAAAAGAGATATTTGCAATTCGAGGACAATTTGAAACAAGTGTTGTAAAATCAGTAGTTAGTTTGATAATTGTAATCGTAGTTTTATCATTAATAATATGGTTCTTTAAGACACATATTGGACTTTGTATACGAGCTACAGGAGATAATCCTGATATGGTCAGAGCATCTTCAATTAATGTTGACAGAACAAAGATTATAGGACTTATGCTTGCAAATGCCTTAATAGGACTTGCAGGAGCAATGGCATCACAAAGTGTTGGATATGCAGATATAAATACAGCAAATGGAACACTTATATATGGCTTGGCTGCAGTTATTATAGGTGAAGCCGTATTTGGAAAAAGAGGAGCAACTATTGGAATGATTTCAGCAGTTGTAGGTTCAATTGTTTACAAAATAATTGTTGCATTTGTAATTAGAGAAAATTTATTTGGAGATTTGAGCAGTAATCTTATGAAATTTACATGTGCATTAATCGTAGCAATTACACTGGCGGTTCCTGCAATAAAACAGAAAATTGCAGAGACAAAACAGAGAAAGGCGGCGAAATAATGTTAGATATTCAGAATATTTCAAAGACATTTGAAAAAGGGACAGTAAATGAGCATGTAGCAATTAACAATATGAGCCTTAAGTTAGAAGATGGCGAATTTGTAACAATTGTAGGCTCAAACGGAGCCGGTAAAAGTACATTGTTCAATGCTATATGTGGTAGTTTTATGGTTGATTCAGGTCATATTTTGCTTGATGGGAAAGACATAACTTATGACAGTGAACATTCAAGAGCTAAAGTTATTGGAAGAGTATTTCAGGATCCAATGAAAGGAACAGCTCCTAATATGACAATAGAAGAAAATCTTGCTTTAGCATATTCAAGAGCATCTAAGGGTTCAAATCCATTTGCAAGAGCAATTACTAAAAAGAAAGTTGAATTTTTCAGAGAAAATCTTGCACGTTATAATATGGGGATTGAAGACAGAATGAAAACAAAAATAGGTTTGCTTTCAGGAGGACAGAGACAGGTTGTAACACTGCTTATGTGTACTTTGTCAATTCCTAAATTATTACTGTTAGATGAACATACAGCAGCTCTTGATCCTGCAACGGCACAGAAGGTTATGGACATTACAAAGACAATTGTAAGTGAAAATAATATAACAACAATGATGATTACTCATAACATGAAGCAGTCATTAACAACAGGAACAAGAACGATTATGCTTGATTCAGGGGAAATACTTCTTGATTTGTCAGGAGATGAAAGAGACAACATGACAATGGAAGACATGATTAAGATGTATTCAATGAAGAAACAAAAAGAATTTGATAATGATAGGATATTGTTAAGCTAGCAATTTTTATATGTAAAATTTTCCATAAATTTTACATGGAATATATTTGAAATTGACTAAGCTTTGTTATTATACAATCACAGGCTTAAATAAGTCAGTTAAAAGCCTACAAGTTCATATTTTGATAGAAGACATCTTAATAACTCCGTGTCATTAATTAGTCTGGGAAACTAAATAGTGTTAAATAAGATGTCTAAAGTGAAATTACGTTGTAGTTTCACATTAAAAACACCTACATCAGGAAATGACTCATTTCTTTTTCATTCAAATATTATGCGGGTGCCGTATTAGATATGGCACCTTGCATAGGAAAAGGCATATTTGAAAGAAGAAGGTAGACAATAATAAGGCTTATCTACATTTGCTTGACAATACATAATCATAGCGATATAGTATGGAATGAAAAAAAAACTATACCCCTATAGGGTATGAGAAAGAGGCATAATTATGTATAAAACAGTTGTAAAAGTAGATGGAATGATGTGTGGAATGTGTGAAAGTCATGTTAATGAGGCTGTAAGAAAAGCAGTACCATTAAAAAAAGTAACATCTTCTCACGGTAAGGGAATAACGGAAATTATTTCAGAAGACAAGATAGATGAAGAGGCTGTAAAGAAAGCTATTGATGATACAGGATATAAGGTATTGTCGATAGAAACACAACCATATGAAAAAAAGAAGTTTTCATTATTTGGAAGAAAATAATAAATCAGAGATACCTGAAATTACACAAAAAAGTGTTTTTTTAGGTATTTTTTATAGAAACAACATATTTATATAAAGATTTTATTTTGATAGATTAAAAAAGTAGGAAAAAGTAATAAGTAATCGGAAAAGTCGATAAAAAACAGTTGAAGATATTTGTATTTATATTAAAATATATAGTAGGGTATTTTAATAAAATAATGATGGGTCGCAAGATGCAATTGGCATTGTGTATGCATTATAGATACGAAAAATAAAAATAATACAAACAGATAAAATATAGACGATTTTTATTTAGGAGAAATGAAATATGTTTATAGGAATATGTGACGACGATAATATAATGAGGGAAAGAATAGAGAGAGTATGTAAAGACGTCACGAAGAAATACAACGAAGAAACAATTATAAAAAAATATAAAGACGGACAGGAAATTACTGATCAGAACATAGATATTTTAATACTTGATATCGAAATGCCTATGGTAGGTGGTATTGCAGTAAAAGAAAAATTAGAGAATGCAAAGAGTAATACAGTAATTATTTTTGCAACGAGCCATGAAGAGATGATGGCTCAGGCATTTGGAGTAAATGTTATTGGATTTGTTACAAAGAAATACATAGAAGATCAGTTGCCGGTAGTTTTAGAGAGAGCTTTAAAGATAGTAAGAGGAACAGTTCTTATAGAAGGCATAGACAGTAGAAATATTGAATACATTAAATCAGAGCATATTTATTGTAATTTGTATCTTACAGACGGACAGGAATTTTTACTGAGAGAAAGTATGAAAGCCTTAGAGGACAGATTGGAAACTGTAGGATTTATAAAGATTTTCAGAGGATGTCTGGTTAACATGGAACAGGTGGAAGAAATGAAGAATGGTAAAGTGTATATGCATGGAGGAACAGTTCTTCAGATTAGTAGCAGATTAAAAGCGTCTGTTGAGAAAAAATACACCAGCTTCTGTATAGAGAATGCGAGGTTTTGCTAATGATTTATGGATTAAAGGTGTTAAGCACATTTTTAAGCTTCATTAAATACATAGTATTTCCAATTGGCATTATGGGATTTAATTTGCGAAAGAGTAAATTAAGATATGCAATAATACCTATTTTAGGTTTGACGGCTGCTTATTTGTTTAATGTAAATAAGCCTACTGTTACAGCAGAAGTTATATTTCAAATAGTAATTCTTTTAGTGCTGTTTGATGAAAAAATACAGACTATTATAAGAGGATTCATTATAGAGTTTGTTTTAGTATCGCTTATAGATTTAATGGTTTGGCTGATACTGGTTGGAATTACTTCACTTGGAAATGATTATGCTGATTATGAACGAAAAATTTATATCTATGGTAATTGCATAGGAGTTATAGTAATTTTTATGGCAGCAATATTTTTGTATAAACGAAGAAAAGATATTGCTGAGGTAATAAGGAATATAAAGATTAAAGAACTTATTTTTGTTATCGCTGTAATGGGAACTTTAGGAATTGTAGTTGCATGTATTCAGGGTGCTTATTTAGGTGAAATGACATTGAGCATTCAAAGAATGGCAATGATTGTAGCAGTTATATTTTTAGTCATAATAATTGCAATGAGTGTTATGTTTGTGTATGTAGTAAACTCAAGAAAAATCTTAATGGAAATTAATGATTTGAATGAAGAGTGTATGAAATACCAAAAAAATTATTATGAGAGACTTATAACGGAAGATAGTGAATTAAGGGCTTTCAGGCATGATGTTAATAAGCATTATAATGCAATATCAGCATTGTTAAATGAAAATGATGTTGAGCAGGCAAGAGACTATGTAAATGAACTAATAAATAGAAAAGATGTACATTTTACGTATAAGACAGGAAATGTGGTTGCGGATTACATTATTAATGGCGAAGTACAGGCAATCAAACAGGAAAATGGTGATGATGTTAAAATTCAGATTCTTGGAAAATTCCCACAGTCAGTAGGAATAGAACAAACTGATTTATGTATTATTCTGGCAAATTCATTGGATAATGTTAAAGAGGCTTTTAGTCGATTTGAAGGAAAGAAAGAATTAGGAATAACAATTCAGAACCACAAAAAGAGAATAATTTTAAAAATAGAAAATACATCACAGCCGGTGGATGTGAAAAATATAAATACATCAAAGAAGGACAAAAAGAACCATGGATATGGTATTTCAAACATAAGGAGGGTAGTGGATAAATATAACGGCACAATGCAAATCAAATATGTTGATGGCAGATTTTTGTTAGAAATGCTAATTTAATTTTATTGAACGGGTCGTGAATATAAAGGTTAGCGGATAAAGTAAGTTGATGATTAATTAAAGATAGTAAGAAGGTTATGTAGAAGTAGATGTGTTAGGAACGAAAATGATTAAGTTAAGAACAGAAAACTTACACTCGTAACAGATTTTACTACGTTAAGAACAAAAAAACTGCGTTAAGAACATATGGATTGCAGTTAAAAGAAATATTAGATACAATTAAATTCAGAAAGAAACAAACAAGTAAGTTTGGAAGAGGTAAAAGATATGTTTATTGATACATGTGCAATGGATACAATTTGGAGAATAATTAAATTTTTCTTCAAATAGAATAAGTTTAACAGATACGATTTGAAAACATTAATTTCAATCGTCAACAAATAATTAACAATTAGAAGGTACACGTTGAGTGTAGCATTTGGAAATATATGTATTGGGACTAATAAGAGACAGGTTTTCCGTATGAGGTGTATACAAAATAATAATGTAATTGGGGAATTACAAGTGGAACGACCTGTTCACTAAAGAAGCCTTTCAAGTAGAGTAATCTATTTGAAAGGCTTTTCTTGTTATACGCAATGAGCCAAATACTTTCAGCTTTTTGCTTGCAAAAAAAGCTGAAAGTATTTGGCGAATGCATAATCACTGAGAAGAAGCGAAGCGGATTCGAAGTGATTACATGGCGAAGCCATGGGTATAACAAAAAAAGATAAAGAGTAAGAGTCGGCGAATGCATAATCACTGAGAAGAAGCGAAGCGGATTCGAAGTGATTACATGGCGAAGCCATGGGTATAACAAAAAAAGATAAAGAGTAAGAGTCGGCGAATGCATAATCACTGAGAAGAAGCGGAGCGGATTCGAAGTGTTATGAACGGCGAAGCCGTGCGTATAACAAAGTTATTTCAAAGCGTCTTTAATTTTAGGAATCATCTTTTTGCCGTAAATATATCCGGCTTTTATACAATCATTAATCATATTAAAAGTTAAAAGACCGGCATTTTTATCAAGTGAAGGTTCAAGTAAAAGTCGTTCTCCCTGAGAAAGGCATGTTTTCAAATTGTAAGACATAATAGAAAAAGAATGAGAGAGAATTTCAGTAATAGAATTGTTGTGAGGAGTTTTATAATCTACACCAATGTCAACAGCAATAATTTTGTCAACGCCTGTGGACATTAAAAGATTTACCGGAAGGTTGTGGGTGACACCACCATCAACCAGGTAGTACTTGCTCATTTTGACAGGACGAAATATTCCGGGGACAGAGCAACTTGCGGTAATAATGTCACATAGTTTTCCGTTAGTTTTCCACACTACATTTTCTAGAGGAGATTTTACTTTGGAATTAGTAAAAGCAATCGTATTGCCAGAAATTAAATCTACAGCAGGAATTACAAGTTGAGTATTTAAGTCAGAAATTTCTTTACCATCAGTATAAGAGCAAAGAAAGTTATTAAGTTTATGCCCTTTTAATAACCCCGTTAAATGCTGCTTGCGACAAGTTAAAAATTGAGGAAAAAATAAAAGCATTCCAATAATATCCGGGTCTAATATAGTAGTTGGGTGAGAAGTTAAAATCTGGGCAATTTTTTGCATGGTATCAATAGAAATATTTGCAGCATATAAGCCTGCGATAATACTTCCGGCACTCGTTCCTGCGATTGAAGAGGGCAACATATTTTCTTCAGCGAGAGCCATTAAAATTCCGATGTGAGCGCTTCCTCTTGCACCACCACCAGATAAAGCTAATCCGTAATCCATTTTAAATCCTTATACTAAGTATAAATTAAATATATGTTTAAAAAAGCAAAAAAGAACTGAAATGTAATGTTTATTATAATTTTTGAAAAGAGAAAAAATTTATATTATTAAAAGTAAAAATGCTAATAAACATATTGTTCCTGATTATGCCGTTCTTGAAAATGAATATAAAAAATAGTATACTTACTATAATTAATTGTAAAATGTCGAGATTTAATTTATGCAATAGTAATTTATTCTATAAGATATTTACAATTAATAGGTAAATTTATAGTATAGATGTTGCAAAACACAAAGGTAATTCTAATCATTGTGTTTTGAAATGCAGGAAGGGACGGACTAAAAAGTGAAGCTGATAATAATGAGATTTGAGGACGCAATGGTAGTTTGTGAAGACACGAATGGAAAAGAGTACGTTATTCAGAAAAAGAAGATTCCGGAAGAAGCAACAGAAGGAAATGTAATAAAGAAGGGAATAACGGGAAAATATTCTATGGACACAGATGAAGAATTTCTTAGAAAACATCGTATGGAAAAAATGAATGAAAAAGAAGAAAAAGTTATTGTTGAACCGTCGATATACAGTTGATAATAAAAACAGGCACTGCAAGTGAGCCGACTCTAAAAAGTTATAACTGGAATTTTAACTTTTTGGGGGTCTGTTCAGTATGTAGTGCCTGTTTTGTATAAGGATATTAAACGTAATACTTATACGTTCTATGAATGTTTAACTGCAAATTCAATTTATTTTAAAACATACATTTCGAACTATTGTCTTTTCCACGAAATTGGTGCAAAAAGCATTAACATAGGGAAAATTTCAAGTCGTCCGGCTAACATATCAAACATTAAAATAAATTTTGAAAAATCAGAAAATATTCCAAAATTACGGGTAGGTCCAACAAGTTCTAATCCGGGACCAATATTATTTAATGTGGCAGCTACGGCTGTGAAATTAGTTGTGAAGTCTAAATTATCAATGCCGATAAGTAAAATTGAAAATGCCAAAATAAATATGTATGCAACCATAAAAATATTTGTTAAACGTACTGTTTCATGTTCAATAGGTCGTTTGTCCATAGTTATTTTTTTGACTCCGCGAGGATGAACAATAGTAAATAATTCTTTTTTTAATGTTTTGATTAATATTAAAAGTCGTGAAACCTTAATACCACCACCTGTACTTCCGGCACAGGCACCCATAAACATTAGCATAATAAGAATTGTTTTGGATACTTGTGGCCATAAATCAAAATTTGTGGTCGAAAATCCTGTTGTAGTAATAATTGAACCAACCTGGAATGCCGCATGTTTTAATGCTTCACCTATAGTTGGGAAAAAACTACGAATATTAAAAGTAATAATTCCTATAGTTGCAAAAATTACTAAAAGGTAAGCTTTTAATTCTTCAGAATGTAGTGCCTGTTTAAATTTTTTACATAAAATAAGATAGTATATATTAAAGTTTAAACCAAATAATATCATAAAAACAGTTACTATAATCTGAATCGATGAGTTATATCCGGTTATACTGTCATTTTTTATTCCAAATCCACCTGTACCGGCAGTACCAAAAGATGTAGTTAAAGCATCAAATAACGGCATACCTGATATAAGAAGAAGTAGTACTTCAATAAAAGTCATAACAGTATATATCCCATATAAAATCATTGCAGTATTTCTAACTTTTGGTACAAGTTTTTCAACAGAAGGTCCGGGACTCTCTGCTTTCATAAGATACATTCGCTGTCCACCACGCATTGGGAGAATCGCAAGTATAAAAACCAGAACTCCCATACCACCAATCCAATGCGTAAAGCATCTCCACATATTATTACAATAGGATAAAGATTCAACATCAGATAAAATACTTGCTCCTGTAGTTGTGAAACCGGAGATGGTTTCAAATAAGGCGTCTACCATTGAAGGTATCTCTCCACTTATAACAAATGGAAGACAACCAAATATACTTAAAATTACCCAGCTTAATGAAACTGTTATGTAACCTTCTGTTGCATAAAATTCTGTATCTTTTGGTTTCTTGTGACTAAGAATAGTACCAATAATCAGACACATAGCAATGGTAATTACATAAGAGTATGCTGATTTTTCAGAATAAATTATGCCCACAATCAAAGGCAGACACATTAATATGCCTTCAAGTTTTAATACAATTCCTAAAATATATCGTATAATTGAATAATTCATGACTTTATGTTAATCCTCCAAAATATCCCTAGCGTCTTTTAAGCCTAAAAGAGTTGTAACTATAATCATTGAGTCACCAGGAGCAATTACATCATCTCCACCCGGAATAATTAATTTATCATCACGGGTTATACAACAAATTAATACACCCTTTTTTATATTAAGGTCTTTCAAAGGAACACCTGTCAGTTTTGATTTCTCGGCAATGTTAAATTCCAAAGCTTCAACCTTATCGTCACATAATCTATATAGAGTAACGATATTACTTCCAATGGCATTTTGCTTTGCACGTACATATTGTAAAATTCGTTCAGTACAAAGATTTTTAGGATAAATAACACTGTCTAAATTTAAATTATGAACCACTTCAGTTAACTGTGAACGATTTATTTTTGACACAACTTTAGTTTTTACTCTCTTTTGAGCAAATAAAGCAAGAAGTATATTTTCTTCATCATAATTAGTTAATGTAACTAATGCATCAGTCTGATCAATTCGCTCTTCAATAAGAAGAGTATTGTCTGTTCCGTCACCGCAAATGATAGTAGCATTAGGTAGCATTTCACACAATTCCTGGCAACGTGCAGGGTCATGTTCGATTATTTTTACTGAAATCTTTAACTTCAAAAGCATTTGTGCTAAATATACAGCAATTTTTCCACCACCAACAATCATCGCATTTTTAACTTCGTGAGTATGGAAATTAATAAAATGGAAGAAGTCAATGGTTGTCTGTCTAGAAGACATCATTGATACAACATCTCCTGATTTTAAAACAAAATCACCTGTTGGGATTGTTACTTCATTATCCCTTTCAATAGCACATATAAGAACACCTGCAAATATACGGGATGATAAATCTTTTATATGTACATTATCAAGAACAGAATCCTTAGGAATTCTAAAACGAATCATTTCAGCTCGTCCTTTTGAAAATAGATCAACATCAATTGCATTTGGAAAACACAAAATACGTGAAATTTCAGTTGCTGAAATAAATTCAGGATTAATAATCATGGATAATCCTAATTCTTCCTGAAGAAAATGACGTTCTTTGTTATATATAGGATTTCTGACTCTGGCAATTGTGTTACAGTTGCTTCCTTTTTTTGCAATCATGCAGCATAAAAGATTTACTTCGTCAGACTTAGTTACAGCGATTAATAAATCAGCATATTCAAGACCGGCTTCCTGTAAAACGCTATAACTTGCACCGTTACCGATAATTCCCATAACATCATAAGTGTCAGCTAACTTGTGAACAACATTTCCATCAATGTCAACAACGCAGATACTATTATCCTCTTTGCTCAACTGTGCAGCCAGATTTTTTCCAACTTTACCACAGCCAACTATGATTATATTCATTTTCCGTACCAAACCTTGTAAAAACAAGACACAAATCAAAGATTAGACAATGACTTGTATTTAAAATCCTTTCTTAATATTAGTTTAAAACTATCAACAAAAATGTTTAAACTTAATACAAGAAACCTATAATTAGTTTGAATAATTATAAGTTCCTTGCGTCAAAGATTATAACATAGTTAGATTGGAAAGTATAGGATATTAGATAAACAAAAAAATCGACTGAAAAGGAAAGAAAAGAACTATTGTGAAAATAACGGGAGTGAGCAGAAAATCAATATTAATATAGTAGATTATTTAATAGCATTAAAGAAAAAAATATGTTGACAGAAATGAAAAAAAAATATACTATAAACATATGAACAATTATTCATATGTTTGGAGAAAGGTGGAATTAGAATGATAAATCACAATGTAGAATGTTGCGATGAATGTAAGACTCATGAAGACTTGTTGAAAATCGTTAATGATAATATGCCTGATGAGGATGAATTATATGATTTGGCAGAGTTATTTAAAGTATTTGGCGATTCTACAAGAATTCGTATACTTTTTGTATTATTTGAATCAGAAGTATGTGTATGTGATTTGGCAGAAACTTTGAATATGACTCAGTCAGCCGTATCTCATCAGTTGAGAATTTTAAAGCAGGCTAAACTTATTAAGAATAGAAGAGAAGGTAAATCAATTTTCTATTCACTTGCAGATGGTCATGTGAGAACGATAATTTCCCAGGGAATTGAACATATAGAAGAAAAATAAATATATTAGAGATTAGAGAGTTAGTACTAAAGCATTAGTGGAAAGGATGTTAATTATGAAGAAGAAATTTAAATTACAGGATTTGGATTGTGCAAATTGTGCAGCAAAGATGGAAGATTTAATTAAGAAAATTGATGGAGTAAATGATGCATCTGTAAGCTTTATGACACAGAAGATGATGGTTGATGCAGACGATGCAAGATTTGATGGCATTATGAAAGAAGTAGTAAAGGTTTGTGCAAAGGTAGAACCTGACTGCAAGATTTTATTATAATTGTCCATAGTTATAAAGCCGGCAGATTTTCAATGCATAAGTCAAAGAAAGTTACCGGCTTTATAAATAGAAATTAGAAAAGACAGTTTTTGATTATACATCCGTAAAATAAATACGGAAGAATGGAGCATGTTATGAGTGAAAAGCAAAAAAAGGTGTTAGGACGAATAATAGCAACATTAATTTTATTTGTAGTTCTTCTTGTATTAGATAAAACAGGAAAGTTTGATGATGTAAATAAGTGGATATTATTTGTTATTTATCTCGTACCATATATTATTATTGGATATGACATTGTTTTTAAAGCGTTTAGAAATATAAGTCACGGACAGGTGTTTGATGAAAACTTTTTGATGATGATTGCTACATTTGGTGCATTTGGAGTTGGTGAATATTCAGAAGCAGTAGCAGTTATGTTGTTTTATCAGGTAGGTGAATTGTTCCAGGCATATGCCGTTGGTAAATCAAGAAAGTCAATTTCAGATATGATGGATATTTGCCCGGAATATGCAAATATTGAAACTGAAAACGGATTAGAACAGGTCGATCCGGATGATGTTGAGGTAGGAAGTATTATAGTAATTAAACCGGGTGAAAAAGTACCTCTTGATGGAGTTGTAGTTGAAGGAGAGTCATTTGTTGACACTGCAGCTTTAACAGGTGAGTCTGTTCCAAGAAAGGTTAGTGCAGGTGATGAAATCATAAGTGGCTGTGTTAACGGAAGTACGACTTTAAAAGTAAAAACTACAAAGGAATTTGATGACTCTACAGTAGCTAAGATTCTTGAATTAGTAGAAAATGCAAGCAGTAAGAAAGCTCGAGTTGAAAACTTTATTACAAGATTTGCAAAGTATTATACACCTGTAGTTACTATTGGTGCAGTTGCTTTGGCAATAATACCGCCTTTGTTTTGTGGTGGACAGTGGGGGGATTGGATTCAGAGGGCTTGTATATTCCTTGTAATCTCATGTCCATGTGCTTTAGTTATATCAGTTCCGTTGGGATTTTTCGGTGGAATTGGAGCTGCTTCTAGAATTGGAATACTTGTAAAGGGAAGCAATTATTTAGAAGCATTGGCAGAAATGTCAACAATAGTATTTGACAAGACAGGAACTCTAACTAAAGGTGAGTTTAAAGTATCAGGGATAAATGCAGTCGGATGTAGTGAAAAGGAATTGTTGGAAGTAGCAGCATATAGTGAATCGTATTCGACACATCCTATTGCTGAGTCTATTAAAAATGCATATGGAGAAAAAATAGATACATCAAAACTTCAGAATGTTGAAGAAATTGCAGGGCATGGAATACATGCACAGTTTGCAGGAAAAGATGTTTTTGTTGGCAATGAAAAACTGATGAATAAACAAAACATTTCCTATGAAAAATGTGATGCAATTGGGACAATAATTTATGTAGCGATTGATGGCAAATTTGCAGGCTCACTAGTAATTTCTGATGAAATAAAAGAGGGCGCTAAAGAAGCTATTGCTGATATGAAACATGTTGGTGTTAAAAAGACAGTAATGCTTAGCGGAGACCAGAAGGAAATAGTTGAAAGGGTGGCAAATGAACTTGGAATTGATGAGTATCATGCTCAATTGTTACCGGCAGACAAAGTAGACCGTGTAGAAAAACTTCTTGAACAAAAGAACGAAAAGGATAAAGTAGCATTTGTTGGTGATGGAATTAACGATGCTCCTGTACTCACAAGAGCTGACATAGGTATTGCAATGGGAAGTATGGGAAGTGATGCGGCAATTGAAGCAGCGGACGTTGTATTAATGGATGATGATGTTACAAAAATTGCCTCAGTTGTGAAAATATCAAGAAAAACACTTTCTATTGTAAAGCAAAACATTGTATTTGCGTTAGGAGTTAAAGCATTAGTGCTTATATTAGGAGCTTTTGGCGTTGCAAATATGTGGGAAGCAGTATTTGCAGATGTAGGCGTATCGGTTATAGCAATACTTAACTCGATGCGAACATTAAAAGAAGAATAGATGAATAAAATGAAAAACTTGACCGGTTAAATTTTGACCATGTTTTTTGAGTTTAAAGATAATATATAAAAAAATAAGTATATAAAAATTATACAGGAATAATATGGTGCAAATTTGTAATTAATAATTTATTACCATTTATTGACACAAAAAAACAAGTGTGCTATAAAATGAGTTAGAAACAAATAACTACAGATAGATGGTTGAAACGTTTTAGTAATGCTTTGCATAATAGGGCAATAAAATGGATTGCTAAATTTTAATAAGTTTTACAATAGTTTTGAAGTCTTAAGGTAGCAGTAGAATTAGGAGGAGAAAAATGTTAGACATATTAAAGAAAATTGATATTAAGAAAACAGGAATTTTTGCAGCAGGTGTATTGTTTGGAACAGCAGGTGTAAAAGTTTTAGGAAGTAAGGATGCTAAAAAAGTATATACAAACTGTACAGCAGCAGCTCTTAGAGCTAAAGATTGTGTTATGAAGACAGCTACAACAATTCAGGAAAATGCAGAAGATATTTATGCAGAAGCTCAGCAGATTAATGAAGAAAGAGCTGCAGCAGAGGAAGCAGAAAATATTGAAGATGAATTTGAAGATGTAGTTGAAGATACAACAGAAGATGCAGAGTAAATTTGAAGTTAATAGTTTATAACTTATTAAATTACATAAATGCAGATAAAAATAACTTTATATCGAAATAGGTACTATGAAAGCAGCGAGGGCAGGGAATAACTGCTTAAGTTGCTTTTTATAGTTGTATGGAGGCACAAAAATGAAAGTTAAAATAATGCATGAAATAAAAGGTCGTATACGTTTTCACGTCATTCAAAATAGAATGTCATATGAACAGGCAGACATACTACAATATTATTTTTCTATGGGAAAGAATATTACTCATGTAAATGTTCAAAACAGAACAGGTGATGTAACTGTATGTTATCAGGTAGACAGGGAAGAAATAATTAAAATGATTAAGACATTCTCTTATGAGAATGTAGAAGTACCAAAGATTTTTCTTGAAAATTCAGGAAGAGAATTGAATGAAAAATACAAAGAAAAACTTATAAATAAAGTAGTTCTTAGATATAGTTCAAAGTTATTTATTCCATATCCTATAAGAGCAGCCATATCAGTTGTTAAATCGACAAAATATATTAAACATGGAATACAGACACTTCTTAAAGGAAAAATTGAAGTACCGGTATTGGATGCGACAGCAATAACAGTTTCTATGCTTAGAGGAGATATGGAAACGGCAGGCTCGGTAATGTTTTTACTTGGAATAGGTGAGATTCTTGAAGAGTGGACTCACAAGAAATCTGTTGATGATTTAGCAAGAAGTATGTCACTTAACATTGATAAGGTATGGCTTGTTGGCAGTGATGGAAAAGAAATCCTTGTAGATTCAAATAAGATAAAGGCAGGGGACAAAGTTATAGTACATATGGGAAATGTTATTCCGTTTGACGGTACTGTTACAGATGGAGAAGCTATGGTAAATCAGGCGTCAATGACGGGAGAATCACTTCCGGTACAAAAGGAAAAAGACAGTTCGGTATATGCAGGAACAGTTGTTGAGGAAGGAGAACTTACAATTTGTGTTAAAGAAGTAAGTGGTTCAGGAAGATTTGATAAAATTGTAACGATGATTGAAGAGTCAGAAAAACTCAAGTCACAGGTAGAAGGAAAAGCAGAACATTTGGCAGACAGACTTGTTCCATACACTTTGCTTGGAACAGGTGTAACATGGCTTGTTACAAGAAATGTAACAAGGGCATTGTCAGTGCTTATGGTTGACTTCTCGTGTGCATTAAAGCTTGCGATGCCGATATCTGTATTGTCAGCCATTAGAGAGGCAAGTATTTATAACATAACCGTAAAGGGTGGTAAATATCTTGAAGCAATAGCAGAAGCAGACAGTATTGTGTTTGATAAAACAGGCACACTTACAAAGGCACAACCTACAGTTGTAGATGTTATTTCATTCAACGGACAGTCTCAGGATGAATTGTTAAAAATTGCAGCGTGCTTAGAAGAACATTTTCCACATTCTATGGCTAAGGCTGTTGTAGATGCAGCAGCAAAGAAAGGCCTTGAACATGAAGAAGAACATACAAAAGTTGAATATATAGTTGCTCATGGTATTTCTACGTTTTATAACGGAAGAAAAACAATTATAGGAAGTTCGCATTTTGTGTTTGAAGATGAAAAATGTGTGGTCCCAAAAGGAATGGAAGAAAAGTTTAATAATTTGCCATTACAGTGTTCTCATCTGTATCTTGCAATTGAAAATGAACTTGCAGGCGTAATTTGCATAGAAGACCCATTAAGGGATGAAGCAGAAGCAGTAATTAATTCGTTGAAAAAAGCAGGATTAAGTAAGGTCGTTATGATGACAGGTGATAGTGAAAGAACAGCTTCAGTTATAGCAAAACGTGTTGGTGTGGATGAATATTATTCAGAAGTACTTCCGGAAGACAAAGCTAAATTTGTAGAAAAGGAAAAGTCACTTGGCCGAAAAGTTATAATGATAGGTGATGGTGTAAATGATTCACCGGCGTTATCAGCGGCAGATGTAGGAATTGCAATAAGTGATGGCGCTCAAATTGCACGTGAAATAGCAGATGTTACAATAGGTGCTGACAGTTTATATGAAATCGTAACATTAAAGGCAATTAGTAATGGGCTAATGAAGAAAATTCATAAAAACTACAAAGATATAGCAATATTTAACACAGGATTAATTGTTCTTGGAGTGGCAGGAATTATTCAGCCTACATTAGCAGCACTTTTGCATAATACATCAACTTTATTAATAAGTTTGCGCAGTATGCAGAATTTATTAGATGACTAATAAGTTAAAACAATAACAATTATGTTTGGTCAAAAGTTTACAACTGTGATGGATACGGATTGGTATATAGTATTTTATAAAAGTGAAAAATTCAAGGCTCTAAATCTTAAGAAGTAAAGTTTAGAACCTTGAATGATGAACTTTAAGAAAATTATATAAACCAATCCTTTTTATTATTACAGTTTAATTATCACACTCTAAAACAAGAACTTCACAGCTTTCAAGGCTAATAGAGGTAGTCGGTAGAGAACTCCTGCCTTTATTAGAAAGAATAATGTGTTTAAAGGAATATTCAACGGGAACGGTAGCAGTATCCTTTCCAAAGTTTGCAATAACAAGTATACGTTTGTTATTAAATACACGATAATAAGCCATAACTGTTTCAGTGTTTTCATATGCAGGAATAAATTCGCCGTAAGTAAATGTTTCTATATATTCAGGAGATTTGCGCACTGACACTAATTTTTTGTAGTAGTTAAGCACAGAGTCAGGATTTTTTTCCTGGTTTTCAACATTAATTAGTTTATAATTTGAATTTACTTTTAACCAAGGTGTACCACTTGTAAAGCCTGCATTATTACAAGAACTCCACTGCATAGGTGTTCTTGCATTGTCACGGCTCATTTTACAGCAAGCAGCTAACGCGTCTTTGTTATTAAGTCCGGCTTTTCTTGCAATGTAATATTGGTCTATTGTGTTTATGTCGTTAAATTCATCAATGCTTTTCCAAATGGCATTTTGCATTCCAATTTCCTGCCCCTGATAAATAAATGGAATTCCACGAAGCAAAACACTTATTGTCCCTAGCATTTTTGTACCATCAGCGTTTCTGGCATATTCAGGTAAAAATCTTGATACTCCACGAGGTTCGTCATGGTTTTCTATAATATTTGCTTCAAATCCAACCTTTTGGACATCAAGTTGTGAGTTAATGATGGTTTCACGCCACTTCTTAAAAGTGATGTCAGGTGAATAATACCAACCATGCTTACTGTCACTAAGGCACTGCGCACTGAAATCAAAAATAGTTGAGAAATATCCGTTTTCGCCAATAAACTTATTAAGTTCAGATTTGTTTAAATTAAAAGCTTCGGCAACAGTAAATGCTTCATATTTCTCAAACGTGTTTTTCTTTAAGTCGTCTAACAATTCGCCTATTCCATCAACACTCTCTATCATGCGCCAACATCCTGACAAGCCATCAGGACCGTCAGGTCCAAAATCAGGAAAATCAAGGTCTTTTTTGATATTCATAATTGCATCAATTCTAAACCCGGCAAGACCTTTTTCAAGCCACCAGTTTACCATATCAAAAAGTTTTTGTCTTAGAATTGGATTTTCCCAATTTAAATCGGGCTGTTCTTTTGCAAACATATGTAAATAATATTTATCAGTTCCAGGTACAGGTTCCCAACAACTACCACCAAAATATGAACGATAATTGCTAGGTGGATTACCATTTTTGCCTTCTCTGAAATAGAAATAATCAGCGTATTCGCCATCAGGGTCAGCTAAAGCTTTCCTAAACCATTCATGTTGATCAGAACAGTGATTTATAACTAAATCCATTATAATGTACATATTACGTTTTTTTGCTTCAGAAAGTAATTCATCAAAATCTTCCATAGTTCCGAATTCTTTGGCAATAGAATAATAGTCAGAAATATCATAGCCCTGATCAATAAAAGGTGACTTGTAAATAGGAGAAAGCCATATAATGTCAATTCCTAATTCTTTTAAATAATCCAGTTTAGATATTATACCTTTTAAATCACCAATTCCATCCCCATTAGTATCAAGAAAACTTTTAGGATAAATCTGATAAGCAACCTTATCATGCCACCATTTTTTATTCATATAAATACCTCATTTTTACTAAAACTGATGCTTAGTAAATTCTTTCACTCATATAATGTAAATACATTGAAATATATGTATTATACTGCTATTATAAAAATAAAAAATGAAATTATCTTGCAGTATTTTAACAATATATAACACAATACTGCTATTGAAAATAAAATATATGAGTAATGATAAGAGGTAATAAATTTGAAAAAGGTACATACACTTGCGATAGATCAAAAAGAAGATGCTAAACATGGAGAAAGTTTTTTTCCTGTACAAAAATATATAACAAATCTTTCTTCAGAATACATGGGAGTAACTAACCATTGGCACGAAGAGGCGGAACTTACGTTGATTACAAGTGGAAAATGTATATATAAGATTGATTTAGTTGAATATGAAGTAGAAGAAGGAGATATTTTATTTGTTCCTCCATTGTTTTTACATTCAATAACATTAGGAAATAATAAAAAAGTAAGTTCTGAAACATATGTATTTCACCTGAAATTTTTAGGAGGAAATTCTACAGATATATGCTCGACAAGGTATCTTGCGCCTATTATGAATCAGGAGTTTTCCATGCCATACGTTATAAAACCAAATTATCCGGCATATGTATCTCTTAGAAAAATATTTAATCAGATTAATACAACATATGACGAATCAATAATTGGTTATGAACTTGCATTGAAATCATTATTTTTACAAACAATATTCTTATTGCTTCAATATAGTAAAAAGGTAGCGGTGCTGGAGACAGAAAAGGTGTCGGACAAGATAAAAAATGTACTTGATTATATTGAACTTCATTATTCTGAAACAATTACCGTGTCACAATTAGCTAAACTTTGTTATTTTAGTGATTATCATTTTATGCGATTTTTTAAAAAACATATGAATATGACTTGTGTTGAATACATTAATAATTTGCGACTTGAAAAAGCAGTCGAACTATTTGAAAAGGGAAACTCATCAATAATGGAAGTTTCATTATCTGTAGGATTTCACAATCTTTCATATTTTCATAGGGCATTTAAGAAAAAGTATCGCATGACACCTCTTTCTTTTATAAATGATTTGAAAAAATATAGTTAAAGTATTTAAGAATTGATATTTCTATATCTTCCCGGAGTAGTGCCGTATTTTTTCTTAAAGCATCTGTTAAAATAAGATAAATTCTCAAATCCGGTATTAACAGAGATATCAATAATATCATCAGAAGTTGTGGTTAATAATTTAGCTGCAACTTCTAAACGATAATCATTAAGATATTGTATAAAACTCATACCCATAGTTTCCTTAAAAAATTTCATGAAATAGGATTTACTGTAAAAGCAATGACCTGCAATTTCCTCTATAGTAATATTACTTTGAAAATTATCTGCAATATAAGTCAGAATAGACTTTACCTTATCAAGAGACTTTTTGCTGATGGGTTTAACTTCGTTTAAGCCACAGCTTGAAATTAAAATATAAAATATTTGGAACAGATGAGATTTGACTGATAACTGATATGCATATGGACGAAAATCACATAATCTGTCAATTTCATTAATTTGGGTAATAACAGGCTTATAATATTCAAAACAATCATTAATAACAGGATATATATTTAAACTCCCTGAAAGTAAGGACTGAACAAATTTATCATTACATAAATCATATCCTGAAGATTTAAGAAGACTCGATTTAAATAATATATTTTCATATTCCATAATATTATCTTCATTCTGACTTATTGAATGCAATTGACCTGGAAATACAAAAATTATATTTCCGGCTTCAACTGAGTATGATACTAAATTAACATTAACTATTCCACAACCTTTCTTTATTACTATAATTTCAACTTCATTATGCCAATGCAAATTAACAGATTTGAAATCTAAAGGAATAGAACAGAGATATGTGTTGTATGGGAAATCGTCCGGTGTATGAGTTTTAGTTTCGTGATATATCTTGTATTGATCTTTATTCATAAATAACCTCCAAAATAAAAAAAGGATAGTATTGTGCAAATAATCGAAAGAATAATGCAATAAATTATAAGATGACAATATTATAATATAAACACAAAAATAAAACCATAATATTTTAGGAGGTACAAAAATGCAACTTTCGGAAATTATTAAAACAGAATATAATAAATCAATTTCAGAATGTACAAACGAAGAGATTTATTATTCATTGCTTACTTTAGTCAAAAATATGGCTGAAAGTAAACAACATAAAAATTCTAAGAAGAAACTATATTATATTTCAGCGGAATTTCTTATAGGAAAATTGTTATCAAATAATCTTATAAATCTTGGAATTTATGATGATGTAAAAAAAGAACTTGCAGATAATGGGAAAAATCTATGTGAAATAGAAGAATTTGAAAAAGAGCCGTCTCTTGGAAATGGTGGGCTTGGAAGACTTGCGGCATGCTTTTTAGATTCAATAGCAACATTAGGCCTTAACGGGGATGGAGTAGGATTAAATTATCATTTTGGCTTGTTTAAGCAGATATTTAAAAATAATGCCCAGACTACAGTACCCGATCCATGGCTTACTAAGAAAAGCTGGTTAAATAAGACAGATGTAACATATAAGGTTAAATTTAAAGGAATGACTGTTACTTCAAGAATGTATGATATTGATGTTACAGGATATAACAGCACAACAAATAAGCTTCATTTATTTGATATTGAAAGTGTTGATGAAAACATTGTAGAAGACGGAATTAATTTTAATAAAGAAGATATAGAAAAGAATCTTACGTTATTCCTTTATCCTGATGATAGTGATGATGCAGGTAGAATTTTAAGAATTTATCAGCAGTATTTTATGGTATCAAGTGCGGCGCAACTTATTTTAGATGAATGTATTGAAAAAGGGTGCAAACTTTATGATTTATCAGACTATGCTGTAATCCAGATAAACGATACACATCCAACAATGGTTATTCCTGAACTTATTCGTTTGTTGGTAGAACGTGGATTAGAAATGGACGACGCGATAGAAGCAGTTACTAAGTCATGTGCATATACAAATCATACAATTCTTGCAGAGGCTTTGGAAAAGTGGCCTATTTCTTATTTGAAAAAGGCAGTACCTCAGCTTATGCCAATTATTGAAGTATTGGATGATAAGGTAAGAAGAAAATATGATGACAGCTCAGTTTACATTATTGACAGAGAAGAAAGAGTTCATATGGCTCATATAGATATTCATTATTCTTCAAGTGTTAATGGTGTTGCTTCACTTCATACAGAGATTTTAAAAAATATTGAATTAAATAACTTTTATAAGATTTATCCGGAAAAGTTCAATAATAAAACTAACGGAATTACTTTTAGAAGATGGCTACTTCATAGTAATCCGCAGCTTACAGAACTTATCATATCACTTATAGGAGACGGATATAAAAAGGATGCTACACAATTAGAGAAACTTTTAGAATATAAAGATAATGAAGAAGTGTTAAATAAAATACTTGAAATAAAAGACACTAAGAAAATGGAATTGAAAAATGTATTACGTGATAGACAGAATATTTCAATTAATGAAAATTCAATATTTGATATTCAGATTAAAAGACTTCACGAATATAAACGTCAACAGTTAAATGCTTTATATGTGATTCACAAGTATTTAGAAATTAAAGCAGGTAAAAAGCCAACAACTCCAATAACAGTATTTTTCGGAGCAAAAGCAGCTCCGGCATATATCATTGCACAGGATATTATACACCTTATTCTTTGCTTGCAGGAACTAATAAACAATGACCCTGAGGTTAATCCATATCTTAATGTAGTTATGGTTGAGAATTATAATGTTACATGGGCAGAAAAATTAATTCCGGCATGTGATATTTCAGAACAGATTTCACTTGCATCAAAAGAAGCAAGTGGTACAGGCAATATGAAGTTTATGCTTAATGGAGCAGTTACACTAGGAACTGAAGATGGTGCAAATGTAGAAATACATGAACTTGTAGGCGATGATAACATCTATATTTTTGGCGATTTAAGTGAAACTGTTGTAGAAAGATATGCAAAAGGAAGTTATAATGCAGCACAATATTATAATGAAAATGCAGAAATAAAAGAAGCTGTAGACTTTATAACAGGTAAGGAACTTATGGCAGTAGGTGATAAGGAACGTTTAGAAAGACTTTCTCATGAACTTATATGGAAAGACTGGTTTATGACATTCCCAGACTTCAATGATTATGTAAAGACAAGAGAGCAGGCATATGCTGATTATGAAAACAGATACGAATGGGCAAAGAAGATGCTTGTTAATATTGCTAAGGCAGGATATTTTTCATCAGATAGAACAATAGAAGAATATAACAGAGATATTTGGAAATTATAAAAATATATAGAAATATATAGAAATAAAAGTACCGTAAAATGGTTGGTTATAAAACTTTTTTACGGTACTTTTTTATTGCGTATTTGTCAGAAAAATAGACAGCAAAATGGCAAAAAAGAAAGTGTTTAACAAGAGTGACAAAATGCAGAAAAACTGTGGTAAATGTATAAAAAAGATATAAAAACGTTGCAATAGATGTGGAAAATGCACAAAAAATACACAAAAAATTAGCTAAAAGGCTGAAAAGACCGAAAATGGTCAGAATACCATTGAAAACGTTTCCGAAAAGTGCTAGTATCAAGTCATGGGAAACGTTTCCAAAACGAAGTTAAATGAAAAACTTTGAGAAGGAAACAACGGAGACCTTTAGTTATTTTTTTATTTGAAAAGGAGAAAGAAATATGCGTAGAAAATTATTTAGCGTAGCATTATGCGCAACAATGGTAGCAGGTTTATTTGCAGGATGTGGAAACAGTTCAAGCAGTGATAAGTCAAGTGCTAAAGGATCAGTTTACTGGTTAAACTTCAAACCTGAAGCGGATGAAGCTTTACAGGATATAGCTAAGACTTATGAAAAAGAAAAAGGAGTTAAAGTAAAAGTAGTTACAGCAGCTTCAGGAAATTACAATTCAACATTGACATCTGAAATGGGAAAATCAGCAGCCCCAACATTATTCGTAGTTGGAAATCAGGCAGCAGTAAAGACATGGGATGATTATTGCTTAGATCTTAAGGATACAGATGTTTATAATGAATTGAATACAGATGCATTCAACTTAACAGATGCAGATGGAAAGGTTTGCTCAATTGGTTACTGTTATGAAAGTTATGGAATTATCGTAAACAAGAAGTTGCTTAAGGAAGCAGGTTATGAAGTAACAGATATTAAAGATTTTGCTTCATTAAAATCAGTTGCAGAAGATATTCATAAGAGAGCTGATAAACTTGGATTTGATGCATTTACATCATCAGGCATGGATGATTCATCATCATGGAGATTTACAGGACATTTAGCAAATATGCCTTTATTCTATGAAGGAAGAGATGAAGGATGGACAGAAGCTCCTTCAGAAATTAAAGGAACATACTTAGACAATTACAAAAAAGTATGGGATTTATATATTAACAATAGTAAATATGACAAGAATTCTTTAGCAACAGGTGGATATGATGCTGAAGCAGAATTCAAGAATGGAGAAGCAGTATTCTTCCAGAATGGTACATGGGAATATGATAAGTTGAAAAAGTCAATTTCAGATGATGATATGCAGATGATTCCAATTTACTGTGGAGTTGAAGGAGAAGAAAAAGCTGGTCTTTGCTCAGGAACAGAAAACTGTTGGGCAGTTAATGCAAAAGCTTCAGAAAAAGATCAGAAGGCAACACTTGAATTTATGAAATGGTTGGTAACATCAGAAGAAGGAACAAAAGTTATGGCAGAACAGTTCGGTGCTATTCCTTACAAGAAAGCAGCAGACAGTGGTAACGTATTCTTAAAGAATGCAAATGATTTACTTGAAGCAGGAAATTACAACGTAGACTGGACATTTAACTACACACCAAATGTAGATGAATGGAGAGCAAGTCTTGTAGCAGCAATGAACAAATATGATGCAGGCGGATCATGGGATGATGTTAAGACAGCATTCGTTCAGGGCTGGGCTACTCAGTACAAAGCAGCTAACAAGTAATAAGGTTTTAGATTGATAAGTATAAAATCATAATTAAATTATTAACACATTGTGGGGCAGGCAGTGTCTGCCCCTTTATTAAAAAATAGAAAAATATTGAAAATTCTATTTTGAATAAGAATTAGGAGGAGATTGAAGTGAAAGGAAAAAAGAAAAAACATAATGGTGGAACATCTGTAAATTCTAAACTTCTTCGCAAACCTATTCAAAGATGCTTTCTTCTATTTTTAGCACCTACATTTTTAGCATTTTGCATTGGATTTATATATCCTTTCTTGAGAGGTATTTATTTATCATTTTGTGAATTTGTTACAATAGGTGATGCTTCTTTTGTAGGTTTTAGAAATTATATGGATGCATTTAATGATGCGTCATTTATACATGCATTTTGGTATACAGCTTTGTATGCAATAGTATCCCTATTTATAATAAATGTCTTAGCTTTCTTAATAGCATATTTATTAACATTGGGGATTAAGGGAGCAAACTTATTCAGAACAGCATTTTTTATGCCTAACCTTATAGGTGGTATTGTTCTTGGTTATATTTGGAGTATGATTTTTAATGGCGTTTTAGGAAAAATTAATACTTCAATTCTTATGGAAACAAGATATGGCTTTTGGGGATTAATTATTCTTATGTGCTGGCAACAGGTAGGATATATGATGATTATATATATTGCAGGTTTGCAGGCAGTTCCGGGAGAATTAATTGAAGCAGCAAAAATTGATGGAGCAACAAAATGGCAGACATTGACAAGAGTTACAATCCCAAATATTATGCCATCAATTACAATTTGTTTATTCTTAACAATAACAAATGGATTTAAACTTTTTGATCAGAACTTAGCTTTAACAAACGGACAGCCGTTTGAACAGTTAAAGGATGGTTCAGTTATAAAGACAACAGAAATGTTGGCACTTAACATTTACAACACATTTTACGGACAGTCTCTTACAGGTAAGGGAGTTGCCCAGGCGAAAGCCGTTATATTCTTTATCTTAGTTGCAGGTATATCAATTATCCAGCTTAAGGCAACAAGATCTAAGGAGGTGCAGCAGTAATGAACAATGAGAAAACAGTGAATTCAACAATTAAAGATTCTACAGTGAAAGCTACACCGAAAAAGAAAAAAATGAAAGAGACAAGTGAAATTCCATTAAAACATGGAAAACTGTTGACTGCAATAATGACAATTGTAACTTTAGTTTATGTTAGTCCTATATTTATTGTGTTAATGAACTCTTTCAAAGCTAACACCTTTGTAAAAACAGACACATTTGCATGGCCTACTGGTGAGGCGTTAGTAGGTTGGGCAAACTATATCAAAGGTTTTACATTTGGAAATTATCCGTTTTTTAAATCGGTATTATATAGTTTTGTAATTACAGTTTTATCAACAGCGTTGATTTTGATTTGTACATCAATGGCAGCATGGTACATAGCAAGAGTTGACAGCATGGTTTGTAAGATAGTATATTACTTGTTTGTATTTTCAATGGTAGTACCATTCCAGATGGTAATGTTCACATTGTCAAATACAGCAGATTCATTGGGACTTAACACACCTTGGTCAATTCCAATTATATATTTGGGATTTGGAGCAGGAATGGCAGTATTTATGTTTACAGGATTTATAAAAGGTTTACCGCTTGAAATTGAAGAAGCAGCAGCAATTGATGGATGTGGACCAATAAGAACATTTTTTATTGTCATTATCCCAATGTTAAAGCCAACGCTTATATCAGTTGGAATTCTTGAAATAATGTGGATTTGGAATGATTACTTACTTCCATATTTAGTTCTTGACTTAGATAAATATAGAACAATTCCTATTCATATCCAGTACTTACAGGGAAGTTATGGTTCAGTTGATTTAGGAGCTATAATGGCACTTATTATATTAAGTATTATACCTGTTATTATATTCTATCTGACATGTCAGAAGCATATTATAAAAGGTGTGGCTGCAGGAGCAGTAAAAGGTTAAATGATATTTAAGGAGGAACTATGAGGGCTAGTGGAATTTTATTACCGATTTCCAGTTTGCCGGGTAAATATGGTATTGGAAGTTTTTCAAAAGAAGCATATAGGTTTGTAGATTTTTTGAAAAATGCCCATCAGAAATATTGGCAAATATTGCCTATAGGTCCAACCAGTTATGGAGATTCACCTTATCAGTCATTTTCTACTTATGCAGGAAATCCTTATTTTATCAGTTTAGAGGAATTGATTGAAGAAGGACTGTTAACTGAGGAAGAATGTGATAAGGTGGACTTTGGTAACAGAATAGACAAAGTTAACTATGAAAAATTGTATAACGGTAGATTTAAACTTTTAAAGAAGGCTTATAAAAAGAGCAATATAAGTGAAAAAGAAGATTTTGACAAATTTAAAAGCGAGAATTGTTATTGGTTAAATGATTATGCAATGTTTATGGCCATAAAAGACAGATTTAATGGTCAAAGCTTTGATAAATGGGCTGAAGATATAAAACTCAGATGGGAATATTCAATGGAATATTATCAGAATGAATTAAAGGATGAAATTGAATTTTATAAATTCATTCAATATGAGTTTTACAGGCAATGGTATAAATTAAAAAAGTATGCTAACGAAAATGGCATAAAGATTATTGGAGATATTCCAATATATGTGGCTTATGACAGTGCTGATGTATGGGCACATCCTGAATTATTTCAAATGGATGAAAATGGAAAACCGGTTGCAGTTGCAGGATGTCCTCCTGATGGATTTTCAGCAACAGGACAATTATGGGGAAATCCATTATACAGATGGGATTATCATAAGCAAACAAATTATGATTGGTGGATAAAGCGTATAGAAAGAAGTGTCAAACTATACGATGTTGTAAGGATTGATCATTTTAGAGGGTTTGATGAGTATTATTCAATTCCAGCTGAGGATGAAGATGCAACAAACGGACATTGGGAAAAGGGACCTGGGATTGACTTATTTAATGCAATTAAATATTGTCTTGGTGATGTAAATATAATAGCAGAAGATTTAGGATACATAACTGATACAGTAAGACAGTTGGTTAAAGACTCAGGTTTTCCAAATATGAAAGTTTTAGAATTTGCTTTTGATAGCAGAGATTCATCAGGACCTAAGGATTATTTACCGTATAATTATGATAAAAATTGTGTGGTTTATACAGGAACTCACGATAATGAAACCTTAAAAGGATGGCTAGACAGCATTGAATCAGAAGAGATAGAAATGATTCAGAAATACATAGGAAGAACGGTAGAGAACAAAACAAAACTTGTGGATGAAATAATAAGAATGGCACAGGCATCTACTGCTAATACATGTATTATTCCTATGCAGGATTATCTGCATTTAGATAACAAAGCAAGAATGAATACTCCGTCTACGTTAGGAAATAATTGGATGTGGCGCATGAAATCTACTCAGATTACTAAAAAGTTAACAAATGCAATTAAAGAATTAACAGTTCTTTATGGCAGAGATTAACATAGCATATAAAAGCTACGATGGATATATTCTTTTCGTAGCTTTTTGCATAAACAGAATGTTTGTGATAAAATACTAAACCGTGAAAAATTTAGTAAATGTAGAATGAAAGGGGAAAGACATGGCAAATTTAACTATTAAAGACATAGCAAAAATATGTGGAGTTGGAATTAGCACTGTCTCTCGAGCAATTAATGATGACCCAGGTATTAATCAGGAAACCAGGAAGAGAATTTTAAAAGTTATAAAAGAATGTAATTATGTTCCTAACAATAGTGCGAGAAATTTAAAAATGACAGACTCAAATACAATAGCATTACTTATAAAGGGAATTGATAACCAGTTCTTTCAGGGAATGTTAAAAATATTTGAAGAAGAATTGAAAAAATTAGAATATACATTTCTGTTACATGCAGTAGGTGAAGATCAGGATGATGTTAGTGTTGCAGTTCAGTTAGCAAAAGAAAAAAGATTAAAGGGACTTATTTTTCTTGGAGGTCAAATGGATTATTTGGATACAAGATTAGAGGAAATAGGTGTTCCATATGTATTATGCACTGTAGCAGTAAATATGATGGCACCAAAGAGAAACTGCTCGTCAGTATCTATAGACGATGAGAAAGAAAGTTATAGGGCGGTTGATTATTTGTGCAAAAAAGGGCACAAAAAAATAGCAATGATTTCAGGAAAAAATAATGACCAGGCTGTAGGTGGACTTAGATTAAGAGGCTATATGAGAGCATTAAAAGATAATGGCATAGACATAAATGATAACTTAATCAGATACATGAAAGATGATATTCCTGAATATACAGTAGCAAATGGATATGAAGTAACAAAAGAATTGTTAAAGTCAAAAGAAGAATTTACTGCATTATATGCAATATCAGATTTAACAGCTTTTGGAGCATACAAGGCAATATCTGAAGAGGGTAAATCAATACCTGATGATTACTCTGTTTTAGGGTTTGATGGAATTGAAATGTCAAAGTATTTTCAACCGTCATTATCAACAATGAAACAGCCTTGTGAACAAATGGTAAAATCATCAATAGATTTATTAATGGAACAGATAAATGGAAATAACGAAAAGAAACAATTAATCTTTGAAGCAGAATTGCTTGAGAGAGATTCTGTAAAAGAAATTTAAGGAGAACTATAGGTGTTTGGAATTGATGGCAAATTTTATGAAATAGTTTCAGCAATAGCTGATTTGGTAATTTTGAATTTATTGTTTGTACTTTGTTCGTTGCCAATATTTACTATTGGAGCATCGACGACGGCACTTTTTGGTGTTACTAAGAAGATGGCAGATAATAGAGAAGGATACATAGTAAGAACTTATTTTAAGTTATTTAAAGAAAATTTTAAACAGTCAACTGCAATGTGGCTGATTTTATTGATGTTGTCAATAATTCCTACACTTGATTTATACATAGTGAATAGTTTAAAGGAAGGGATAGTAGTTACAGCATTGAAAGGACTGTTTCTTGGATTTGCGCTTGCAATACTGTTTGTGTTTCTTTACGCAATGGCATTGCAAAGTACTTTTGAAAATACAATTAAAATTACTTTGAAAAATGCATTGCTTATGGGTATCGGGCATTTTCCATGGACTTTATTGATACTTTGTATAACGTTACTTCCGGTTATTTTAATTATATTTTTAGGTAAAGATGCCGTAAGTATTATTTATATTATGCTATTTGCCGGATTTGCTTTGTTGGCGTATTTAAACTCATATATTTTAAATTTTATTTTCAAAAAATATATGTAAACAAATATTTAATACTTAAGTCGAGGATGATTATAAATGTTCGACTAAAAAATGTAAAGTTAATGTTTGGGTGTTAACATTATATATGATAAAGAAAAAAATCTGTCACTGATAGAAATATCATCAGGGGCGGATTTTTTTTGCAATTATTTGGGAGAGAAGAATAGAAAGCAAAAATAAATTCTTGTTAAAGTCAAAAATTACTTGAAATTATCATTGAGTTAGTATAGTATGATTATAGTTAGAAATAACTAACTTCAACAAATAAATCATTTGGACTCTTTTAGAAATACTAACCGAAAGGATAGCTACCTTTCGGTATAGAGTCCTAGTCAACAGAAAGGAGATGCGGATAGTGAATTATTTGCAGATTGAAAAAATAATTGGAAGAGAAATATTGGATTCAAGAGGAAATCCAACAGTAGAAGCAGAAGTATATTTAGCAGATGGTACAATTGGAAGAGGAACGGCACCAAGTGGAGCATCAACAGGTGAGTTTGAAGCATTAGAACTTAGAGATGGTGATAAAAATAGATATTTAGGAAAAGGTGTACAGAAAGCCGTAGAAAATATTAATACAATTATAAATGATACAATTACAGGAATGGATGCATCAGATATTTATGCTGTAGATAAGGCTATGATTGATGCAGACGGTACAAAAGGAAAAACAAAATTAGGGGCAAATGCTATTCTTGCAGTATCGATTGCAACAGCAAGGGCAGCTTCAATTGCCTTAGATATTCCTCTTTATAGATTCTTAGGCGGAATTTCAGGAAACAGATTACCTGTACCTATGATGAATATTGTAAATGGTGGATGCCATGCTTTATCATCGGGATTAGATGTACAGGAATTTATGATTATGCCTGTTGGAGCACCATCATTTAAGGAATGTTTAAGATGGTGTTCTGAAGTTTTCCACGCTTTAGCAGGAATTTTAAAAGAAAAAGGATTAGCAACATCAGTTGGTGATGAAGGCGGATTTGCACCTGCACTTAAATCTGATGAAGAAGCTATTGAAACTATCCTTGAAGCTGTAAAGAAAGCAGGATATGAACCTGGTAAAGATTTCAAGATTGCAATGGATGCGGCATCATCAGAATGGAAGAGCGAAAAAGGAAAAGGATATTATAAACTTCCAAAGGCAGGAACAGAATACACTGCAGAAGAACTTATTGAACATTGGGCTAAGTTATGTGAAAAATATCCTATCATTTCAATTGAAGACGGTCTTGATGAAGAAGACTGGGAAGGTTGGAAGAAGCTTACAGACAGACTTGGTGACAAAGTTCAGTTAGTAGGTGATGACTTATTTGTTACTAATACTGAAAGACTTGCAAAAGGTATTGAGATGGGAGCTGGTAATGCAATCCTTATCAAATTAAATCAGATTGGTTCGGTTTCAGAAACATTAGAAGCAATTAAGATGGCTCATAAAGCAGGCTACACAGCTATTTCATCACATCGTTCAGGTGAAACAGCAGACACTACAATTGCTGACCTTGCAGTTGCACTTAATACATGTCAGATTAAGACAGGTGCTCCTAGCAGAAGTGAACGTGTTGCTAAATATAATCAGCTTTTAAGAATCGAAGAAGAACTTGGAACAAGTGCTGTATATCCTGGAAACAGAGCATTTAACGTAAAATAATTAAAAATTAAACATATCGTATGATGTCAGAGGTAAAAGGTCTAAGCCTGTATGAGCATTAAAGTCAGGGCTTTTACCTTAGGCATAATTGTATAGCTTTATTGTATTAAAAATATATGAATATTTTATACAATGAATAATAGGAATCCTTTTTAGGCATGGAAGATGCCTGAAAGGGATTTTTTAATATAGAAAATTTCATAGAAATCCTATTATGTAAAAAAATTTGATTAAAAAGTGGCAAAATAAATGTTCTTATCAAATTACACAACAAAATAGGAATATAAAGTTAGGTCTTTGATTTGTAACCAAACAAAAGTGCATAGTACCAAACAAAATATACACTAGTGAAAATTGTCATAAAAAAGTAAAATTGGAAATAAATGTAAAATCCTAATTACAAATAGGAGGTATGAGTGACGAATATACAGACTGAAAGTAAGAAAAGATTGCGAATTGTAAGAGAATGGTTACAAATGTCACAGGCACAGTTGGCAAAAGAATTACATATGAATACGGAAGCTTATAGAAGAATAGAGGTTGGAAAGGTAAACATTCCGATTGAAATACTATATGAATTAGAAAATAAATTTGATATTTCAGCAAGTTTTATTATATGTGGAAATGTACAAAGTGATATGGATAAATGTTTGGATGTAGATGTATTACTTAGAAATGAATTGGAAGGTTTTGAACAGAGAATAAAGAAATATCAGGCTGAAGAAGGTTTTGAACAGAGAATAAAGAAATATCAGGCTGAAGAAGGTTTTGAACAGAGAATAAAAAAATATAAGAATAAAATATGTGATAATTAAAATAAGGATAGTACGAAAAAGTTAATATATTTAGCAAAATATTTTAAATGTGTTTATGTGGAGAAGGTTTTGCTTAGTTATAAATTATAGGGAATAATTTATAAAATACGAAAGAAGAAATATATATAACACAATGTCATTATTCGTAGAATGAATATGATGTTGTGTTTTTATGTATAGGAGAAATGAATGAAAAAGATTTTAATTTGGGTAAGTGATGAAAGCCTGAAAAAAGTAAGTATGGTGGTAAATGAAGTAAATAGTGATATTTGTATATTATCAGTTAAAACGCAAAAAGAGGCAAATTCAGTTATAATTAATAATGATGTTGATTTGTTTATTATTGAAATAAATTCAAATAACGATAGTTTTGAATTTGCGAAAGATGTAAGAAAACAGAGGGCGTATAGATTTATTCCGGTTGTTATTATGGCTGATAATGAGAAACTTATTTTTCAAGCATATGAAATTGTCAGATGCTATGCTTTTATGAAAAAACCATATGACATGGAAGGACTAAAAGAAATATTGAAGAAACTAAATAATTATAAATTTGTAAAAAGAAAGAGTGACAAAGTTAAATTTAAGCACAATGGTGTTATTTATTTTTTTAATAAATCCGAAATAAAATATATAGAAAACAGCAACAGACAGGTTAAGATATATAGTAATGATACGGTTACAAACATAGGGTATAAAACATGTGACAGTATTATAGAGCGATTAGGTTGTAAAGATTTTGTACGGTGTAGCAGAAATGGTATAGTAAATGCAGCTCATATAGTAAATATTAGTGATGAAGGAATAATTGAAATCAAGGAATTTGATAAAAAGATAGAAATTGGAAGTAGTATTAAAAAGCAATTTATACAGGATATCAATGAATTAAATATTTTATTTAACTTAGATATATATAAAGTTATCAGGTAAGTTAAATTACATATAAAATAATAAAGATGGGTCGGGAAAATCATAGAAAAAACGAAATGACATAAAAAGTTATAAAAAAAGTGCTTGATTTTATCGCTTTACCTTACTAAAATAAATATGATAGTGTCACAAAAGATAAGATTAAGGGTGACAACTGGAGAGTTCTGATAGCTGAGGTAAACAGTTATACAGACGCCGAAGGTGTAAGGTGATATTTAAACTTTTAGAAGCATCACTAATCTCTCAGGCAAAAGGACAGGAGGAATATTATGAGCAATTTTACAGATTTTTTAGTTAAGGTAGATGATTTAGTTTGGGGAATCCCACTTATTGTGTTGATTCTTGCAGCAGGCATCTACCTTACTTTTCGGTTAAGACTATTACAGATAGTGCATTTGCCTAAGGCACTTAAGTATATGTTTAAGAACGAAGAAGAAGGACACGGGGAAGTTAGTAGTTTTGGAGCACTATGTACAGCATTATCAGCAACAATTGGTACAGGTAACATTGTAGGTGTAGCAACAGCTATTGGATGTACAGCACTTGGAACAGCAGTAGGTGGTCCCGGAGCGTTATTCTGGATGTGGGTAGCTGCTTTCTTTGGAATGGCAACAAAATATTCAGAAGGATTTTTAGCAGTACGCTATAGAACGATTGATGAAGAAGGTCATGTACTTGGTGGACCATTCTATTACATAGAAAATGGTATGGGACATAAATGGAAATGGCTTGCGAAAATATTTGCATTCTTTGGAGCATGTGTAGGTTTATTTGGTATCGGAACATTTACACAGGTTAACGGAATCGCATCAGCAGTTCAGTCTTTTTTTGATCCTAACAAAGAAGATACAGTTAGTATTTTAGGAAATGATTATTCAATTGCTATTGTAATCACAGCTTTTGTTTTAGCTATCTGTGTAGGATTGGTTGTAATTGGTGGTATTAAGAGAATTGCTAATGTATCACAGGTAATTGTACCATTTATGGCTGTTTTATATATTGTTGCAGTATTAGTTTTAATCGTAACTAATATTACAAAATTACCTGGAGCAATAGTGACAATAGTTGAATATGCATTTGGTGCAAAAGCAGTAGCAGGTGGTGTATTTGCATCTATAGCAATTTCAATGCAAAAGGGTATAGCAAGAGGTATTTTCTCAAATGAAGCAGGTCTTGGTTCAGCACCTATCGCAGCAGCTGCAGCAAAGACAAAAGATCCTGTTCGTCAGGGACTTGTAACAATGACAGGTACTTTCATAGATACAATTATTGTTTGTACATTAACAGGTCTTTCAATTGTAATGATGGGTGCATACAAAGTTGTTGGACTTGAAGGTGTTCAGGTTACGACATATGCTTTCCAGAAAGGATTAAGTTTTCTCCCAGCAGAAGTTTCAGCATTCATATTAATGGTATGTTTAGTATTCTTTGCATTCACAACTATTCTTGGATGGGATTACTATGGTGAAAGATGTTTGGAATATTTATCAAATAAAAGTAAAACTGCTGTAAAGGTTTATAGATGGTTATACATTTTAGCAGTATTTATCGGACCATATATGACTGTTAAGGCAGTATGGACAATTGCAGATATATTTAATGGACTTATGGCCATTCCAAATATTATTGCATTGTTTGTATTAAGTGGTATAGTTGCAAAAGAAACAAAAGATTATTTTGATGAAAAAAAGAAACAGAATAATAAATAGAAATATTGGATAAATATTTTAGAAATTATAAAATAATAAAATGAAAAATAAAAGGCAGTCTGAATTTTGATGATTCAGTCTGCCTTTTAGGCGTTTTACAACAAAGGTATAATTGAATTTTTTTACTAACTATGGTATTCTAGTTACAGATTTTGTATTAGTGCGCCCATTTTGTGGAATGATACAGATAAACATACGAAATAATAATAAAAAAAAGAGGAATAAACAATGAAGAGAGTGTTACTTAAACTTAGCGGTGAAGCTTTAGCCGGCAATAAGAAAACCGGATTTGATGAGGCAACTTGTGTTGCAGTTGCTAAGCAGGTTAAGCAACTTGTAGATAAGAATATAGAAGTTGGAATAGTTATAGGTGGAGGGAATTTCTGGAGAGGTCGTACAAGCGAAAAGATTGACAGACCTAAGGCAGATGGAATCGGTATGCTTGCCACAATTATGAACTGTATGTATGTGTCAGAAATATTCAGAACAGAAGGAATGGACACAGATGTATTTACACCATTTACATGCGGAACATGGACTAAATTATTTTCAAAGGATGAAGCTGTTAATGGATTAAAGGCAGGTAAGGTTTGTTTCTTCGCCGGAGGAACAGGTCATCCATATTTTTCAACAGATATGACAATGGTTTTAAGAGCCATTGAAATTGAAGCAGATTGTATTTTAGGAGCTAAAGCAATTGACGGTGTGTATGATAGTGATCCTGCTGTTAACCCGGATGCTAAGAAATATGATGAATTACCAATAAGTAAGATTGTAGATGACAGACTTGGAGTAATTGATCTTGCAGCAAGTGTTTTGGCAATGGAAAATAAAATGCCAATGCTTTTATTCGGATTGAATGAAGAAAATAGCATTATTAAGGCAGCAACAGGCGAGAAAATAGGAACAAAAATTACAGTAGAATAATTTATAGAATGAAGGAGTTTTAACATGGAAGAATTAATTATGACATATGAAGATAAGATGGAAAAGTCATTAGACAATTTATATGGTGAATACACATCTATTAGAGCTGGACGTGCTAATCCACATATTTTAGATAAGATTACAGTTGATTATTACGGTTCACCAACACCACTTCAGCAGGTTGGCAATATATCAGTGCCTGAAGCAAGAATGATTGTAATTCAGCCTTGGGAAGCATCTATTTTGAAAGATATTGAAAAAGCACTTTTAATGTCTGATTTAGGATTAACACCAACTAATGATGGAAAGATGATTAGACTTGTTTTCCCTGAATTAACAGAAGAAAGAAGAAAAGAACTTGTAAAGGATGTTAAGAAAAAAGGTGAAAATGCAAAAGTTGCAGTTAGAAATATTAGAAGAGATGCAATGGATGCAATTAAGAAAAAAGGAAAAGAAGATGGAATTTCAGAAGATGAAATTAAGGAATATCAGGATGATGTTCAGAAATCTACAGATAAATATGTTGCAAAGATTGATGCAGCAGTAGAAGAAAAATCAAAGGAAATATTAACAGTATAATAGAAATGTTAATAAATCCTCAGCAAAAACAATTTCGTATTAATAAGTGGCTTTTGCAAAGAATAAAAATTGATTCTGTGCAAAAGCCATTTTAGAATGTATACAGAAACCGGAGGAAGTATGGCAGAGAGTATAGATTTAACAGGAATGAATATACCTAATCATATTGCCATTATTATGGATGGCAATGGAAGATGGGCAAAAAAGAGATTTTTACCTAGAAATGCAGGACATGTGGCAGGAGCAAAGACAGTAGAAAAAATAATAGAAGACGCATATGATTTAGGCGTTAAGTATTTGACTGTATATGCATTTTCAACAGAAAACTGGAACAGACCTGATGATGAAGTTGCAGCTTTAATGAAACTTCTCAAAAATTATTTAAAAGACTGTATTAAAAGAGCAAACAGCAACAATATGAGAGTAAGAGTTATAGGTGAAAGAAGCAGATTAGAACCTGAGATTGTTGAAAAAATAGAAGAATTAGAAGAGTGTTCAAAAAATAATACAGGTATTACATTTATCATTGCACTTAATTATGGAGCAAGAGATGAAATTGTAAGAGGAATCAGAAAAATATCTAGAGAATGTGCTGAAGGCAAAATTGCTCCGGAAGATATTACAGAAGATATGTTTAACGGTTTTTTAGATACTCACGATATTCCTGACCCTGATTTATTAATCAGAACAAGTGGAGAGTTAAGATTGTCAAATTATCTTTTATGGCAGCTTGCATATACAGAATTTTATTTTACAGATGTTTTATGGCCTGATTTTAATAAAGAGGAATTAAAAAAAGCTATAGCAAAGTATAATGAAAGAGACAGAAGATTTGGAAAAGTTGAGGAGAACTAAAGATGGTAATCAGTAAATTTATGAATAAATCTTTTTATGAAAGACTTTTTAGCGGAATAATTTTGGTGATAATTGCACTTATAACCATTATTTTAGGAAATGATATTTTACTTGTTACAGTTGGAATTGTTTCCTTAATTGGTTTATATGAAATGAACAGAGTGTTTGGTATTGAAAAATATGCTACCGGAATATTATCATATATTGCAGTAATTATTTATTATGCAATGCTTCGTTTTGATATGATGACATATGTTCCATTTTTAATAGTTGCATTACTTATTGCATGCATGGCTATTTATGTTTTTGAATTTCCAAAATGCAAGACTGAACAGGTAATGGCAGCAATTTTTGGAACAATATATGTAGCAGTTATGTTATCTTTTGTTTATTTGGTAAGAATGGGTAATAATGGTGCATATAATGTATGGTTGATATTCTTATGCTCATGGGGAAGTGATACATGTGCGTATGTATTTGGTGTAGCATTTGGAAAACATAAAATGGCACCGGTGCTAAGCCCGAAGAAATCTATAGAAGGTGCTATAGGTGGAATACTTGGAGCAGCTGTATTAGGATTTATATATGCAACAGTATTTCAGAATAATATAGAAATGAGATATTTAGACCCTAGAATAGCATATCCAATCGTATGTGCAGCAGGAAGTCTTATTGCAATGACAGGAGATTTAGCTGCATCAGCAATAAAGAGAAATCATGATATTAAGGATTATGGTACACTTATACCGGGACATGGTGGCATAATGGATAGGTTTGACAGCGTAATATTTGTTGCACCTATAGTATGGCTCTTAATAAATTTCTTCTAAAATTTTAATATGAAAAAACTTAAATGTTAACAATTACAACATATACATTAGATAAAATATCATTTATGATAATTTTATGGTGCAGGTAAAATAAAAATAATTGTAGAATAGGTGGGAATGACAGTATGTCAAATATTATCAGTATTATAATAGCATTAATAATTTTCAGCGTATTAGTATTAATACATGAATTTGGACATTTCATTGTAGCAAAGAAAAATGGAATAGTAGTAAATGAATTCTCCATTGGAATGGGACCAAGAATTTGTAGTTTTGAAAAAGGTGGAACAAAGTATTCAATTAAATGTCTTCCATTTGGTGGCTCATGTGCCATGTTAGGAGAAGATGAAGATACAGTTGTAGAAGGTTCATTTAATTCAAAGTCGGTGTGGGCAAGAATGGCAGTAGTTTTTGCAGGACCTTTCTTTAACTTTATTCTTGCATTTGTTTTATCAGTCATTGTTATAGCAGCAATTGGAACAGATAAATCTTATGTAACGGCAGTGGATAAGTCATCACCTGCTTATGAAGCAGGGCTTAGAAAAGGAGATATAATTACTAAATATAATGGTACAGGAGTAAGTATCGGTAGAGAATTGTATTTAGAAGATTTTGTTAATCCTTTAGGTTCGGATAATGTAAAACTTACATTCATAAGAGATGGAAAAAAACAGAGAATTTCTTATAAGCCAGAAGAAGTAAAGAAATATATGGTTGGTATGTCATATAATGCCGGTGATACAGAGGCGACTATAGGAAATGTAACAGCCGGCAGTGCAATGGATGAAGCAGGAGCTCAGCCGGGAGATGTAGTGGTTGCTGTTGATGGAACAGAAATTAAATCAGGTGATGAGTTACAGAAATATATTGAAGAAAATCCATTTGGTGATAATACAGTTACGATAACGGTTAATAGAAATGGAAAGACTAAGGAACTTAAGATGACACCTCAGTATCAGACGGTTTATTCAAAAGGTTTTGAGTACAATCTTGCAAGAAAGAGAATGTCATTTGGAAGAACTTTAAAATATAGTTTTGTAGAAGTAAAATACCAGATTAATACAGTATTAAAGAGTTTAAAGATGCTCGTTACCGGAAAGGTTTCAGCAAATGAAGTATCAGGACCGGTGGGAATTGTAAGTGCAATTGGTGATACTTATAAAGCAAGTAAATCAGAAGGTGCATACATGGCACTTTTAAGTCTCATCAATATGGCTATAATGTTGAGTGCAAACTTAGGTGTGATGAATCTTTTACCTTTGCCGGCATTAGATGGTGGAAGGCTTGTATTTTGCATTATTGAAGTTATTAAGGGAAAACCTGTATCAAGAGATAAGGAAGGAATGGTACATTTCATTGGATTTGCATTATTGATGGTATTAATGCTATTCTTAATCTTTAACGATGTTAGAAAACTATTGTAAGTAACTGCAAGTAATGTGAATGAAATTTTTTATAAATTTGTAAAATGCATCTGATTTGCAATAAAAATTAGGAGTCTGAATATGTATAGAGATTGTACAAAAGTGATAAAAATAGGTGATAAGGTAATTGGAGGAGGAAATCCAATCCTTATTCAGTCAATGACGAATACTAAAACAGAAGATGTAGAGGCAACTGTAAAGCAGATTAAAGAGTTAACTGTTGCAGGATGCGATATTATAAGATGTGCAGTTCCAACAATGGAAGCTGCTAAGGCTTTGAAGGAAATAAAAAAACAAATATCCATTCCATTAGTTGCAGATATTCATTTTGATTATAGACTTGCAATAGCAGCAATGGAAAATGGTGCAGATAAGATAAGAATTAATCCGGGAAACATCGGCAGCTTAGATAGAGTTAAAGCTGTAGTAGATGTGGCTAAGGAAAGAAATATCCCTATCCGTGTCGGTGTTAACAGCGGCTCATTAGAAAAACATATATTAGAAAAATATGGAAGAGTGACAGCAGAAGGAATTGTGGAGAGTGCACTTGATAAAGTTAAAATAATAGAAGATTTAGGCTATGATAATCTTGTTATAAGCATTAAATCATCAGATGTTTTAATGTGTGTAAAAGCTCATGAACTGATTGCTGATAAAACTAAATATCCATTACATGTTGGTATAACTGAATCAGGAACAGTTACATCAGGAAACATTAAGTCTGCAATTGGATTAGGACTTATTTTGAGTCAGGGAATAGGAGATACTATAAGAGTTTCTCTTACAGGAGATCCTGTTGAAGAGATAAGAAGTGCTAATTTAATTTTAAAGACTTTAGGATTAAAGCAGGGAGGAATTTCTGTAGTTTCATGCCCTACTTGTGGAAGAACACAGATTGACTTAATAGGACTTGCAACAAAAGTAGAAAAATTAGTGGAAAAATACCAGAATCTTGATATTAAAGTAGCTGTTATGGGATGTGTTGTAAACGGACCGGGAGAAGCTAAAGAAGCAGATTTGGGAATAGCAGGCGGAAATGGTGTCGGTATCCTTATGAAAAAAGGTGAAATAATTAAAAAGGTTCCTGAAGAAGAATTACTTAAAGCATTAGAATACGAATTGAAAAATTGGAGTGAGTAATATATGGAAAGAAAAACTTTTTTTGAAGTATTTCCAGATGTAAAACTTAATAGTGAATTAACAGAAATATTTGAACAGGTTGAAGTTACAAGAATTACTGCTAACAGAGACAGAACAAAATTGCGTATTTATATAGAAAGCAGCAGGCTTATTAATAAGCCTGCTATTTTATCTGTAGAAAATGAATTATGCAGACAATTAAAGATGGGAAAAAAAATATCCGTTCAGATAATGGAGCATTACAGTTTATCACAACAATATACTCCAAAAAATTTATTTGACATATATAAGGATAGTATTTATACAGAACTTTCCCAAAAAAGTGCGCTGATAGCGACAATGTATAAAAAGGCACAATTTCAGTTCTTGTCCGATTCAGCTTTAGAGATGGAACTTGAAACGCATCTTATGACAGAGGAACGTATGAATGTCATAAAAAATACAATTGAGAATATTTACAATATTCGTTTTAATATTCCGCTAAAAGTTGTAATTAAGAAAGTTGAAGCACAAAAGGACAAATTTAAAGAACAGAAAGAAAAGAAACTTAGAAATGAAGTTGAAATCTTAATGAGCAGAAATAAGAGCAATAAGCCTGAAAAACAGGAAGAAAAGGCACAGGAAACACCTGAAAGACCTAAGATTGTAAAATCAACCCGCTCGGATAACCCTGATGTCGTATATGGTAGAGATTTCGAATTTGATGAAGAAACTAAAATTGCAGAATTATTTGATGACTCAGGTGAAGTAGTTATTAAGGGACAGATATTTAATATGGATGAAAGAGAAACAAGAAAAGGAAAGATTATTGTTTCTTTATCTGTAACTGATTTTACAGACAGTGTAATGGTTAAATTGTTCTTAGATAATACAGAGGTTTTGGCAGATTTTAAAAGTCGTGTAGGTAAAGGCAAATTTGTAAGAATTAAAGGTAGAGCAGCTTATGATCCATATGATAAGGAAGTAAATGTTGGACACATCTTTGGAATGAAGCTTATATCAAATTTTGTTGAAATAAGACATGACACAGCAGTTGATAAGAGAATTGAATTACACTGCCATACAAAAATGAGCGATATGGACGGTGTAAGTGATGTAAGAAAAATTGTCAGAAGGGCTTATGACTGGGGTCACAAAGCAATTGCAATTACTGACCACGGTGTTGTTCAGGGCTTCCCTGATGCATGGCATGAATATTGCGATATCAAGAGTATGTGTAAAAAGCAGGGAAAAGAATTTGACTTTAAGGTAATATATGGTGTTGAAGCATATCTTGTAGATGATTTGAAGGATATGATAACAAATCCAAGAGGACAAAGCCTTAAAGACAGATATGTAGTATTTGATATCGAAACAACCGGTTTTATTCCATCTCTTGATAAAATAATAGAAATAGGTGCCGTTAAAGTTGAAAATGGACAGATTGTGGATAGATTTAGTACATTTGTAAATCCTAAAGTGCCTATTCCATTTAGAATTGAAAAGTTAACCGGTATTAATGACAATATGGTAATTCATGCACCTGAAATTGAAGAAGTACTTCCAAAGTTCCTTGAATTTTGCGAAGGAGCAATTATGGTGGCACATAATGCGGATTTTGATATGAGTTTTATTTCAGCAAATGCAAAAAGATTAGGATTACCATGCGATTTTACAGTTGTGGATACATTATTAATGGCCAGATTCCTTATTATAGGGCTTGGACGATATAAACTTGATAATGTTGCAAAGGCATTGGGAGTTTCGCTGGAAAATCATCATAGAGCTGTTGATGATGCCGAATGTACGGCGCATATATTCTTAAGAATGTGTGATTTGCTTGAAGAAAAAGATATTCATGACTTAGATAAGGCCAATGAGGCAGGAAAAATGTCTGAAAATGCAATGAAGAAGGCAAAAGCGCATCATGCAATCATATTAGTGCAAAATAATATAGGAAGAGTAAATTTGTATAGGCTTATATCTATTTCTCATATAGATACATTTGCAAATGGTAAACCAAGAATTCATAAAAGTGACTATTTGAAATATAAAGAAGGATTGATTATTGGTAGTGCCTGTGAAGCAGGAGAATTATATCAGGCAATATTACATGAACATAGTCAGCAGGAAATTATGCGAATAGCTGATTTCTATGATTATTTTGAAGTGCAGCCTCTTGGAAATAACCAGTTTATGGTTAAGACAGGTGACCCTGAAAAGGATGATAAGAGACTTCTCAATTCAAATGAAGATTTAATTAATATAAATAAAAAGATAATTGAACTTGGAAAGAAACTCGGAAAACTTACGGTTGCTACATGTGACGTACATTTCCTTGATCCTGAAGATGAAATGTACAGAAGAATTATTCAGTATGGTAACGGATTTAAAGATGCAGATGAACAGCCACCGCTTTATTTAAGAACAACTGATGAAATGCTTAATGAATTTAGTTATCTTGACAGTGATTTAGCGGAAGAAATTGTTATAACAAATCCGGCAAAGATTAGTGATATGATTGAGGATATTTCACCAATCCATCCGGATAAATGTCCACCGGTGCTTGATAATTCAGAAGAGGAACTTAGAAATTCGTGTCATGCAAGAGCGAAAGAAATATATGGGGACCCTGTACCAAAAGTAGTTCACGACAGACTTGAAAAAGAATTGGATTCTATTATTGGTAACGGCTATGCGGTTATGTATATAATGGCAAGACGTTTGGTTTTAAAATCAAATGAAGACGGATATCTGGTAGGTTCAAGAGGTTCCGTAGGTTCATCATTTGCGGCAACTATGTCAGGAATTACGGAAGTAAATCCGCTTAAACCACATTATTACTGTCTTAAATGTCAGTATTCGGAATTTGATTCTGAAGAAATACGTTCATTAAATGGTGGTGTAGGCTGGGATTTGCCGGATAAAAAATGCCCAAGATGTGGGGCACCGCTTCATAAAGATGGAATTGATACACCATTTGAAACTTTCCTTGGATTTAACGGTGACAAGGAACCTGATATTGACTTAAACTTTTCGGGTGAATATCAGGCAAATGCCCACGCATATACAGAAGTTATGTTTGGTAAAGGACATACTTTCAGAGCAGGAACCATTACAGGTGTAGCTGATAAAACAGCATTTGGTTATGTAAAGAATTATTTTGAAGAGCATGATATACATAAGCGTTATGTTGAAATCGACAGAATAGCAAGAGGATGTACCGGTATAAGAAAGAGTACAGGACAGCATCCGGGTGGTATTGTTATTGTCCCAAGAGATAAGGAAATATATGAATTTACACCAATCCAAAAACCTGCAAATGATATGACGACAGATACGCTTACAACTCATTTTGAATATCATGCCATAGATGCTAACCTTCTTAAGCTTGATATTCTTGGACATGATGATCCGACAATGATTAGAAGACTTGAAAAGTTAACAGGAACGAATGCTGTAGAGATTCCGTTTGATGATCCGAAGCTTATGTCTTTATTTGAAAGCCCAGAAGCATTAGGAGTAACATCTGAACAGATAAGAGGATGTCCTATCGGGACGCTGGGTCTTCCTGAAATGGGAACAGATTTTGTTATTCAAATGTATGTTGATGCAAAGCCAAAAACAATAGCCGATTTGATTAGGTGTTCGGGATTGTCACATGGTACGGACGTATGGGTTGGAAATGCTCAGGAGTTAATTGCACAGGGCAAATGTACTATTTCAACAGCAATTTGTACTCGAGATGATATTATGACTTATCTTATTGACAAAGGAATTGACCCGGGTATTAGCTTTAAGATAATGGAAGCTGTAAGAAAAGGTAAGGGACTTACTCCTGAAAATGAGCAGATTATGATTGATAATGGTGTGCCTGATTGGTATATATGGTCATGTAAAAAGATTAAATACATGTTCCCGAAAGCCCATGCAGCAGCTTACGTTATGATGGCTCTTCGAGTTGCATATTATAAAGTTTATTACCCACAGGCATATTATGCAGCTTATTTTGCCATAAGAGCAAAGGCATTTAACTATGAACTAATGTGTCAGGGTAAGGAACGTTGCGAGTATTATCTGGACAATCTTATGCGTAAGAAAGAGAATAATGAAACAAGTAAAAAAGATGAAGATACAATTGGGGATTTAAAAGTAGTACAGGAAATGTATGCAAGAGGATATGAATTTGAACCAATTGACCTTTACAGAGCAAAAGCAAAAGAGTTTCAGGTTATTGATGGAAAGGTAATGCCGTCATTTAGTGCAATAGAAGGAATGGGAGATAAAGCTGCAGAAATGCTTGAAGCGGCAGCAAAAGATGGAAAATTCCTTTCAAAAGATGATTTGAGAGAAAGGGCAAAAGTAAGTAAGACAGTTGTGGAAACAATGTCAGACCTAGGTTTGCTTGATGGAATGCCTGAAGGAAATCAGTTATCTATATTTGATTTGTAAAATATTAAGCATGTAGTTATACAAAAATATTTTTGTATAGCTGCATGTTTTTTTGTGTAAAAATCAATATTTACAGGTTTATAAATAATGAAATAATATGAAAAAAATAGAAACGTTTCAACACCGATAAATAAAAGAATTTGGTAGAAAAATACAAAAAAATGTTGGATAATAATAATAAATAGTACAATTTGATGAAAAAAATTTGTGCAAAGTTGGACTTCAAAATAAAAATAAACAAATTATAATTAAATTAAGTCGAAGGGGAAAAGGTGAGAATATGAACCGAAGAGGCAATAAAATATTAAACGAATTAATTTGGAATGAAAAACTGAACATATCAGAATTTAAAGAAAAATATAATGTTCAGGAACGCTCCATACGACTGGATATTAAGGGAATAAATGATGACTTGCAAAAAGCAGGATTGCCGGTTATTTCCGAAAATTCTGAGGGAGAATTAGAGCTAGAAAATAAGAGACAAATCAATATAAAAGAATTTGAAAAATTTATTACAAATTATGATTTTTATTCATATACAATGACTAAAAATGAAAGACACACTGTTTTGGCATTGATACTTCTTAATGGAAGAGAATACATAACTGTTGATAAATTAAAAAAAGAAATTGGTGTAAGTAGAAATACAATTTTAAGTGATTTACAGGAATTGAAAATATGGTTTGAAGACAGGGATATGAATTTAAAAGCCAAAGCTCATGTGGGTTATACAATTGAAGCATCAGAATCACAGATTCGTGAGAATATTTTGAAGTTATTGGAAATTAACAGTGAAGAATATTATCAAAACGGATATATGCTTAATATTTATTGGAATCTACTTTTGAAACAAGTTGATTATGCACAGAGTTTTGATTATTTGAAAAGTATTCTTTTAGAGGAAGAGGAAGATACAGGAGTTATATTAGAAGATTACTCATTTTATGAAGCTATTGTTGAATTGGTAATAATGGTAAACAGAATGAGTCGGGAGAAATATCTTACTTCTTTTGAAGAGAGTGGAAGAGAAGAAATTGAAATTAGTTCAAAGTATCCATTTAGTAAATCGGTGCTCAATAAAATAGGAGTAAAATATGACATCAGAATAACAGAAGAAGAAATACTTATGTTTACTAAGTGCCTGAGAAGAAAGAGATATCTTAAGGGTGAAAGAAACAGTGCAAATTCTTTGGATATAAAGGTAATGATTGCAGAAGCAATTCATTCGATATCAGGAAAATTAGGAATAGATTTTTATCTTGATTTTGGATTGTATGATTTGATGGTTGCTCATATGAAATCGGCTGTCTACAGAGTTATGAATGGAGAAGTTTTAGTAAATCCGTTCAAAGAAGCAATTATAAACGATTATCCTGAAATACTGAAGATTGTACATAAGGAATTAGAAAAACTGGAAGGATTTATAGGAAAGAAATTTTCGGAAGATGAGGTATTATTTCTTGTTTTGTATTTTGCATCAGTAATTGAAAAAGAAAAAGTTGAAAACAATAAAAATAAAAAAATTCCGGTAGCACTTGTTTGTGCAACAGGAAGAGGAACAGTTCAATTTATGTTGGCAAAGTTAAAAATACTTGATGATATTATAGAAATTGTCAGTGTATCGTCACATCATAATATGAAGGAAATAGAACAATCGGGAGCTAAGATGATTATTTCAACAATTCCTTTACCGGATGCAGTTTTACCGAGTGTAGTCATAAGAAGTCCAATGCTAGATGACAAGGATATACTGAATATTCAACAAAAAGTATTTGAACTTAAGGGACAGAATAAAGAAGAAATGGAATTGCCTAATATAAAAGATATAAATGAGAATACCGGCAAGGACATACAAGGAGCATTTTATCAATTACTTTCAACAGATAGAATTGTTCTTGATTATCCGGCTAAAGATTGGGAAGAGGCAATAAAATGTGCAGGACAGTTACTCCGTGATTCAGGAACTGTAACAGGTCAGTATATTGATGAAATGGTTAACAATGTAAAAAAACATGGAGCATATATTGTAGTATGCAAGGGAATGGCACTTCCACATGCTGATAGTAGTAAGGGAGTTATAAAAGAGGCAGCCTCATTTGTAAGACTAAAAAAAGGAATAGAATTCGGAAGTGAATTTAACGATCCGGTAAGATATGTAATAGGAATGAGTATTAAGGATGCTGAAAGCATTAATCAGGCAATATATGACATGATGATGATTTTTGGAGACGAAAATAATATCAGGAAGTTTGATGAACTTCCTAATGAACAATCAGTTTTAGATATGATAAAGAGTTTTGAAAAAAAGTAAAAGGAGAGAGAAAGATGAAAAAGATAACAAGCAATAAAGAAAAACATTATTTAGCAGTTACTTTATCAGGTGAAAATGACAAAGAAGTTTTAACACAGATGGCTTCAGCATTACAGGAGGAAGGATATGTAAAGGATAGTTTTCCTGAGGCAATCCTAAAAAGAGAAGAAGTTTATCCTACAGGTCTTCCGGTTGGAGAAATAAGTGTGGCAATTCCACATACAGATCCTGAACATGTAAATGATGCAGCAATTTGTCTTGGAATTTTAGACAAACCCGTAACATTTAATGTAATGGGAATGGAGGGAGAAACAACTGATGTTTCAATATTGTTTATGCTTTCAATTAAACATAAAGAAGATCAAATGGATATGCTCCAGAAATTAATAACCGTATGCCAGAATCAAGATACATTAAAAGAGATTATGGCACAGGACATGGACAAAATTAATGAAGTTATGACCACTCTTGTAGAGGGGTAGGAACTTAATAAATTGCCAAAAGGCAAATAATTATATGAAAGGAGAAACAGATATGAAAAGAATAGTTATCGCATGTGGATCAGGAGTAGCAACATCAACAGTTGCAAACCAGAAGGTATCTCAGTATCTTAATGAGCACGGATATGCAGGAAAATACCAGATTGAACAGTGTCAGGTATCTGAACTTGCAGAAAAAGCAAAAAATGCTGACTTTGCCATTGCTACAACAGTAGTTGGTGGAAACATTCCTTGTCCTGTAATACCTGGACTTCCATTATTGACAGGTATCGGAGTTGACAAATTGTTCAGTGATGTAGAAGAACAGATGAAAAAGTAGAAAAAGTAACACGTAAGAAAATATTTGAAATTATTTTCAAATGAGATTAAGAAGGGAGAAAAAGCATGCAATATATTATTGATTTTTTTAGTTACATTAATGGTTTAGGTGCAAGCGTAATGATGCCAATTATTTTAACAATTTTTGGTGTTATTTTAGGAGCAAAGTTTGGTAAAGCCCTTAGAGGTGGATTAACAGTAGGTGTAGGTTTCATTGGACTTAACCTTGCAGTAGGACTTATTGGTACTTATTTAGCACCGGCAGTTCAGGAAATGGCCGACAGATTCCATTTATCACTTACAACTGTAGATGTAGGTTGGCCTGCAGCAGCAGCGATTGCTATGGGTACAACAATTGGTCTTATAATTATTCCAATTGGTTTAATTGTTAACATTATTATGTTACTTACAAATACAACTCAGACAATCGACGTTGATATTTGGAACTATTGGCATTTCGCATTTACAGGTTCATTAGTTGCTATTGTAACAGATAACCTTGCATATGGTATTATAGCAGCTGTTATTAATATTATTATAGTATTTGTAATTGCTGACTACACAGCACCAAAGGCAGAAGAAGTTTTAGGAATGCCGGGCGTTTCACTTCCTCATGGATTTACAGCAGCCTTTGTTCCATTTGCAATCGTAGTTAACTGGATTATCGATAAGATTCCGGGAGTTAACAAGATCGATATTAATATTGAAAAATTACAGAAGAAATTCGGTGTATTTGGTGAACCAATTATTATTGGTACAGTATTAGGTCTTGTTATCGGAGTATTAGCAGGATATCCATTAAAAGACATTTTAACATGTGGTATTTACTTAGGTGCTGCATTAGTACTTATTCCAAAAATGGCTGCATTACTTATGGAAGGTCTTATGCCAATTTCAGAAGCAGCTCAGGGATTTATTTCAAAGAGATTCTCAAACAGAGGAAAGATTTATATTGGACTTGACTCAGCAGTAGGTGTAGGACATCCTGTTACATTAACAGTATCACTTATTCTTGTACCGGTTGCTGTATTCCTTGCAGTTATTCTTCCTGGAAACACAGTACTTCCAATGACTGACTTATCAGTATTACCATATATGTTCGTATTAATTGTACCATTAGTTGGTGGTAATGGATTCCGTGCAATTATAACAGGTATTGTTGCATTAATCGGTGGTTTATATATTTCAACTGACCTTGCAGCAGTTACTACATCTGTAGCTCATACAGTAGATGCAGCTACATATGATGGTGTTACAAAGATTTCATCAATTTGTGATGGTGCAAACCCACTTACATGGCTTATTTACAGAGCAGGTAACTTAAGCATTATAGCATTAGTGGTTGTGGGAATTGTAGCACTTGCATTAGCTTTCTTAAACAGACAGCGTATTATTAAAGCAGCTCATGCTGAAGAAAAATAAAAATGAAAGGTAAATGTATATATGAAAAGTTATGTGTATAATAAATCACACTATTTCATTCAACATACTTTACCGGGGTTATTCACACTCCTGATTGGGCTTTATTGCCTAATCAGGCAGGTGATGACCGGATTTAGTGGTTTGTTGATGTTTATATTAATCATTTGTGTATATAATGTGTGGAATGAATTTATATCTTTAAGTAATCCGTATGAATTTGAATTGGGAAAAGACAGTGTAACTTTTCGTGCATACAAACAGGAACATACTTATAAGATAAGTGAAATGACAAATTTCTCAATGAGAATGGTTGCAGGAAATACATCAATATATATGAATATAAATAAAGGTGGGATTTTAAAAGGAAGATATTGGATTAGAGTATCTGAATTTGAAGAACAGGATGAAATAGTAGATTATTTTTATGATTTAGATGAAAAAGTTAATCCGGATTCTGTTGTTACCAGAGCAAGAAAAGAAGGTAGAGAAAGATTAGCTCAGAAAAAAGAACTGGAAAAACAGAAGAAAATCAGTAAGAAATTAGTTAAAAATTAATTAGTATATAGTAAATTTGAAAACAATGTAATTAAAATAGATTATTTTATTTAATCCATAGGATTGATAGGAGGGATAGTAATGCTGGTAACATTAAAAGAATTACTTGATGAAGCGAAAGTAGAACATAAGGCAGTTGGAGCTTTTAACGGTACAACACTAGAAGCAATCAGAGGAATTATTCAGGCGGCGGAAGAACTTAATTCACCTGTTATATTACAGCATGCACAAAGCCATGATGATTTAATTGATTTAGAAGAGATAGGACCGGTTATGAAGTATTATGCTGAAAGGGCGAAAGTTCCTGTTGCATTACATTTAGACCATGGTTCAAGTTTTGATAGATGTGTTCAGGCTTTAAAATTAGGCTTTACATCCGTTATGTATGATGCATCAGCTAAAAGTTTTGAAGAAAATGCAGCAGAAACAGCAGAAATAGTTAAAATTGCACATGCAGTTGGAGCAAGTGTTGAAGCTGAATTGGGACATATTTTCACATCAAAAGTCGTACAGGGTGAAGGAGCAGGAGCTGATAGCACTGATGATTATGAAGACTTAGATAACATATATACAGATCCTGAAGTAGCAAAGAAGTTTGTTGAAATGACAAATGTAGATTGCCTTGCAGTTGCATTTGGTACGACACACGGAGTATATCTGACTGAACCAAAATTGGATTTACCTAGAGTTGCAAGACTTAGAGAAGCAACAAACATTCCATTGGTTATGCATGGTGGTTCAGGAGTATCAGATGAGGATTATGCTGTAGCTATTGAAAATGGAATTTGTAAAGTTAATTACTATACATATATGAATACAGCAGGTGGAAAAGCATCAAAGGAATATTGGCAGGATGATAGTAAGCCATTGTTCTATGACTCAATGTCATTAGTTGCAACAGAAGCAATTAAAGAGGATGTAAAGCGTGCAATAAAGGTATTTCAGAAAATAAAATAATTAACTACTACTTAATTTTATGAAAAGGAGAGTATAGATGGCAGTATATAAAGAAACAATTATGTTAAAATCACACGGTGGTACACCAACATATGTAAATATTACACCACAGGTTAGAGAAGCAATAGAGAAAAGTGGAATAAAGAATGGAATTTGTGTAGCAATTTCACCACATACAACATGCTCAGTATTTTTTGAAGAATTTGTACATGATTACAATGAAGCAGGAGATGAATTTTTACAGGAAGATTTGAATGATGTATTAAAGAAAATCATACCTGATCATGTAAATGCAGATCAGTATAATTATCCTGGTGAAGAACATTATAAAGCTGTTGAATCATGGCCTGATGCAGCTACATATTTACCAAATGGTGATAGAACAGCCTTATTTAATGGAGATGCCCATTTAAGATCTACACTTGTTGGTTCAAGTGCCACATTGGAAGTTGATGATGGAAAATTGGGTGTAGGACCTACGGGATATGTTTATTTTGTAGATTTTGACAGAACAAGAGAAAGAACAAGAAAATGTAAAATTATTGTTATAGGAGAATAGGAGGAGAGTAAAATGGCAAAAGCAGAATCACCTTTTTTGATTGTTAATCCAAAGTCATATTTATATGGTGAAAAAAGTTTGGAATTAGCAAAGGCAGCAGATAAAACTGCAAAAGAAACAGGACTTCAGATTTATTTTACATGCCCATATGCTGACATAAGATTAATAAAGGAAAATACAGAAAATCTTATTGTGTGTGCTCAATCAATGGATCCTTTGACTCCTGGAAGAGGAATGGGACATGTACTTCCTGAATCATTAAAGGAAGCAGGAGCAGAGGCAGTATTTTTAAATCATGCTGAAAATCCTAAAACAGTTTCAGATTTATATGCAACAATTAAAAGAGCAAAAGAATTAGGAATGATTACAATAGTTTGTGCAGATTCAACAGTTGAGGCAAAGGCAGTTGCATGTATGGATCCTGATATAGTATTAGCAGAACCAACAGATTTGATTGGAACAGGAAAGGTAGCAGATGACTCATATACTATTGAAACAGTAAAGGGTCTTCACGAGGTTAATCCTAATGTATTAGTAATGATTGCATCAGGAGTAAGCACAGCAGATGATTGCTATAATGTAGTAAAACTTGGAGCAGATGGAACAGGTGCTACATCAGGTATTTTAAATGCACCATCTCCGGCACAGAGAGTACATGAAATGGCTGAGGCAATCGTTAAAGCTAAAAAAGAGAAATAGCCACATTGACATAACTAGTCTTTCATAATTTGGGGAGTAATACTAAATAATTTTTATTACTCCCTACCTTTTTGCATAAATTATATACTTAACATCTGGTTTGAGGGGCAACTACTTTATTTTTTACAAAAAATGTGATATTCTTGTCTTAGATTTTGCTTAATTTTACAAAAATTATACTTTTAAATAATAAAATAAAAGATAAATATAAGAGATTAAGAAATAATAGAGAAAGAATATATAATGATGTTTCCTTAAATGAAGGAGACAGAATGGAGTATCATGAAGAATATTTCAATATTGGGGTCTACTGGTTCAGTGGGAACTCAGACATTAGAAATTGTAAGAGCTAATAATGATTTAAAAGTAGTTGCAATTGCAGCTAAGAAAAATATAAAGAAACTTGAAGAACAGATTAGAGAATTTGATCCTGAAATTGTATGTGTATATGATGAAGATGCAGCTGAACAATTAAAGATTTCTGTTGCAGATAAGAATGTAAAGATAGTAACAGGAATGGATGGATTAATTGAAGCAGCGACATATGATAAGGCTAAGTTAGTTGTAACGGCTTTTGTGGGAATGATAGGAATAATACCTACTTTAGAATGTATAAAAGCCGGAAAGGATATTGCATTAGCTAACAAAGAGACTCTTGTTACTGCAGGACATTTGGTAATGGATTTAGCAAAGAAACATAACGTAAAGATATTACCTGTAGATAGTGAGCATAGTGCAATTTTTCAATCAATAAATGGAGAAAACCATAAAGAAATTGATAAGATAATTTTAACAGCTTCAGGCGGTCCGTTTAGAACATGGGAAAAATCAAAAATGAAAAACGTTACCATTGAAGATGCTTTAAAACATCCTAATTGGAAGATGGGACCAAAGATTACAATTGATTCAGCAACTATGGTTAATAAAGGCTTAGAGGTATTAGAAGCAAAATGGTTATTTGACGTGGATGTAGATGATGTTCAGATAGTAATTCAGCCTCAGAGCATTATTCATTCTATGGTTCAGTTTAATGATGGTGCTGTTATGGCCCAATTAGGTTTGCCAGATATGAAATTACCAATTCAATATGCAATTTATTATCCGGAGAGAAGATATCTTGCCGGAGAAAAAGCAGATTTTGGAAAAATAGCCCAAATTACATTTGAAGACCCGGACTTTGAAAAATTTAAAGGTTTATCACTTGCATATAGAGCAGGAAAGATAGGAGGTTCTATGCCTACGGTTCTTAATGCAGCAAATGAAAAAGCAGTTGCAATGTTTTTAAACCGACAGATAAGTTTTTTGGAAATTACGGAAATTATTGAATATTGTATGAGTTATCATCAGACTATTCATAATCCGACGGTACAACAGATATTGGATATTGAACAATGGGTGGATGAAATAGTCGATAAAAGATGGTAACATAATTAATTTGCGTATTGTAGGTTGAAAATAAACAGATTTGGGATAATGGGATGAAGAAAGGAGAGTATGAGATATATGAAAAGTCTCATACAAATAACATTATGAAGTTTTTTATTGACACAGCAAACGTAGATGATATCAGAAAGGCAAATGATATGGGAGTTATTTGTGGTGTAACTACAAACCCATCATTGATTGCTAAAGAGGGAAGAAATTTTAACGAAGTTATTAAAGAAATTACTACTATTGTAGATGGACCTATAAGCGGTGAAGTTAAAGCAACAACAACTGATGCAGAGGGTATGATTGCAGAAGGAAGAGAAATAGCTTCAATTCATCCGAATATGGTTGTAAAGATTCCAATGACTGTCGAGGGCTTGAAGGCTGTCAAGGTACTTTCAAAAGAAGGAATTAAAACAAATGTTACTTTGATTTTTTCAGCAAATCAGGCAATACTTGCAGCTGAGGCAGGTGCATCATATGTATCACCATTCCTAGGAAGACTTGATGATATTAATCAGCCGGGAATTGATTTAATAAGAACAATAGCAGAAATTTTTGATATTTACGGATATGAAACTGAAATTATAGCTGCATCTGTACGAAATCCAATTCATGTTACGGATTGTGCATTAGCAGGAGCTGATATTGCTACAGTTCCTTATAAGGTAATTGAGACAATGACAAAACATCCTTTAACAGATCAGGGAATAGCAAAGTTTCAGGCTGATTATAAAGCCGTATTCGGAGAATAAGAAAGTTCGATTGTAACGAGCCGAACTCAAAGATGCTACGCATCTTTTTCGTTACGGCTGTCGCGGATAAAAAAGAAAAGTTCGATTAAGTTCGATTGTAACGAGCGCAACTCAAAGATGCTACGCATCTTTTTCGTTACGGCTGTCGCCGCATAAATAAAGAAAGACCAACACCAATTTTCAAGCAAGCTTGAAACGTGGCGTTGGTCTTTTTTTATTTGCGTGGCTCGTTACAATCGAACTTTACGTATTTTTTACTTAGAGATGGTTATGGATTTTACATTGGGCATTTATGATTAAGAAGAATTAACAAATGCGCATATTTAGTTAATTATTTTTAAACTAAATAAAAGAAAATGTAAATTAGAGCGATGAAATAAATCGTCAGATTATGGAGGAATTAAGAAATGAGAAAATTAGCAGTTTTAGCACTTAGTGCAGCATTAGTTATGGGAACAATGACAGGTTGTGGTTCTACAAATTCAGACGCAAAGAATTCTGATAATGCAGGAACAAATAAAAGCGCAAGTTCAGAAACAGGATTTGATACATCTAAAGATATTTCAGTTGTTTCAAGAGAAGATGGTTCTGGTACAAGAGGAGCTTTCATTGAATTAACAGGTGTTGAAGAAAAAGATGCAGATGGAAATAAGGTTGATAACACAACATTAGATGCAAGCATTACAAACAGCACAGAAGTAATGATGACAACGGTGTCAGGAAATGATTACGCAATCGGTTATGCTTCACTTGGTTCATTAAATGACACAGTTAAGGCAGTTAAAGTAGGTGGAGTTGAAGCTACAGCAGATAACATTAATGCAGGTACATATACACTTGCAAGACCATTTAACATCGTAACAGGTGATAGCGTAAGTGAAGTAGCACAGGATTTCATTAACTATATTATGAGTGAAGATGGACAGAAAATTATTTCAGACAATGGTTATATCGAAGTAGAAAATACAGGAAGTTTTACATCATCCAAAGTAAAAGGAAGCATCGTAGTAGCCGGTTCTTCATCAGTAACTCCTGTAATGGAAAAATTAAAAGAAGCTTATGCCAAAGTTAACTCAAATGCATCAATTGAAATTCAGGAAAGTGATTCTACAACAGGTGTTAATTCAGCAATTGAAGGAACATGTGATATCGGAATGGCATCAAGAGATTTAAAGGATGAAGAAAAAGGAGTTAAGGCAACAGCAATTGCAAAAGACGGTATTGCAGTAATTGTTAATAATAACAACACAATTGATGACTTAACAGTAGATCAGATTAAAGATATTTTTACAGGTGCAGTTACAACTTGGGCAGATGTTAAATAATAACATAAAGATATAATCTGGTAAAAATCAGAAAAAGATTAAAGCCTGGCTGACAACGTATTAACTGGTAAGTCGGGCTTTAGAAATATATGAGGAAAAGAAATGCAGGAAAATAATAATGTAGGAGCAAATAAAGGTTGGAAGAAATTTAAAGAAGTATTTATGGAAATAATATTTTTAATTGCAGCCTGTGTGTCAATTGCAGCGGTAGCTTTGATTTGCATATTCTTATTTGCAAATGGAATACCGGCAATAAAAGAAATTGGATTTACTAAATTTATATTTGGTACACAGTGGCGTCCGACGAATAACATATATGGTATTTTACCAATGATTGTAGGAAGTATATACGTTACAGCCGGAGCATTGATTATAGGTGTACCAATTGGACTTTTAACAGCTATATTTTTAGCAAGATTTTGTCCGAAGCCTTTGTACAAAATACTTAAACCTGGAATTGAACTCATGGCTGGAATCCCATCGGTAATATATGGTTTCTTTGGATTGGTTGTTTTGGTACCGGCAGTAAGAGATAATTTTGGTGGTGATGGTCTTAGTATGCTAACAGCAAGCATGTTACTTGGAATGATGATTTTACCAACAATTATTTCGGTATCAGAGTCATCTATAAGGGCCGTACCTGATAAATATTATCAAGGGGCATTGGCACTTGGTGCAACACATGAAAGAAGTGTTTTTCTTACTGTTGTTCCGGCAGCAAAATCAGGAATTTTGGCAGCGATTATATTAGGAGTAGGAAGAGCAATAGGAGAAACAATGGCAGTAATTATGGTTGCAGGAAATCAGCCAAGAATGCCGGAGGGTATGTTAAAAGGTGTTAGAACGTTAACAACAAATATAGTAATGGAAATGGGATATGCTGCGGGATTACATAGAGAGGCACTTATAGCAACAGGTGTTGTTCTGTTTGTATTTATTCTTATAATCAATCTACTGTTTTCAATTATAAAAAATAAAGAAAAACATCAATATTAAAGGAGTAAAGTAGATTATGAATAATGACAAATTATCACAAATAAAAGGAATAAATAAAGTTTCCTTTTTACAGAGATTAAAAAGTTATAAAAGAAAACCGGGCTCCTTTATATTGTTATTATTAGTTGGATTAGCAGCACTAGCAACAACATTATGCTTAGGTTTTATAGTTTGCTATATATTAATTAAAGGTATACCAAACCTTACACCTGATTTATTCGCATGGGAATATAATTCAGAAAATGTATCAATGATGCCGGCGATTATAAATACTATATCAATGACATTGTTGTCACTTCTTTTTTCAGCACCAATTGGAATATTTTCAGCAATATATCTTGTGGAATATGCAAAAAGAGGAAATAAACTTGTTGGAATTATGCGAATAACAGCAGAAACATTAACAGGAATTCCTTCTATTGTATATGGCTTATTTGGAGCATTATTCTTTGTTTCAACTCTTAAATGGAAACTTTCATTAATGGCAGGTGCATGTACATTAGCGATTATGGTACTTCCTGTAATATTAAGAACAACAGAAGAAGCATTAATGTCTGTGCCGGATTCATATAGAGAAGGAAGTTTCGGACTTGGAGCAGGAAAGTTAAGAACAGTATTTAAGGTAGTTTTACCGTCAGCCATTCCCGGAATTCTGTCAGGAGTTATTCTTGCAATAGGTAGAATTGTAGGTGAAACAGCAGCTTTAATTTATACGGCAGGTGCAGCTACAAAGGTAGCAGGAGGTTTATTTGAATCAGGAAGAACTTTAGCAGTTCATATGTACAGCCTTTCAAGAGAAGGATTACATACAGACCAGACATATGCTACAGCAGTAGTACTTTTAATTATGGTACTTCTTATAAATGGAGCATCAGGACTTATTGCAAAGAAATTTGAAAAGGCAAGTGGCGGAGAAAAATAAAGCTAAATAATAATAAAAAAAATGAAAAGAATTCCGAATGAATTTAAAGGAGAAAGAAATGAGTAGTAAATTTGATGTAAAAAATTTGAATTTATATTATGGCGAATATCATGCCCTAAAAAATGTAAATATGGAAATACCTGAAAAACAGATTACAGCATTCATCGGACCTTCAGGATGCGGAAAATCAACTTTCCTTAAGACATTAAACAGAATGAATGATTTAGTTGAAGGATGCAAAATAACAGGTGATATAAAGTTAGATGGTGAAGATATATATGGAAATATGGATGTAAATCTTTTGAGAAAAAGAGTAGGAATGGTATTTCAGAATCCAAATCCATTCCCAATGAGTGTGTATGACAATATAGCTTATGGACCAAGAACACATGGAATCCATTCAAAAAGTAAATTAGATGAAATAGTAGAAAAGTCATTGAGACAGGCTGCAATTTGGGATGAATTAAAAGACAGATTGAAAAAATCAGCTTTAGGATTATCTGGTGGACAGCAACAAAGATTATGTATTGCAAGGGCATTAGCAGTTGAACCGGAAGTTATTTTAATGGATGAACCTACATCAGCACTTGATCCTATTTCTACATCAAAGATTGAAGATTTAGCATTAGAGCTTAAAGATAAATATACAATTATTATGGTAACTCATAATATGCAACAGGCAACAAGAATTTCAGATAATACAGCCTTCTTTTTACTTGGAGAAGTAATTGAATATGATAATACAGAAAAACTATTCTCAATGCCTAAAAATAAAAAGACAGAAGAGTACATTACAGGAAGATTTGGCTGATTTTATAACACGTTGGTCGTTATATATCGAATATATATTAAAAGAGCAAATGTTCTACAAGGCATATGAATGTTATCAATGGAAAGAGAGGTTGGATGAAAATGAGAGATAAATATATGAAACAGTTGGAAAACTTAAACAACAATATGATTGAAATGGGGGCAATGATTGAAAAATCTATAGAGAATGCGATTTCTGCATTAGTAAGACAGGATGTTGAAACAGCAAAGAAAGCGATTGAATATGATGCTGAAATTGACGAAATGGAAAAGAATATAGAAAACATGTGCATGAAAATTTTACTAAGCCAGCAACCGGTAGCAAGTGATTTACGTACGGTTTCATCAGCTTTAAAAATGGTTACCGATATGGAAAGAATAGGTGACCATGCAGCAGATATTTCAGAAATAACAATAATGATGGCAGATAAGCCATATAGATGTAAATTAGAAAAGATTGAGAAAATGGCAAAAGAAACAATGATAATGCTTGTCCAAAGTATAGAGTCATATGTTAACAAGGATATTGAGAAAGCTAAAGCGGTAATAAATCATGATGATATAGTTGATGGATTATTTGACGAAGTAAAAAAAGCCCTGATTGTTGCCATAAAAGATGATGATGAAGATGGAGAACAAATGGCAGATTTATTAATGGTAGCAAAATATTTAGAGAGAATAGGCGACCATGCAACAAATATATCCGAATGGGTAATTTATTCAATTACAGGAAAAAGATAAAAAACATTAAATTACAGTTTAAGCCAAAGGATGAAATAGGCGGAATGGAGTGTATTATGAATAGCATTTATTTAATAGCCGATAAAATTACAAAGGGAAAAAATATTAGTACATATAAGATGTTTTTAGTATTAAGTGTAGTGACATGGTTAATTGGAATGTCTGTTATAACAGTTCCATTTTTTATAACAGGTAAGATTTCCTGGCAGATAATGACAATTATTATAGGATATCCGACAACATTTTGCGGATTATTTGGTGGAACAATATATTTATATCGTAAAGATTGAAATTTTACATAGATTTTACATAAATATCCCTCTGACTTTACACCACTAAAATACAATGCAAATGTAAAAAGAATGTAAATAAAAACATAAGACATAAAGCCTAAGTAGTTTAACATATATAATTGGCAGTAAGGCTTTAGGAAAAGCACAGGAGGAAATTTATGGATATTTTCAATGTATTGTCCCTTATTGGAGGATTAGCGTTATTTCTTTATGGAATGAATGTTATGGGGGATGGACTTGCTAAGACAGCAGGTGGAAAATTAGAAAAAATATTGGAAAAACTTACATCAACACCTATAAAAGGCGTTATTTTAGGTGCTGCAGTAACAGGAGTAATTCAAAGTTCATCAGCTACAACTGTTATGGTGGTAGGCTTTGTTAACTCGGGAATAATGAAACTGACGCAGGCGGTTGGAATTATTATGGGTGCAAATATAGGAACAACGGTAACATCATGGATTCTTAGTTTGTCAGGAATTCAAAGTGATAATTTTTGGATTAAAATGTTGAAACCGTCATCATTTTCACCAATATTAGCTGTTATAGGTATTGTATTTTTATTATTTACAAAAAGTGAAAAGAAACATGATATTGGAACAATTCTTCTTGGATTTGCCGTTTTAATGTTTGGAATGGAAACAATGAGCGCAGCAGTAAAACCATTGGCGAATGTTCCTGAATTTACAAATATTCTTACTATGTTTTCTAATCCAATACTTGGTATGTTGGCAGGTGCAGTTCTTACAGCGGTGATTCAGAGTTCATCGGCATCAGTAGGAATTTTACAGGCATTATGTGCTACGGGATTTGTATCATATGGAGTTGCAATACCGATTATAATGGGACAGAATATAGGAACATGTGTTACAGCATTGATTTCAAGTATAGGTGCTAAGAAAAACGCAAAGAGAGCAGCTTTTGTACATTTATATTTTAATGTAATTGGAACTACAGTATTTATGATTGTATTTTACCTTGTAAATGGATTTATGCATTTCTCATTTTTAGGTGATGCAACAAATGCAGCAGGAATAGCAATAGTTCATAGTTTATTTAATGTAGGTGCAACAATATTGCTTTTACCTTTTGGTAAGGTTCTTGTTAAGCTTGCAACACTTACGGTAAGAGATGAAAAAGAATCAGAAGATATTGCAGAAGATAAAACATTAGAAATGCTTGATGCTCGTTTTCTTGAAAAACCTGCATTTGCTGTAGTACAAAGTGTAAGCGTTACAAAGAAAATGGCTTCATTGTCAAGAGATGCTTTATTTAAGGCAATGAGTCTGTTTGAAAATTATGATAAAAAAACAGCTGAAGATGTAGTAAAACTGGAAAATAAAATTGACCAGTATGAGGATCAGCTTGGAACATATTTAGTAAAATTAAGCAGTAAGCAGTTATCCTTAAATGATAGCCAGACAGTATCAATTATGCTTCATGTAATTGGGGATTTTGAAAGAATCGCAGATTATGCGATTAATATAAGTAAAAAGGCAGAAGATATGCACAGTAAAGGATTGAAATTCTCATATGTTGCCTCAAAGGAACTTCAGGTGTATGGAGATGCCCTTAAAGAGATTATGAATATGACTGTAGATGTGTTTACGGCAGATAATTTGGATGAGGCTGTAAGGGTAGAGCCACTTGAAGAAGTAATAGACAGACTTAATTCTAAGATAAAGAAAAATCATGTTAAACGATTACAAAATGGAGAATGTACAATAGATATTGGTTTAATTCTCGAAGATACAATTACTAATTACGAAAGAGTTGCAGATCATTGCTCAAATGTAGCAGTATGTATGTTGCAGGTAAGAGAAGATGAATATGGAACACATGAATATTTAGATAATGTTAAACATGATGATACACAGTTTAAAAAATTATATCAGGAATATAAAGAAAAGTACTATTTAAACTAAGAATATGATATGCTTTAGTTATGTTATGTGAATAAAAAATGAGCATAATATTAGTATGCAGATTAGACAGAAATAGTTTTATGATAAACACAAGGAGGAAGATATGGCTTTAATATATATTGTTGAAGATGATAAAAACATACAGGAAATAGAAATGTTTGCATTAAAAAACATAGATTACGCTGTAGAGGGATTTGAATGTGCCGGAGATTTTTACAAAAGGCTGTACGAGAAACTTCCGGACCTTGTGTTGTTAGATGTGATGCTTCCGGATGAAGATGGTCTTGAAATAGTAAAAAAATTAAGAAAAAGACCGGATACCATGAGAGTGCCAATCATCATGGTTACAGCTAAAACAACAGAAATAGATAAAGTAAAAGGACTTGATATGGGAGCAGATGATTATATAACCAAACCATTTGGAGTAATGGAACTTATATCAAGGGTAAAGGCACTTCTTAGAAGAAGCAGAAATCTGCAGGAAGAAAAAATGATATCTATAGGTAATGTGTTTATGGATACTGAAAAAAGAGCTGTTTATGTAAATGATGAGCCTTGTGAACTTACATACAAAGAATTTGAACTATTAAAATTACTTATGATTAATGCAGGAATTGTATTACATAGAGATACAATAATGGCAGACGTATGGGGAACAGATTACGAAGGTGAATCAAGAACATTAGACATGCATATAAAAACTTTAAGACACAAACTTAAAGAGGCAGGAAATAGAATTAAGACGGTAAGAAATGTAGGATATAGGATGGAGTAATGTAATGAAGAAAAAAATAAATATGCAATTTATTATAGTTTCATTTATTGCTATTATATTAACTATGAGTTTGTCTGTAGGAACATTTTATGAATTGTTTGTACAGGAAATGAGAAATGACATGAAAGCATACACCCATGTACTTAGAAGTGCAGGGGTGTTTAATGCGTCTAATGAGGAAAAATTAAATCTCAAAAACGAAGATTTGCGAATAACAATAATAGATGCAGATGGAACTGTTGTTTATGATAATGAAGCAAATGATATTGAAATGGATAATCATAAAGACAGACCTGAAATAGAATCGGCGCTCAAAAATGGTGAGGGCTCAGATGTTAGAAAATCTTCAACTCTTAATAAGAGCACATATTATTATGCAGTACTTTTGGATGATGGACAGGTTTTAAGAATTGCAAAAGAAGCTAGTAGTGTGTGGAATATTTTTATAAAAGTGCTTCCGCTTATTTTAGGAATCATAATATTAATGCTTTTTTCTGTTGGAATTATTACTCATTATATTACAAAAAGTATTGTAAAACCGGTAGAAGAACTTGCTAATAATATTGATGAAATAAAAGATATAAAAACATATAAAGAGATACAGCCTTTTATCGATACAATAAAGAAACAACATGAGGATATAGTAAAAAATTCTCATGTGCGGCAGGAATTTACAGCGAACGTATCGCATGAATTAAAGACTCCTCTTACATCCATTTCAGGATATTCGGAATTAATTGAAAATGGAATGGCAACACAGGAAGATACTATAAGATTTGCAGGAGAAATACACAAAAGTTCTCAAAGACTTCTAACACTTATAAATGACATCATAGAATTGTCTGAACTTGATTCGTCAGAAAGCAAAGTTGCAATGGAAACAGTAAATATATACGACATTGCAAAAAATTGTGTGGAAATGCTTAAATTTAATGCTAAAGATCATGGAGTCAATTTAAAATTTGAAGGAACACCATGTAATATAACTGCTAATAAGATGATGATGGAAGAATTAGTGTATAATCTTCTGAGTAATGCTATCAGATATAACAGAGAGGGTGGAAGTGCCACTGTACGTGTTAATAAAATATTAGATAGAGTAAATCTTGAGGTACTAGATACCGGAATAGGAATTTCAAAGGAAAATCAGAAACGAATATTTGAAAGATTTTACAGAGTTGATAAGAGCAGGTCAAAATCAACAGGTGGAACAGGACTTGGACTAGCAATAGTTAAGCATATTTTGATAAAACATAATGCACAGCTTGAACTCGAGAGTACCGAAGGAAAGGGAACTCATATAACAGTAATCTTCCAACCATCACAAAAAAAAGGCTTAATCAATAATAAAATCCGGTAGCCGGATGAACGATGGTTAGAATAAAAGTATAAAGAAATGTAAATGAAAAGGCTTATAACATAGAAGAATCGAATACTTTTGTATTATAAGCCTTTTATAAGAAAAAAAAGTATGAAAAAAATTTGAACACAAAGAAAAGTTGAAAAATGTGTTCACAAATTTAAGATAATAGTCATTTTATGCATTGCTTTCAGAAGGTTGTGTTGAACCAACAAAACTTCTGATTATGTCCTGTCTTGTTACGATGCCAATAAAATAATCTCTGTCATCTGTAACAGGAATAAAATTCTGGCTCATTGAGCGATTTAACAGCTCATCCATTTTCACATCTACGCGAACTGCCGGATTATAATTTTTCTTTATTATATCTTTAACCAAATAAGGTTTTTCACTTTTTACCTTATTGTTCATATAGTCAACAAGACTCCATAAAAAGTCACTAACGCTAACACAACCTACATATTTTTCATCCTTTGATAAAACCGGAATAGCGGTATAACCATGTTCCTTCATAGCTTCTAATCCCTGTTCAAATGTAAATGTGTCATATATGTAGGAAACCTCTGATTTATTTTTTAATAACATTAAAACGTTCATATAATTTATACTATGCAGATATTCTGCAACCCTTTCTCAATTATTCAAAAACTAAAATTGCGAAACAATTATAAAATTTCTGTTGTGATACATGTCTGGTTCGACAAAAGAACGCTCGCGCTGCTTGCCACTCGTAGCAGTTCTAAATATTCAGCACACAGACAGACTTTGAAACCTGCGGTTTCATTCAGCCTATGCACTAAATATTTGAACCGACGGCGTCAAATGCACTTTCGTCAAACCAGACATGTATCACAAACAAAATTTTGTTTAAGAGTGTTTCGATTTTATGATTTTATGATAATTGAAGAATGTGTACAAAATTAAAAGAAAGTTTGATAATTTTATGAAAGATTATTAAAGATAAAGTTAGGAAAAAGAAGAGTGTAAATAATAAAAGTGTAAATAATAAAAGTGCTTGCAAATTTGACGGTTCTTGTTATAATAGTACAGTAATATTTTTTAGGCCTGTTGGTCAAGAGGTTAAGACGCCGCCCTCTCAAGGCGGAATCACGGGTTCAATTCCCGTACAGGCTGCTTGTAGAATCACAGAATTATTTCTGTGATTTTTTTGTATGAGATAAGATTTTACTTATGGAACGAAGTATTCAAAGTTCTTTACTGCGTAACTTATAGAGGGGTGAGGAACCATATTTTTCTTAGCAATTAAGGAAAATTCTCAAGTTCAGCGGCATCTTTAAAATATTTTAATTGTAGTAACTCCATAAAAAAATCCACTATCTATAATTAATAATATCTGTAAGTCATAATATGCCATACTATTTATAATTTTAATATAGGCGATAAAAAAACAATAATTCTAAAAATGAAAAATATATAAAATTCATTATAGGCATATAAAAAGAATAAATGAAAAACTTACATCTTCTTGCCGGAAGCGTTAAATTTATAAGTTTTTATCCCATCATTAAAATATGTATTTGTTACTAAAGACCCATTTCCTGTTGCAAGATATTTTGCTCCTTTAACGGTAATCCAACCTGTACACATTTCTCCGGTAGAAGGGCTTAAGTAAAATTTCCTGTTATCTACAGTTAAAAAACCTGTTTTCATTTTTCCGGTAACAGTGTCAAAATAATACCATTTACCGGAGTATTTAACCCAACCGGTTACGATGTTGTTGTCGCCTGTTAAATAATATGTATCCTTACCGTCTTTTACAAATTTACCGGAAATTATTTCTTTATTTAGTCCAAAATATGAAATGATGGAATCGGCATCCTTTTTACCAAGAAGGTATCTTTTAGCTACTGTATTAAAATATTTTTTGCAGTCAGATTTATTTGTGATATATCCGTGCTCAATAATAACACTTGGAATATTGTATAAAACACCATTTCTGACAATAGAATAATAATCCATTCTAGACCCGTTTTTGTAATGCAAACCTTTGTATTTTCGCATCCAAAAACCACGTTTTTTTAATCCTAAGGAATGTAAGTTCTTTAAGGCAATTTTACCAAATGAGGTAGTTTGTAAATGAATTCTTTTATTATAACCGGAGTCATATGCTGCAAGCATTAAAGCACCGGTTTTATTTTTATTTTCATTAGCATTGATATGAAGACTTATTAAAAAATCAGCATTAAGTCTTTTTGAATATCTGTTTCTTGCTGTAAGGCAGTCTCCAAGTCCGAGGGTAGAGAGACAATTATTGGTTGTTCTTGTCGTATAAACTGTAATGTCACCATAATTGTCTAATTTGTTTTTGCATGCTTTAGAAATATCAAGTACAATATCTTCTTCTTTAAGTCCATATCCACGGGCACCGATATGCTTTTTGCAATGACCGGGATCAAGAACTATGACCTTAGAAGTTAAAGGCGATAAGTCAGATTTAATATAATCAGATTTATCTGAAGGTAAAGAAACGGCCTTAGTATCGTTACTTAAAGAAGTTTCTGATAAGTTGTAAGTTGTAGTGACTTCATTTGTAGTACTTTCATTTAAAGAAGTATCTGCAACAGAAGCCTTTGTATTTGTAGAAAATGTTAAAGTGCATGTAAGCATTGATAAAATTAGTGTGTGTTTTAAAATCCTTTTCATTATAATATGTACCTTCCAATGATTTTTTCCTGTATAAGTATAAATGATTATTATAAAAATTACATTACTAAATAGGTAAAAATTGTAAAATTATGCAAAATCCATGAAATAAAAAGAAGAGTATGTGGTAAAAAGCATTTAAAAATTTCTTTATGAGATAGTTTTGTGTTGCTTTTACGCTGGTTTTATGTCGTTAAACCGCCATTTTTACGCCATTTGCTTGACACAAAATAAAAGCAGAGTTATACTGTTTAACGTAAATATTGACTAGATGATAAGGAGTGGACCAGAGGTCCACTCTTTGTTATTGTTAAAAAGTCTTAAATAAAGACATAATAATAGTAGAAAGTTGAGGAGAAAGCGTGTCAAGAAGAGAAGAATACGAAGCAAAGACAGAAGCACTACTTCAGCCAATGGTTGACGAAAGAGGATTCGAATTAGTTGACGTAGAGTATGTAAAAGAAGGCAGTAACTGGTATTTGAGAGCTTTTATAGATAAGCCGGGCGGAATATCTATAGATGATATTGAACCGATAAGCAGAGAACTCAGTGAAAAGTTAGACCAGGAAGATTTTATAAGCGATGCTTATATATTAGAAGTAAGTTCTCCGGGACTTGGAAGACCATTAAAGAAAGATAAGGATTTTGTAAGAAGTATAGGTGAAGAAATTGAAATTCATTTATATAGAGCTATAAACAAACAAAAAGAATTTGTGGGAATCTTAAAGGAATTCAACAAAGAAGAGAATACTTTTACAGTTGAATTAGAAGATGGCGAAGAAACGGTGTTTAACAGAGCTGATGTTGCACTCGTAAGATTGACATTTGATTTCTAACAATTACTTTGTATCAAATAGAACAGAAAACAGTCCGATGAAGGACAACAGTATGTAGAGATAATTAGGAGGATAAAGGAAAATGAATAAAGAATTAATTGAATCATTAAATGTACTGGAAAAAGAAAAAGAAATTAGTAAAGAAGTGTTATTTGAAGCAATCGAAAATTCGCTTGTAGTTGCATATAAGAATAATTTTAATAAAGCTGACAATGTTATTGTTAATGTTGACAGAGAAACAGGAGATTTCCACATTTATTCACAGAAGGAAGTTGTTGAAGAAGTATTTGATCCTGTAATTGAAATTTCATTAGAAGATGCAAGAGCAATTAAGGGAACATACGAAATCGGAGATATGGTTAATGTAGAAATCCAGTCAAAGGACTTCGGAAGAATTGCAACACAGAGTGCTAAGAATGGTATTTTACAGAAAATCAGAGAAGAAGAAAGAAAGAGTGTATTTGAACAGTACTATGAAAAACAGAATGACATTATTACAGGTATTGTTCAAAGAATTAATGGAAAGAATATTAGCGTAAATCTTGGAAAGACAGATACTGTTTTAATGGAAAAGGAACAGGTACCAGGAGAACATTTCAGACCAACAGACAGAATTAAGTTATATATTACAGAAGTTAAAGATGGAAATAAAGGACCAAGAATCGTTGTTTCAAGAACTCATCCGGGATTAGTAAAGCGTTTATTTGAACAGGAAGTTTCAGAAATCCAGGACGGAACAGTTGAAATCAAGAGTATTTCAAGAGAAGCAGGTTCAAGAACAAAGATGGCAGTTTACTCAAACAATCCTAATGTAGATGCAGTAGGTGCATGTGTAGGTGTAAATGGAGCAAGAGTTAATGCAATCGTAGATGAACTTTGTGGTGAAAAGATTGATATTATAAATTGGGATGAAAATCCTGCAATTTTAATTGAAAATGCATTAAGCCCTGCAAAAGTTGTTTCAGTATTAGCTGATCCTGACGAAAAAGAAGCTATGGTAATCGTTCCTGATTATCAGTTATCTTTAGCAATCGGTAAAGAAGGTCAGAATGCAAGACTTGCAGCAAGACTTACAGGATTCAAGATTGATATCAAGAGTGAAACACAGGCAAAAGAAGCCGGAATTCAGTATATATTCGATGATGACGAATATTATGATGAAGATGAGTATTATGATGACGACGAATACTATGATGAAGAAGAATATAATGAAGAAAAAAATGAAGCTGATGATACTTTAGAAGAAAACTTCGATGAAAATGAAGCTGACAGTGAGGATGATTCAGAAGAATAAGTAAGAGAGGTCAATATGAGCCAGACAAAGAAAGTTCCATTAAGAAAATGCACCGGGTGCAATGAAGTGAAAAATAAAAAAGATATGATTCGTGTTATCCGTGATAAAGAAGGAAATATTTCTATGGATGCTACGGGTAGAAAAAATGGCAGAGGGGCATACATTTGCCCGGATGTAAAATGCCTTGAAAAAGCTATGAAGAGCAAAGGTCTTGAAAGAACACTTAAGGCAAAGGTTCCGGAAGAAGTATATGAACAGCTAAAGGCTGAGTTAGGAGAAATCAATGGATAAGGTTATATCTATGATTGGTTTAGCAACTAAAGCCGGCAAGACTGTATCAGGAGAGTTCTCAGTAGAAAAAGCGATTCAGGGAAATAAAGCCCATGCAGTTATTGTTTCTGTAGAAGCATCGGATAATACAAAGAAGAAGTTTAAAAATAAATGTGAATATTACAAAATACCGTTGTTTTATTATGGAACAACACAGGACTTAGGAAAAGCTACAGGAAATAAAACCAGAATGTCATTGGCAGTAGTTGACGAAGGATTCTCAAAATCAATCATAAAAATGTTAGATAATCAAGTAAAATAATCGGAGGTTATAGAATGGCAAAAATGAGAGTACATGAATTAGCAAAAGAATTAGATATAAAAAGTGCAGATATAGTAAAAGCATTGGGAGAAAAAGGCATTGACGTAAAAGCAATGAGCTCAGTGGATGACAGTGAAGTAAAATACATAAAGGATAAATTTAGCAAGAGCAAGACATCTGAAGATAAAACAGCTGAAAAAGTGACACCTACAGAAAAAACAGAAGTCAAAGAAGAAAAGAAACATAAGAGAATTATTACAAGCAGAGGAATGGTTCGCCTTAAAGGTGATGGCGAAGAAAGACCAAGAAGACCAAGACCTGATGGTGAGAAAAAACGTCGTCCAAGACCTGAAGGTGAAAATCAGAATGCAGCCACTCAGAAAACTGAAAAAACAGAAACAGTTAAGAAAGAGAATGAACAGATAGCAAAACCTGTAGAACAGGAAAAAAATGAAAGTGCAAATAAGCCGGTAGAAAATAATGTACAGCCAAAAGAAGAAAAGGTTGAATCTGTAGTTACACCGGTTGCTAAGAATGAACCAAAGAGACCGGCTCCTACAGCAGAATCAGCAGCAAGAAAAGCAGCTGAGATAGCAGCAAAAGCAGCAGCAATTGCTGAAAGCCGTGGACAGAGCAGAAACAATGACAGAAGAAATAACAGAAATGGCCAGAATAGAAACAACAGAGATGGACAGAATAGAAATGGAAATGGAAATGGTCAGAACAGAAACAACAGGGACGGACAGAATAGAAATAACAGAGATGGTCAGAACAGAAACTTTGGAAACAGAGATGGTCAGAACAGAAACAATGATGGAAAGTCATTTAACAGAGATAATAGAAATGGCAATAACCGCAATTTCAATAATAGAAATAATGATGGTTATAATAAGGATAAAGATTTTGACAGAAATGACAACAACAGAAGAAATGACAGAAGAAGAGATGACCAGAAGCAGAGTGCACCTGCAGATATAATCCAGAGCAAAGATCGTAATAAGAGAGAAAACAAGTTACGCCAGGATAAGCAGGAAAGAGGAAGAAAGAATTACGAAGATGGTAATGGCGGAAGAAAAGGCAAGAATGGGCGTAGAGTTGATTTGAGCAAGCCGGTATTACAGAAACCTCAGAAGAAGGAAGAAAAGAAAGAAGAAATCAAAGTTATTTCAATCCCTGAAGCACTTACAATTGGTGAATTAGCAGAAAAGATGAAAATGCAGCCATCAACAATTATTAAGAAACTTTTCTTAGAAGGTAAGATGGTTACAGTTAATACTGAAATTGATTTTGCCGGAGCAGAAGAAATAGCCCTTGAATATGAAATTATGTGTGAAAAAGAAGTTAAGGTCGATATGATTGAAGAACTTCTTAAGGAAGAAGAAGAAAATGAAGCAGACATGACAAGTCGTCCACCTGTTGTATGTGTAATGGGTCATGTAGATCATGGTAAAACATCTCTTCTTGATGCAATTAGAGAAACAAATGTAATTTCAGGTGAAGCAGGTGGTATTACACAGCATATTGGTGCTTCTGTTGTTAAGATTAATGACAGAAAGATTACTTTCCTTGATACTCCGGGACATGAAGCGTTTACAGCAATGCGTATGCGTGGCGCTCAGTCAACAGATATTGCAATCTTGGTAGTAGCTGCAGATGATGGTGTAATGCCTCAGACAGTTGAAGCTATCAATCATGCAAAAGCAGCCGGAATTGAAATAATTGTAGCTATTAATAAGATTGACAAACCGGGTGCAAATATCGAAAGAGTAAAACAGGAATTAGCTGAATATGAATTATTAGCAGCTGATTGGGGTGGAAATACAGAAATGGTTCCTGTATCTGCACATACAAGAGAAGGAATTGAAGAATTATTAGAAATGGTTCTTTTACAGGCAGATGTACTTGAACTTAAGGCAAATCCTGACCGTATGGCAAGAGGTATCGTAATTGAAGCAAAACTTGATAAAGGTAAAGGACCTGTTTCAACTGTACTTGTACAGAAAGGTACACTTCATATTGGTGATCATATTGCAGCAGGAGCAAATTACGGTAAAGTAAGAGCTATGACAGATGACAGAGGAAATAGAATTACAGAAGCAGGACCTTCAACTCCAGTAGAAATTTTAGGATTGAGCGGAGTACCAAACGCAGGTGAAGTATTTGTTGCTAAGGAAACAGCAAATGAAGCAAAAGCATTTGCGGAAACATTTATTGCAGATAGCAAGGAAAAACTTCTTGAAGGAACTAAGTACAGAATTTCTCTTGATGATATTAACAGTCAGATTAAGGCAGGTAACCTTAAGGAATTAAATATCATCATAAAGGCAGACGTACAGGGTTCTGTAGAAGCTGTAAAACAGAGTATGTTAAAACTTTCAAATGAAGAAGTAGAAGTTAAAGTTATTCATGGTGGTGTAGGTGCAATTAATGAATCTGATGTTATTTTGGCTTCTGCATCAAATGCAATTATTATTGGATTTAATGTAAAACCTGATGCTCAGGCAGAAGAAATTGCTACAAGAGAAAAGGTTGATTTAAGATTATATAGCGTTATTTACAATGCAATCGAAGATATTGAAAGAGCTATGAAGGGAATGCTTGAACCAATTTACGAAGAAAAAGTTATCGGTCATGCGGAAATTCGTCAGATTTTCAAGGCTTCAGGTGTTGGAAATATCGCAGGTTCATATGTATTAGATGGTTCATTTAAGAGAGGATGCTCAGCTAGAATTACACGTGATGGAGAGCAGATATTTGACGGACCACTTGCATCGCTTAAGAGATTTAAAGATGATGTTAAGGAAGTTAAAGCAGGATATGAATGCGGTCTTGTATTTGAAAAATTCAATGATATTGCTGAAGGAGATGCTGTAGAAGCGTACATGATGGTTGAGGTACCTAGATAAGACTAGTTAACCGGAAAGGAATTATATGAGAAAGAACAGCATAAAAAATACAAGAATTAACGGAGAAGTTCAAAGAGAATTATGTAATATAATCAGAGAACTCAAGGACCCAAGAGTAGGAATAATGACAAGTGTTACCCATGTAGAGGTAACACCTGATCTTAAATATTGCAAGGCGTATGTAAGTGTGTTAGGCGATGAAGAAACAAAGGCTGATACATTAGCAGGACTTAAGAGTGCAGTTGGATTTATCAGACATCAGCTTGCAAAAACCGTAAATTTAAGAAATACTCCACAGATTACATTTATTTTAGATGATTCTATAGAGTATGGCGTAAGAATGTCAAAAATGATTGATGAGGTGACGTCAGATGACAATGAATAATCCTATACCTATAAAGGAACTGATTGGCGATGCAAAAACTATTGGAATAGCAGGACATATCAGACCGGATGGCGATTGCATCGGTTCATGCATGACACTCTATAATTACATTGAGAAAAATTTTCCGGATATACAGGTAAAAGTATATCTGGAAAAAATTAAAGATAAATTCTTATTTATAAAGAACTCTGAGAAAATAGATTCAAATGGGTACGACGGAACAGAGTACGATTTATTCTTTTCACTTGATTGTGCTGATTTAGAAAGATTAGGTTTAAATAAAGAATTTTTTGAACATGCAAAGCGAACAGCATGTATTGATCATCACATCAGTAATGGAGGATATGCAGATTATAATTATATTCTTCCAAATGCAAGTTCGGCATGTGAAGTTTTATATGATTTGTTAGATGTAAGTTTATTTGATAAATCTATTGCAGAACCAATGTATACAGGAATTGCCCATGATTCAGGAGTGTTTAGATTCCAGAGCACAACTTCTAAAACAATGAATGTTGCAGGAAAAATGTTGGATTTTGGAATTAATGCAAATAAGATTCTTGAAGAAACATATTATAAAAAAACTTATGCACAGTCTCAGGTTGCAGGAAGACTTCAGCTTGAAAGTGTAAGGTTTATGGATAATAGATGCATATTTGCATACGCAACAACAAAACTTATGGATTTTTATGGTGTAACGACAAAGGATTTAGATTCAGTAGTTGCACAGCTTAGAAATATTGAAGGAATAGAGGTTGCAATATTTATGTATCAGATAGGGGAAATGAAATACAAGGTAAGTATGAGATCTCAGGATTTAGTAGATGTAAGTGTCATAGCATCATATTTTGGTGGAGGCGGTCATGTAAGAGCTGCCGGATTTGATACTGTAGGAGATGTACACGATATCATCAATAACATTTCAGAACAGATTGAAAAGCAAATGTCATAAATATAGTAATGTGACTTACCATTACAGGAGGAATGAATGATAAGTGGTGTAATAAATGTCTATAAGGAGCCGGGATATACGTCTCATGACGTAGTGGCAAAATTAAGAGGCATTTTGAAACAGAAAAAGATAGGACATATGGGAACTCTAGATCCATATGCCGTTGGAGTATTGCCGGTGTGTCTTGGAAAGGGAACAAAATTATGCGATATTTTATCAGAAAAAGATAAAACGTATAAAGCTGTTTTGTTACTAGGACAGGAAACAGATACACAGGACAGTACAGGTAATATAATAAATAAAGCTGAAGAAGATAAATTGAATGCTTTAGACCAGACAGAAGTCTTTACAACAATTAAAAGTTTTATAGGTGATTATGCACAGATTCCACCAATGTTTTCGGCTATAAAAATAAATGGTCAGAAACTTTATAATTTAGCAAGAAGAGGCGAAGAAGTTGAAAGACCGGCAAGACAATGTAAGATAGTTGATATAACTATAACTGATGTTGACCTTCCCAGAGTCGAAATGATTGTTACATGTTCAAAAGGTACTTATATCAGAACTTTATGTCATGACATAGGAAATAAACTTGGTGTTTATGGATGCATGGATAAACTGGAAAGAACAAGAGTCGAAAGATTTAAAGTTGAAGAAAGTATTACTCTTGAACAGATAGAAAAGGCAAGAGATGATGGAAGATTAAAAGATTATATCGTTCCCGTGGATCAAATGCTTGATAAATATTCTAAATGTATTGTGTCAGAAAAATTTGACAAATTAATATATAATGGAAACAAGTTTACAGCTGGAAATACATTGCTAAGAATGAATTTTGAAGATAAACAAAAAGTAAGAGTTTATGCACAAAATGGAGATTTTATCGGTATATATGAATTTGATGCACATAAGCAGATATATAAACCAGTTAAGATATTTTTGTAAATACATACAGGAGTCGTAGGATTATGATAAACATGTCGGCAACAGACAAGATAAAATTAAGCAATACAATAGTAACTGTTGGAAAATTTGACGGGTTACATAAGGGTCATGAAAAGTTATTAAGTGAATTGACTAAAAAGGCAAATGGAAGACGTAAAGTTGTCCTGACATTTGCTGCGGAACCTAAAGATGTATTGAATAATCAGACAGTAAAAACAATTGTAACAGATGAAGAAAAAAGACTTCTATGTGAGAAACAGGGAATTGATGTTTATTGCAGTATGCCAATGACAAAAGAATTTTTGGCATTAGAACCTGATGAATTTATAAATGAATTTTTGAAAAAAAAATTAGGGGCTACAGCGATTGTGTGCGGACCGGATTTCTCTTTTGGAAATAAGGGTGCAGGAAATGTTGATTACCTGAAGAAAAACACAGAAAAATACGGATATGAGTTGTATGTAATTGAAAAAGAAAAATATCATGACAAAGATATAAGCAGTACAGGAATACGCAGTAGTATTATAGAAGGCAGGATAGAAGAAACAAATGAAATGCTTGACCATCCATACAGTGTTATTGGAAAGGTTGAGGAAGGAAAGAAAATCGGAAGAACGATAAATTTTCCTACGGCTAATATTTTGCCGGCAGCAACAAAACTATTGCCACCAAATGGTGTATATGCAACAAGAACCAACATAAATGGAAAAAGTTATCGTTCAATAACTAATGTAGGTATTAATCCGACGATTTCGGAAAATAATCCTACAAAGGTTGAAACATATGTTGCAAATTTTCATGGCAATTTATATGGAGAAGTTATTGAAGTTTCATTTTACGAATTTATGCGTGGTGAAAGAAAATTTGATGATATAGAACAACTTAAAAAACAAATAACTATGGATATAAATGACAGAATAAAAATGAAAATATAATTTAATAAAACGAATTTATTATAAAATAATATTTAATAAAAATATTAAATATTATTTTATAATTGCAAAAATTCTATTTAAGAATAATGATTAAATAGACTGATAATTATTAACAGATAAGGTTTTTGGTTATCAGTCTTATTTTTATTGCTATAAAAAACTATTTTATAAAAAGTTTAAAATGTTAATAAAATTGATAAATTTTTGATAATAAATAACAAGAAAAAATAACGCTTTTATACAAAAATCGTATTTTAACATACAAAAAAAGGGTATATAATAAACTTGTCTCAAATAAAAATTTGTATACACAAAATATGGAGGAAAGCATATGAGAAAATTTCTATCAACATTTTTAGCAGTAACGTTAACTGCAACGAGTGTATTTTGCAATGGATTTTCATTAGCTAAATCTACGGTTAGTGCAGATGAAATGCCACAGACTATGAAGATGCCGATTGTAATATACGATCATTTGAATGACGACATGTTATTTGAATATGTATTGGGTACAAAATTAAGTATGTACGACGAAAGTGATACTAGTGGTAATGCAGGAAAAGGTCTTGTCGAAACCCAGTTGGGTGAAGATGGAACTCCTGTATATAAGAAGGAAACAGTAATTCAGCTTGCTAAAGATTTAAAAGAATATCTTGAAACACAGAATCCGGGAAACCAGACTGAATTATACAAGAGACTAAGAAACCAGATAGTTGAAGAAGGTGATTCTGAAAAATTAATTGGTAAAACTCTCACAATTCAGGAAAGAGGATGGAATTTCGGAGACCTTACATACAAAACTCAAGACGGATATGGTTATTGGTATTCAGGAGATGAACTTGTATGGAAAAAGCAGGGAGATTGGTTAATTGCTTTAAAAGATGGAGCTACAGCTACATTTGATTTTGGGAAATTAGAAGCAGGTAATTATACATTTACTCCTTATCCGGGAATTACTAAAGATGTAGAGTTAAAAATCATTACTGAAAATGGGAATGAATATACTGTTAGTGGTTCATGTGATTTCGTATTAGATAGTGCACAGAATGTAAAACTTACAGTTAAGGCGACAGCTGTAGAGGGAGCATTAGTTAACCCAACTCTTTATAAAGATGGAACAGCTATAGGAAAATTCACAAATATTACGAATGAATATAATGTTCCATTTACAGAGTTGGGATGGAAAGCAGAAGATGGAAGTACATGGAAAGTATCAGGATATGGTGGAATTACATGTGATGCAGGAGAAAATACAGAAGCATATCTTGAATATGCGGTTACACCTGGAAGAACTTATAAAATATCAAGTGTATTTAATGAAAATAATAGCTTTGATTTGAAAATAAGAAATAATGGTACAGATGAAGTAATGGCAGATAATTTAAAACAGGGAGATACTTTTGATATACCTGAGGGCGTTAATAAAGTTAAAATCTGTATTGCTTCAAATAAAACTGATGCAGAACAGAATGATTATAGATTCAATGATTTGAATGTTGAAAAGAAGCCGGGTGCTAAACTTGCATCAGATAGTGATTTAGATGCAGCTTATGAAGTAAGTAAAAACAAATTTACAAGAGTTACCGGACAAAAAGCTGCAACATCACAAGATATAGAAAACTGTATGGATTATGCATATTATGTATTAAATACTTTCTGGACAGATACTAATGGAGATATTACTAAAAAGACAGATGCGTATAAGAGCATACAGTTAAATTACGTTAATGAAAAATATAGTTTTAACAATAGCAACGTTGTATATGATATAGCGAATAAAAATATATATAGAGATGAGACTAATGCTCCGGAAGGAGATGGTTTCTTCCCATTAGATGATGATGTGTTAGGTGAAGCATCTGATTTGACAGCTCCGTTTGGTAAGACAGATGAATTAGAAGGACATAACTTCCATTATGCAATGAAAGCACATTGTGAATTTATATATTCTAAAGCTAAGAATCTTTCATTTAAGTTTGAAGGTGATGATGATGTGTATTTATTCATTAATGGAAAATTAGCAATGGATATTGGTGGTGCGCATGGTAGACTTTCAGGTAATATTGATTTGAATGACGAAGATACACAGACAAAATTAGGTTTGGAAGAAGGAGAAACATATACATTTGATTTCTTCTATATGGAACGTCATACAACAGCAAGTAATATTTTGATTGAAACAAATATGTATCTTGAACAGGCAAGTGCAAAGCCATCTGTTAAATATACAGATAAAGAAGGAAATGAATTAAAGGATGGAGACAAAGTCCTTGTTGGAGAAGAAGTTGGAATTAACTATTCTGTAGTATCAGGCAGTGATGACATGAAAGATATCACATTTAAAGATACAGACCAGGGCGTTACAGTAGGAAAAGACGGAATTGATTTTGGAGACAAAGGTGTTTATGTAAAAGATAATCTTATTGTAGAAGTCCTTGATAGAGACGGAAAAGTAAAGAAGACTTATACAATTAGTAAAGAAGATTTAAAAGATGATGTTAAGAAGAGAGAGTTCCAGAATGAAATTGGAAATATTTCTCTGGATAAGAATGAAACCGTAGTAGTAAAAGGCTTAACTAAGAAAGCTGATTATGAAGGAAAACTTACTTCAACTTTAGATGTATCTATTTCAGGTCATGATAAAGGATATGATAACAATGGAAATGTTACTGATAAGTTAATCAAAGTTCCAACAGCAACAGTTGAAGTGGCAATTATTCCTAAGGCAGATATTAAAGCCGAAATGCAGGTTACATTCAAGAATCCGACAACAGGTGAGACTATTGATAATGATACAGCTATAAGTCAGGAAAAGAAAATTGGATTAGAATATACAATTACAGCAAAATCAGGTTATATGAAGAACATTTCAGTAAAAGATGATTTTGATGGAAACGAAGCATTAAGTATCAGCAGTGCAGGAATTGAACTTGGAAATCAGGTAGAAGTAAGCGATGATGGAATAAAAGTGACTGTGACAGATAAAAATGGAACAGTAAAGGAAACATATACATTAAGTAAAGCAGACTTTGAAGCAAGGAATGCTGCATATGATAATTTTATAAAGAAATTTGGAGATGGAAATGAAGCGCTTGTAATGGATATTGATGATAAAATTACAATCAGTGGATTTAACCATACAATGACTAAGGATGGTCTTAAGTCAACTCCTGTTGGAACGATTACAGGACCAAATCCTCAGTATGATGAAGAAACAGATAAAATTAATGTTGTATATGATAAGGCAGATGTAGATGCAAATGGAACATTAAATGCAATTCCTAGAGTAGGAGTTAAATATGTAGTTGACCCTGATAAGGGTACTATAGCAACAGGTGATAAGACTGATTATTCTATTGATGAAAATACGAGTACAGGAAATCAACCAACGGTTACTAATAAGACAGGATATACATTTACAGGATGGAAGATGACTGCTAATGGAGCAGAAAAAGAGTACTTAGGAGATCCTAAGGATGTACTTATTACTGAAGATACTGTATTTACAGCACAGTTTACAACTAACAAGTATAAATATACTGTTAAATATGTAGATAAGAATGGTAACCTTATACCGGGATATGATGCAATTCAAAGAGCAGCAACAGACTACAATTCTTTAGTATCTGAAGATGCAATTGAAATTCCTGGATATCATTTGGTAGCAGGTGAGCAGAATTCAAAGAATCTTACAATTACAGAAAACGAAGATGCCAATGTAATTGAATTTGTTTATGAAATTAACAAATATGACGTTAAGTTCAATATAGAAAAAGATGAATCAGGAAATAAGCATGGTACAATTAATGATGCAAAAGACGAAATAACTGATGTTGTAGAACATGGTTCAAATATAACAACTATTCCTACAGCAAAAGCTGACACAGGATATGAATTTGTAGGCTGGGCAAATGAAATAGCACCGGATACAATTTTAACTGAAGAAGAAATTAAAGCAATGGTTATAACAGGAAATGTTGGTTTTGTTGCTAAATTTGCACCTAAGACATATTCATACACAGTTAAGTATCTTGATAAAGATACAAATGAAGAAATTGCAGATATGAAGAGTGCAAGTGCGTTATTTGATTCAGAAGTAACAGAAACAGCAGTGGATGTTCCATTTTATGCAGTAGATGGTAGTCTTACAAAGAGCATCATAATGAAAGAAAGTGGAAATGAAATAGTTTTCTTATATGAAAAGAATAAGCATAACGTTATTTTCAAAGCCGGAGACAACGGTGAAATCACAGGTGATACAAATCAGTCAGTAAAACATGACGAAAAAGTAACAAGTGTACCTACTCCAACTCCGGATAAAGGATATGAATTTGTAGGATGGGAAAAGACTGTAGAGTCAGGAACAGTAGCATCAGAGAATCCTGCAAATGAAAAGATTACAGAAAAGACAACATTTACAGCTAAATTTGCACCTTTAAAATATGATTACGTTGTAAGATATTTAGACGAAGATGGAAATGAACTCTTAACAGAAAAGAGAGTTAATGCAGTTGACTTTGGTACAAAGATTACAGAGAATGCTGAAGAAATATACGGATATACACCGGATAAGACTAAGGCAGATATTGTAATTGATGTTACAGATAATGAAAATCAGAATGTAATAACATTTGTCTACTCTAAGAAAGACTACAAAGTAACTTTCAACACAGATGGAAATGGAACAATAACAGGAAAAACAGAAGATAATGTTAAGTATAACGAAAAAGTATCAGAAGTTCCTGAAAATAATTCAAAGGTAGGTTATAAATTTACAGGCTGGACAATGAAGACTGCTGATGGAAAAGAAACATTAGTAGAAAATCCTGCAAACGAAAAAATAACAGGAAATACAACATTTACAGCTCATTACGAAAAAGTAACATTAAATTATAGTGTTAAGTATGTTGATGAAAATGGTAAGGAATTATCACCATCTGAAGTTAAAAACAGTACATACGGAGAAAATGTTGAAGAAACAGCAAAACAGATTGCCGGATATACTGCAAAGGAACAGAAGAAGAGTGTTACAATGAAGTTAGAAGGAAATGAAATAGTATTTGTATATACTAAGAATCCTGAAGACAAGAATAATCAGACAGTTATAAATAATAACAACAATACGACAAAGAAAGATGACAAGAATACTAAGACAACAAAGAAGGATAACAAAAAGAATAATAAAAAGGCACAGACAACAAAGAAAAATAAATCCGGAAATGTTCTTGGTGAAGATGAGTCAAAGAATAATAAGAAGTCTGATAAAAATGTAACTGTAAATGGTGCAGATAGTAAGAGTGGTACAACAACTGAAACAGATGGAAATACAACAAATACTGCAAGTCATGTGACAAGCCCTAAGACAGGTACAGTTACAAATATCTTATTAGCAATGATGGCAATGTTTATAGTTTCTATTGTAGGAATAGGAGCATGCATTATTGGATTAAAAAAAGAAGATTAATAAGAGGTATTAGTATGTTATAGAAATATAAAAATTTTGTAACTATTAAGCCTTTAACAAAAGGTATTATAGGCACACTAACTAAAAAATAGCTGGTGTGCCTACAAAAAAATTCTTTATATTTTTGATAATTTACAAATATTTAGTTTACTTATCTTGCGATATGTGGTAACATATCAAGGTATGCGAACCTACGCTAAGTATTGGATACTCCAACCGTTACTTAAGTGTATGGCGATATTAAAATAATTAAGGAGGTTGTCGTAATGATAACAAAGGAAAAGAAAACAGCAATTATTAACGAATATGCAAGAAAACCAGGCGATACAGGTTCACCTGAAGTACAGATTGCAATTTTAACAGCAAGAATCCAGGAGTTAACAGAACATTTAAAAGTTAACCAGAAGGATCATCATTCAAGAAGAGGTCTTCTTAAGATGGTAGGTAAGAGAAGAGGTTTACTTGACTATTTAAAGAAAACAGATCTTGAAGGATACCGTGCATTAATTGTTAAACTTGGTATTAGAAAGTAATATAAGTTTTATTTAAAGACTGCATTTTAACGATAATCATATTGTTAAGATGCAGTTTTTTGATGCAAAGAGACAATTTATAGTATGAAACAGAGTCATATCATGGTAAATGTCTGGTTGCTTTTTTGTATCGTATTGTTTATAATAAAAAAGATTGCTTAGTTAATATATCCAATAGGCAAACTGAAATCCGAGACCACTGAAAAGCAGATAATTAAATGTATAATTGTCTGTTTTTCAGTAGTTTCGGTGTTTGCCGGATATGTAAGACATTCAAAAGACACATTATATGTGTCGGAAAGATGTATCAGTGAGATGGTACGAAGATAGAGAAAAGGAGACAAAAATGTACAAGAGTTTTAGTATTGAAATTGGTGGTAAAACACTTACAGTAGATGTTGGACGTGTTGCTGCCCAGGCTAACGGCGCAGCGTTAATGCATTATGGAGATACAACAGTATTATCTACAGCAACAGCATCAGAAAAGCCAAGAGAGGGAATCGATTTCTTCCCACTTTCAGTTGAATTCGAAGAAAAAATGTATGCAGTAGGTAAAATACCTGGAGGATTTAATAAGAGAGAAGGTAAGGCAAGTGAAAACTCTGTTTTAACATCACGAGTTATTGACAGACCTATGAGACCTTTATTCCCTAAGGATTATAGAAATGATGTTACATTAAATAACTTAGTATTATCAGTTGATCCTCAGTGCAGACCTGAAATTGTTGCTATGTTAGGTTCAGCTATTGCAACATGTATTTCAGATATTCCATTTGATGGTCCATGTGCAATGACACAGGTTGGTTTGGTTGATGGAGAATTTATCATCAACCCATCACAGTCACAGTGGAAAGAAGGAGATTTACAGTTAACAGTTGCTTCAACAAGTAAAAAAGTTATAATGATTGAAGCAGGTGCCAACATTATTCCTGAAGCTAAAATGATTGAAGCTATTTATATGGCTCATGATGTTAACCAGAAGATTATCGAATTTATAAATAAGATTGTTGCCGAAGTTGGTAAGCCAAAACATGAATATGAAAGTTTTACAATACCTGAAGAATTATTTGCAGCAATAAAAGAGATTGTTCCACCTGCAGAGATGGAAGAAGCTGTATTTACAGATGTTAAACAGGTAAGAGAAGAAAATATAAGCAAGATTAGAGAAAGACTTGAAGAAGCATTTGCAGAAAATGAAGAATGGCTTGCAGTACTTGGAGAAGCTCTTTACCAGTATCAGAAGAAAACAGTACGTAAAATGATTTTGAAAGATCATAAGAGACCGGATGGCAGAGCTTTAGATCAGATAAGACCACTTGCAGCAGAAGTTGATATTATTCCTAGAGTTCATGGTTCAGCTATGTTTACTAGAGGACAAACACAGATTTGTAACATTTGTACTTTAGCACCATTATCTGAATCACAGAAAATTGATGGATTAGATGAAAATGAAACAGTAAAGAGATATATGCATCACTATAACTTCCCATCATATTCAGTTGGGGAAACAAAACCATCAAGAGGACCGGGACGTAGAGAAATTGGACATGGTGCATTAGCAGAAAAAGCATTAGTACCTGTTCTTCCTTCAGAAGAAGAATTCCCATATGCAATCAGAACAGTTTCAGAAACATTTGAATCAAATGGTTCAACATCAATGGCTAGTACATGTTCATCATGTATGTCGCTTATGGCAGCAGGTGTTCCAATTAAGGCTATGGTAGCTGGTATTTCATGTGGTCTAGTTACTGGAGATACAGATGATGATTATGTATTATTAACAGATATTCAGGGACTCGAAGATTTCTTTGGCGATATGGACTTTAAGGTAACAGGAACAACAGAAGGTATTACAGCTATTCAGATGGATATTAAGATTCATGGACTTACAAGAGAAATCGTAGAAGGTGCAATCCAGAGAACAAGAGAAGCAAGACTTTTCATTATGGATAATTGTATGAAACCTGCAATTGCAGAACCTAGAAAAGAAGTAGGTGCATACGCTCCTAAGATTGTTCAGATTCATATTGATCCGGCTAAGATTGGTGATGTTGTAGGACAGAAGGGTAAAACAATTAATGCTATAATCGAAGAAACAGGCGTTAAGATTGATATAACAGATGATGGAGCTGTATCTGTATGCGGAGTTGACAAAGAACAGATTGATAAGGCAATTGAATATATACAGATCATTACAACAGATTTCGAAGAAGGAATGATTCTTGAAGGAACAGTTGTAAGCATTAAGGAATTTGGTGCGTTTATCGAGTTCGCTCCGGGAAAAGAAGGAATGGTTCACATTTCAAAGATTTCAAAAGAAAGAGTTGAACATGTTGAAGATTATCTTACACTTGGAGATCATGTAAAATGTAAATGCTTGGGCAAGGATAAGATGGGAAGAATAAGCTTCTCAATTAAAGATGCTCAGTAAATAAAAAATAATAATCTCCCGACAAATATTTTTCTATTGCGGATAGAGATATGAGTCGGGAGATTTTGTATTAATGAATATAAATGTAAAAGGGAAAGTGAGAAGGGATGAGAGAGCAAAAAAAAGATATAACTATGCATATAGTAAATAGAATAATTGTTTTTAGTTTTGTAGCATTTGTTTTTTTACTATTGTTTTCATATGATACATCACCTTTATATAAATGGTGTCATAGTGATACAGCTAATTATATGCTAGAGGGAATATTAGTTGAAAAGGGATTAGTTCCATATATTGACTTTTTTGAACATAAGGGACCATTGATGTTTGTAATACAATGGATGGGAGCGATGTTGACTGGTAATAAAATAGGATTTCTTTTAATTGAAATACCTTTTCTTACAGTAACATTATATGGTAGTTATAAGATTATTGACCTTTTCTATAATGACCAAAGAAAATCAATAATAATTACAATAATTGCATTACTATTAAATCGAATATATTTTGCAGGAAATATGACAGAGGATTACTGTATACCATTTTTGGTATGGAGTATGTATTTTGTAGTCAAATATTTTAAATGCGACATAGATAATGATATAGAACATAATGTTAAATATGCTTTTTTTTATGGAATTACATTTATGGTTTGTGTATTGATAAGAATGACTAATTTTTTACCAATAAGTGTGATGATTATAACGGGGACGGTTTTATTAGCTGTTAATAAAAAGTGGAGCAATATACTGAAAAATATTGTGGCTTTTATAATAGGTGCAGTTTTGGTACTAGTGCCTTTTGTAATTTATTACATAAAAAAGAATGCGATATATGAAATGTTTTATGGAACGATTATACATAATATAAAATATACACTAAACACAAACGGAATTTTATTAAATGCAGGAGTGTTTACAATTTTAATTGTAAATTTAAATTTACTAATGTCATTGTTGATAGCAATTTCAAATTTTGTGACAAATAAGAAAGAGAGAATTGTTTCTCTTTCTCTTATGATATCTGCAATTGTTGGTATTGTAGTTCAATTAGGAATGAGGCCAAATTTAAATTATATGTATATATGGTTTCCTGTTTATATAGTAGCTTGTGGTATGACAGCAGATTTGGTGCAGAATAATAAGATTATTAATAAAGTGTTTGGAATATTTACATTGATTTTAATCAGTTTAAATTTATCATGTGCTTTTATTTCTACAAAATCCATGATTAGTTATGACGTAAATAAGTTAACAGGTATAGAAAAAGATGCAAAAGAAATAACGAAATTAATTCCTGAAAAATCAAGAAACAGCGTGTTGGCATATAACGTCAAATCAGAGTATTATATTGTGACGGATATAGTCCCATGCTATAAATATTTTATGCTACAGGATTGGATGTGCAGTGTAAATGACGAAATGCAGGAAGAATTCAAGGAATATATTGAATCAGGGCAGGCAAAATACATAGTCGAAAATGGAGAAAATAATATTTATAATGAAAATGATGGAACAGATAATGATTTAGATTACATAATAGACGAGAAATATGAAGAAATAGGAAGAAATGACAGCTTTGTATTGATGAAAAGAAAATAGAATACGAAAGAAGAAAATAATATGTCACAGGAAACAAAGATAAAAATAGGAAAAGTAGCAAATATAATAGCTACAATTATATTTGTGGTATTTATTGTTGTAGTATTTGCAGGAATACCAATGACTACAACACAGTTTATAGTTTTAATGGCAGTACTTTTTATATTATTTACTATATGCACAATTGTTGCTCATATAATGCTGAAGGATTATAATCCGGAATAGTATAAAAAATATAAAAAAATATATAAAAATATATAAAAATGTAATAGTTTAGCTATTTGGTTGGACTGTTGCATTTTTTTTGTGAATTTTTTCACAAACAATTGCAATTACTATATTGATAATGGTATAATCAAATTCAATAGCAAAAAATAAGCATATGTTAATTATTATGAATAGTTGTCGGTAAGGTAGGAGAGAAATATGCAGAATCTAAAAGAACTGACAGGACAGCAAAAATATGATTTGTTAAGAAGTGAATATAAAGATTTTATTTTTGATTCCTATGAAGTTGAAAAAAATAGCAATGAGCTAGATATTAAATATAATTTTGTTGTGCCGGGACTTGCAGAGTTTCATCCAACATGGAAGATACCATTTAAGAATATTGAAGATACAAATGAAGATGCAATAAACAGACTAATTTTTAATCTGGGAATGGTAGAATTAGTCAGTTATTGGAAAATTGCATGTCCACAGAATGTTATTATTAAGTGTGGAGTATTGACTGATACACAGTTACAATGGTGGAAGAAACTATATTACAATGGTTTAGGCGAATGCTTTTATGTTAATGGCATTGAAGCGTATGAAAAAGAATTCATGCATTTAGTTTGTGATTATAGTAAAGAACAGACAGATTGCACAAAGCCTGTTAAATTGCATGGGATATATGAAGGGTGTTTAGTGCCTATTGGTGGTGGAAAAGATTCATGTGTTTCATTAGAAGTGCTTAAAAGAATTAAAGATGAGAAAATAACAACTTACAGCGTAAACAGAATTGAAGCCGTAAAGAAAGTAATAGATGTAACTGATAATAAAATTGGAGATATTCTTTGTAGGAGAACATTAGATAAAACAATGTTACAGTTAAATAGTGAGGGATATATTAATGGACATACACCATTTTCTGCTATTGTTGCATTTTCTTCAGTATTAACAGCTGCATTAAACGGACAGAAATATATAACTTTGTCAAATGAAAACAGCGCAAACGAATCAACGGTTAAAGATTCAAAAGTAAATCATCAATATTCAAAAAGTTATGAATTTGAATTAGATTTTAATGATTACATTGCAACCATAGTGGAGTCAGACATAAGATACTTTAGTTTATTAAGACCACTTACAGAAATACAGATTGCAAAAATATTTGCATCAAGTGACAAGTACCTTGAAATATTTAGAAGCTGTAATGCAGGAAGTAAAAAAGGTATTTGGTGTTGCGATTGTCCAAAATGTTTATTTGTATATATAATTCTTTCACCATTCTTAAGTCAGGAGAGATTGACAGAAGTTTTTGGTGAAAATTTATTAAACAAAGAGAGCTTAGAAAAGTATTTCAGAGAACTTGTAGGAATAGATGAGAACAAACCATTTGAGTGTGTGGGAACACGAAGTGAAGTTGTGGCAAGCTTGAAATATATTATTGAAAAGGGTGAAAAACTAAAACTTACTGAAAAATATAAAGACTATATTGTGAATAATGGAGAAGATTTAAAGATACTGCTAGGTGAATGGTGCGATGAGCATCTTGTGCCGGACAATTTTGTAAAGGAAATAAGGAAAGTGGTGTAGTTATATGAAAATAGCAGATATTTTAACAGGGAAAAAGATTTTAATTTGGGGATATGGAAGAGAAGGTAAATCAACAGAACATTTTATTATAGACCATAATATTGATTGTGAATATGATATTTTTGAAGGTAAATATGAAGATATCGATTGTGATAAATATGATATAATTGTTAAAAGTCCGGGCATAAAATGCCATGAAGATAATATTAAATTTACTTCACAGACGGAATTGATGTTAGCACAATTTGCAAAAAATATAATTGGTATTACAGGCACAAAGGGAAAGAGTACTACAGCATCTATGTTGTACACAACTTTAAGGAATTGTGGAGTAGATTGTGTATTAGTTGGTAATATAGGAAGACCATGTCTTGAGAGATATGACGAAATAAAAGATGATACTACAATAGTGTATGAAATGTCATGCCATCAGTTGGCACATGCAAAGGCATCACCTAAAATAGCAGTCCTTCTTAATTTATATGAAGAACATTTGGATTACTACGATACAATGGAAAGATATAAAAATGCTAAATTTAATATTTTCAGATATCAGAGAGTTACAGATACTTTTATTGTAAATGAGGAAATCGATTTAGATATACCGGTAAATGCAAGAAAAGTTGTTATGTCAGATAAAAATTTAGCAAAAGATTTCTTCCTTAAATTAAGAGGAATACATAACCAATACAATGCAAATGTAGTATATTATATTGCTACAAAGTGCTTTGGATTAGATGAAAAAGAAGTAACAAAATACATCGAATCTTTTGAAGGGCTTCCACATAGAATGGAACGTTTAGGGGAAATAGACGGAGTTACTTATTATGATGATTCAATTTCGACAATATGTCAGTCAGCAATTCAGGCTGTAGAAAGTATTGAAAATATTGGAACTATTATTATCGGTGGAATGGATAGAGGAATTGATTATCAGATTCTTTGTGATTATTTTGAAAAGAATACGAAGGTAAATGTTATTTGCATGTATGCTTCAGGTGAAAAAATTTATGATATGTTATCAGGCAGAGAAAATCTTTATATGTGTAATAACTTAGTAGAGGCAACAAATAAGGCAAAAGAAATTACAAAATCAGGACAAGCGTGTGTATTGTCACCGGCAGCAGCTTCATATGATCATTTTAAGAATTTTGAAGAGCGTGGTGATTTGTACAAACACACTTTAGGTTTATAAAAAACTATACGGGGATGGTAAACACAAAGTATGTGCTAATAATAAAGTTAGTGAGGTTACAAAATGGAAAAGAGAAACTTAGACACTATATGCGTACAGGGAGGATGGCAGCCTAAAAATGGAGAGCCAAGAGTACTTCCTATTTATCAAAGTACTACATATAAGTATGACAATTCGGAACAGATGGGCAGATTATTTGACTTAGAGGAAGAAGGATATTTTTACACAAGACTTCAGAATCCTACGAATGATGTTGTGGCACAGAAAATTTGCGATTTAGAGGGTGGTGTGGCAGGTATGCTTACATCTTCAGGACAGGCAGCAAATTATTATGCAGCATTTAACATTTGCGAAGCAGGTGACCATATTATATGTTCAGCACATGTTTATGGAGGAACATTTAATCTTTTTGGAGTTACAATGAAGAAACAGGGAATAGATGTAACTTTTATTAATCCTGATTGTACAGAAGAAGAATTAGAAGCTGCATTTAAACCAAATACAAAAATGGTATTTGGCGAAACAATATCAAATCCATCTTTAGTTGTATTAGATATTGAAAAGTTTGCAAAGGCAGCCCACAGACACGGAGTGCCACTTATAGTAGACAATACATTTGCAACACCAATTAACTGCAGACCATTTGAGTGGGGAGCGGATATTGTTACACATTCAACAACAAAATATATGGATGGTCATGCAATGGCAGTAGGTGGAGCGATTGTTGATAGTGGAAAATTTGATTGGAATGCCCATGCAGATAAATTCCCGGGACTTACAACTCCTGATGATTCATATCATGGAATTGTATATACTGAAAGATTTGGAAAGGGAGCTTATATTACAAAGGCAACAGCTCAGCTTATGAGAGATTTAGGCTCGATTCCGGCACCTATGAATTCATTTTTGTTAAATGTAGGACTTGAGACACTCCATTTAAGAATGCCACGTCATTGTGAAAATGCTATAAAGGTGGCAACATACCTTCAGAGCAGTGATAAAGTAGCGTGGGTTAACTGTCCGATGCTAAAAGGAAACAAATATTATGATTTGGCTAAGAAATATATGCCAAATGGTACATGTGGTGTAATTACATTTGGATTAAAGGGTGGAAGAGAAACGGCAATTAAATTTATGGACAGCCTTGAATTTATTACAATTGTTACTCATGTTGCAGACGCACGTTCATGTGTACTTCATCCTGCAAGCCATACACACAGACAGATGACAGATGAACAGTTAATTGAAGCAGGAGTTCAACCGGATTTAATTAGATTTTCAATCGGTATAGAAAATGCTGATGATATTATTAACGATTTAGAACAGGCTTTAAATAGAATTTAAATGTATTAAACAAAACAAAGGTCTTCATGGATTAAACATGAAGACCTTTAATTTTATTAAAGATAACAAAGTTACTTTGCCCTTGAATGAAAAAAAAATGTCAGTTAATATATATATAAGAGAAATTAGATTTTAGATGGTAGATGGTAGTATGAAACATGCTTTTAGGAGGTGCGATTTATGAGTTACGTTGAAATAAAAGATGTTGTAAAAGAATATAAAACAGGAGAAATAACAATAAAGGCGGCAGATGGAATGAATTTTTCATTTGAAAAAGGAGAATTTGTTGTTATTGTCGGACCTTCAGGAGCAGGAAAAACTACCGTACTTAATATTTTAGGTGGAATGGATAAATTGACTTCCGGTAACGTTATTGTTGATGGAAAAGATATAAGCAGATACAGCAATAGGGAGTTAACTACATATAGAAGACATGATATTGGTTTTGTTTTTCAGTTTTATAATCTGGTGCAAAATCTTACAGCATTGGAAAATGTAGAACTGGCAGGTCAGATTTGCAAAAATCCGTTAGATGCAAAAAAAGTTCTTGAAAGCGTTGGACTTAAGGAAAGAATGAAAAACTTCCCGGCACAGCTTTCAGGAGGAGAGCAGCAAAGGGTATCTATTGCAAGGGCAATTGCAAAAAATCCTAAATTATTATTGGCAGATGAACCGACAGGAGCATTAGATTATCAGACAGGAAAAGCTATATTAAAATTATTGCAGGATACATGTAAAAAAGGTATGACAGTTGTTGTAATTACGCACAATCAGGCAATTGCACCAATGGCAAACAGAATAATTAAAATCAAAAACGGTAAAGTCAGTGATATGACAATAAATGAAAATCCACTTCCGGTAGAAAAAATTGAATGGTAAAAATTAAGTATCAAGAGGTAGCTATATGAAGGCATTAAGAAAAGAATTTTATGTTCAGATAAAAAAGACATTTGGCAGGTTTTTATCCCTGCTTTTAATTGTTGCCCTTGGTGTGGCTTTTTATGCTGGAATACGTTCTACGGAACCTGACATGAGAAAATCCGTGGATGCAATTTATGATAAAGAAAACATTTATGATATTAGAGTTGTAAGTGAACTTGGAGTAACTAATAACGATATTAATGCATTAAAGTCTATAGATGAAATAAAAGACATCGAAGGTATATATAATGTGGATCAGGTAGTTAAGAATGGAGAAACAGAGTATACCGTGAAAATGATGTCTAGAACGGATACAATTAATAAAGTGAAAACAAATGTGAATGAACTGTCAGATGATGAGTGCCTTGTGGATAGACAGTTAGCTGAACATAATTACATTAAGGTAGGGGACAAGATAACAGTTGATAATGAATACGTAAAGGGAAAGGAATATACCGTAAAAGGAACTTTTTGTACAGGTAATTATTTATCATTTCACAAAGGAAGCAGTACAGTAGGTTCAGGAAAACTTGATGGATTAATAATTATTAATAAAAATCAGTTTGATATGGATAACTTCTCTGATATTTATATTACATTAAAAGGTGCTAAAAAGTTAGACAGCTATGGAACAAAATATGAAAAGTATGTTGATAAAGTGACAAATAAAATTAAAAAAGTTGCGCCTGCTATGGAACAAAAAAGATACGAAGAAATAGTTGACGTGGCAAATGAAGAAATTCAGTCAGCTCAGGAAAAGATAGATAAAAATTATAAAAAATACGAAAAAGGTTTGAAAAAAGCGGATGATGGACAGAAGGAAATAGAAGAAAATAGTAAAAAAATAGAAGAGGGAGAAAGTGAATTAAAAAAGCAGGAAAAAGAATATAAAAGTGGAGTTGAACAATACAATAAAGGGGAAAAGCAATATGAATCTGCCAGCGTAAAATTGAAAGAAGGTGAAAAAGAGTATAAAAATGGTCAAAAACAATATGAAAGTGGATATGCTAAATATAAAACAGGAGTAAAAGAACTTGAAAGTGGGAAAAATGATTTAAATAACACTAAAAAAAGATTTGCTGCAATGGGAATGAGTGATGTGCCGCAGGTTAAGAGCCAGATTGAAAGTGCACAGTCAGAGATTTCTAAACATGAGCGACAATTAAATAAAGCAAAAATTAAACTGGATAAAAGTAAAAAGAAGCTTGATAAAGCAAAGAAAAGTTTAATTGTTGGAAAGCAGGAATTAAAAAAATCAAGAGCAGTATTAGATAATACGAAAGAAAAACTTGAAACCGGAAAGCAAAAACTAGCTGATGGAAAAAAAGAAATTACTGATGGTAAAAATGAGATTATAAAGGCACAAAAAAAGGTTGATAAGGCATATACGAAGCTTGCTAAGGCTCAGAAAAAGCTTAACAAAGCGCAAAGAAAAGTAGATAAGGCAAAAGATAAAGTATATGAGATAGAAAAGAAAGAATGGTATGTGCTGGACAGACAAACGGTTGTGTCATTTGTTGAATTTGGTCAGGACGCAGAGCGTATTGGAAATATAGGAAAAGTATTTCCACTTATATTCTTTTTGGTTGCAGCAATGGTAAGTTTGACGACTATGACAAGAATGGTTGAGGAAGAAAGAGTTCAGATTGGAACACTTAAGGCACTGGGCTATGGAAAAGGAAGCATAGCCGGAAAATATATCGCATATGGAGCAGTTGCAACAATTGCAGGTGGCATAATTGGAGGTATAGCAGGTAGCAAAACTTTACCATGGATTATAATAACTGCGTATAGATTGATGTATCAGAATTTATATATAATAGAAATTCCTATAAATGGATATTATTTTGTGACAGCATGTCTTGCAGCAGCAGTAAGTGTAATAGGTGCAACAATACTTGCGTGTTATAAAGCACTTATGGAACAACCGGCATCACTTATGCAGCAAGAAGCTCCAAAAGCCGGAAAGCGTGTGCTGCTTGAAAGAATACCTTTTATTTGGAATCATCTAAGTTTTAATATAAAATCGACTTTTAGAAATCTGTTTAGATACAAAAAAAGATTGTTCATGACTTTGTTTGGTATAGGTGGATGTATGGCTTTAATGCTTGTTGGATTTGGCGTTAAAAATTCCATAAATTCAATATTAACAATACAGTTTGACGATTTATTCCATTATGATTTGACAGTTACATACGATGATGAATGGACTAAGAAGAATGGAACGGATGAACTTAAAAAGATTCTCAACAGCAATTCGGATATAAAAGATAATTTACAGGCAGATGTATTGAATTATGATGTTGGAAAGGAAAATAGTACGGTAAGTACATACATAGTTATACCTGAAAGCACAGATGATATATCTAAATACGTTACATTTAAGAGCAGAACTAAAAATGAAAAATATAAGTTAAATGATGATGGTGTGCTTATATCTGAAAAAATGGCTAAGAAAATCGGAGCCAAAGTAGGCGATGAAATTTATTTCAAAGAAAGCGATACTGTAAGATATAATGTAAAGGTTAGTGCAATAATCGAAAATTATAGTTATCATTATATGTATATGACCGGAAAATATTATAAACAGATAACCGGGAAAGATGCAAAAATGAATACTGCTTTTTGTATCCTGAAAAAAGGCAGAGTTATAGACGATAAAATAGGAAATAAAATAATGAGTAATGATGGTGTTGCAGGAGTATCATTCTTACAGACAACATATAATAGTTTTAGTGAAATGATGAAAAGTATGGATACGGTTGTAATCGTACTTGTATTTTCGGCAGGACTACTTGCATTTATTGTACTTTATAATCTTAACAATATAAATATTGCTGAAAGACGAAGAGAATTGGCAACATTTAAAGTACTTGGCTTTTATGATATGGAAGTGTCAGGTTATATTTACAGAGAAAATGTCATTATCACAATTTTAGGAATTATAATAGGCATTGGATTTGGAATAATTTTGCACCAATTTGTAATTCAGACGGCAGAAATTGATATGGTTATGTTTGGAAGAAATATTGGAACGCGTGGTTACATTTATAGCACATTATTAACAATTTTATTTGCTGTAATAATTAATATTTCGATGCATTTTAAATTGAAAAAAGTTGATATGGCAACATCACTAAAAAGTGGAGAATAGTAAATAAAAAAGAAAGATAGGAAGAAAAAATGAAATTCAGACCATGTATAGACATTCATAATGGGAAAGTAAAACAGTTAGTAGGTGGAACGCTTAAAGATAAAGGTAATAAGGCACAGGAAAATTTTGTGTCACAAAAAGGTGGAGCATATTATGCAAATATGTATAAAAATAACAATCTTGAAGGTGGACATATTATTATTTTAAATGCAGCAGATTCCGAGTATTTTGAGGCTTCAAAAAAGCAGGCACTTGAAGCGCTTGCTGCTTATCCGGAAGGAATGCAGATAGGTGGAGGAATTAATGCAGAAAATGCAGCTGAATATATTGAAAATGGAGCAAGTCATGTTATTGTTACATCATATGTATTCAAAAATGGAGAAGTAAATTACGAAAATTTAGACAAACTTGTAAAGGCAGTAGGTAAAAGTAAAATCGTATTGGACTTAAGTTGCAGAAAGAAAAACAATGATTATTATATAGTTACAGACAGATGGCAGACATTTACTAACATTAAATTAAATGAAGAAACAATGGAGCATTTTTCCAAATATTGTGATGAATTTCTAATCCATGGAGTTGATGTGGAGGGAAAAGGTTCGGGAATGGAAGAAGAGTTAGTAAAATTGCTTTCAAAGTGGGAGAAGAACCCAATTACTTATGCAGGCGGAATTGCAAGTGTAGATCAGATAGATAATTTCAAAAAAATATGTGATGCAAAATTAGATTTTACAATAGGAAGTGCATTGGATATTTTTGGTGGACATTTATCATATCAGGAAATAGTTGCTAAATATAATGAATAAAAATGATAGGTTACATTTTTATTCTTGTGCAATCGTATAGCATTTTATGATTGGCATCTTTTAAGTGGTTTATAATATTATTTTGAAAAATCTCCATACTATTTATAGAAAGTAGTATGGAGGTTTTTTATGAGTGAAAATAAAGAAAAAAATGACGATATCATAGAATATGGGCAGACTGATTTAGATAAAAATAAAGAACATAAGAAAATACATTTGCTTAATATTATAGGTGAAATAGAAGGGCATGATTGTCTTAGCAGTAATACGAAAACAACAAAGTATGAACATGTTATTCCAACGATTGCGGAAGTTGAGGATAATGATGAAATAGACGGTTTGCTTGTTATATTAAATACTGTTGGTGGAGATGTGGAGTGTGGACTTGCAATAGCAGAGATGATTGCAAGTATGAGTAAACCTACAGTTTCACTTGTCCTTGGAGGAAGTCATTCAATAGGAGTGCCATTAGCTGTTTCTACGGATTATTCATTTATTGTTCCGACCGGAACAATGGTAATACATCCTGTAAGAATGAATGGATTATTTATTGGGGTTCCACAAACATATGATTATTTTATGAGAATACAAAAAAGAATAAACCAATTTGTTGTTAATCATTGTGGGATAACTGAGCATAGATTTATAACATTGATGACAGAAACTGAAGTGCTTACAAAAGATGTTGGAAGTATTCTTGTTGGAAAGGAAACAGTGGATAAAAAAATAATAAACGAAGTTGGTGGCTTAAAGGAGGCAATGAATAAATTAAAATCCATGATAGATGATAAAAAAATATAATGATGTAAGGGGCAAAAGGTCTAAGTCCGCGTGAGTTTGTTCATAAGTGGGCTTAGACCTTTTATGGCTTTTATAGCTGCCAAGCATTAATATGTATTATAACTTGAATTAAGATTGAAAAAATAGTAAAATGAAATGTACTTATGGATTTTAGAAGGATAAAACTATTTGGAAAGTAGTAGGTGGATACATGGGATTATTTAAGGCGATAATATTAGGAATTGTGCAGGGACTGACAGAGTTTTTACCTGTAAGTAGTTCAGGACATTTGACTATATGTAAGCAATTAATTGGAATGGAAGATATCGGTTTTTCATTTGATATTATTTTACATGTTGGAACATTGCTGGCAGTATTCTTAGTTTACTGGAGAGATATAGGACGTCTTATAGTAGATGGAATAGGAATTATTGTTGATGTTTGCTTTAATATAAAAGAGTTTTTTGTCAGCAAAAAAATGCAGGATGAGCCATTTTACAGAAAAGTAATATGTAATGGTTATAGAAAATTCGCAATGCTGGTAATAGTATCTACAATCCCAACAGGTATAATCGGTTATTTTGGAAAAGATTTAGTTGAAAAAGCAGGAACTACTCTTTTAGTTCCCGGAATATGTCTTATTATAACAGCAACACTTCTTCTTATTTCAGATAATCTTCCTGATGGAAAAAAGAAACCAAAGAAAACAAGCTATTTAAATGCACTATTTATTGGAACATGTCAGGGAATTGCAACTTTACCAGGACTTTCAAGATCTGGAACTACAATAACAGCGGGTCTGTTATGTGGATTAAAAAGAGAATTTGCAGTTAAATATTCATTTATTATGTCAATTCCGGCAATAATGGGTGCTGCAGTGCTAGACATCGCAGATTTTGGAAAAGATGGAATGACATCTTCAGATTTAGGATGTTACATTGCCGGAGCTTTAGTAGCGGCAGTTGTAGGATATATTTGTATTAAGACAATGCTTGTTATTGTAAGAAATAAGAAATTTAAATATTTTGCATACTATTGCTATTTAGTTGGCGCTATAGCTGTTATTGGTTATTTTGTAAAATAAAAAGAAAAATTAACGTAATTATTTTAATGACTGAAATAGAGTAATTGATTGAATAATAAAAATTTGATGGAGGTAATGATGGCTACTACTAAAAAAAGAACAAGTGGTACCAAATCCAAAAAAACAACAAATAAAGGACGAAACACCGGTACCCGTAAGAGCAATTCAAAAAATTCGAGAACCAGTGAACAGATAAGAATAATATCAGAAATTTACATATGGATTCTAATTGCGGTAGCATTATTACTTTTTTTAAGTAATTTTGGAGTTTGCGGGGTAGTAGGCAATATGCTCAGTTATTTTATGTTTGGAGCATTTGGAGTACCGGCATATATATTCCCTATTGTGCTGTTTTTTATAGCAGGTATATTGTTTGTAAATTTAGGCGATGTTAGAGCGGTTGCTAAAAGTGTAACTGCATTAATTCTTTATTTTGATGCATGTGTTTTTGCACATTTGATTTTGAATGTACAAAAGACTACAGTTAGTGAATATTACTCTTTTTGTGGTGAATATAAAATAGGTGGTGGAATTATAGGTGGAGCCATAGGAGATGGCCTTAAAACTTTATTTGGAATAGCAGGAACCTATGTGTTTGTAATAATAATTGCAATTATAACAATTGTTATATTAACTGAAAAATCTATTTTAGATATGCTTAAAAATCATGGAATCAGCGTTTACGAAAGCGCAAGAGATGATATGAAGGATATTCAGCAACAGCAGGAAGTTGCAAGAATAGAAAGAAAGAAGCAAAAAGAAATAAACAGACAGGAAAAGGAAATTCAGAGAGTTCATCGGGAGATTGAAGCTAAGGTAAGGGCTGAGGAAGTTGAAAAGAAAAAAATGGAAAAGGCAAAGCCTGTCAATTTTAGTGATTTAGATGCTATAAATGTCTCAGGAATAAAAGAAGAAAGTCAGAATGTACATGAAATTAATATAGAAGGATTAGAACCGGAATATAGTGGACATATTGATTTAGAAGAAGAACCGACAGGTCAGTTTATATATGGAAAACAAAGTGGTGTTACGGCGAAACTTAAAGAAGAGCCTATTAATAAAACTCCGATAGCGGATGAACATGCAAATGATGGAGAGTTTAAACCTAAGGAAAGAATATTTGTTTCAAAAGAAGCAAAAGAAGTAATGAATAGAAAGCCTTATGGCATGCAGGAAATTAAACCTTCACAGGAAACGATGGATGCACAGGAAATTAATCCACAGACGAAAGTGCCTGAAAAAGCATCATCAGAAGGAAAGATTATTGCACCGGTTAAGAAAAAGATGAAATATACTAAACCAACATATAGTCTTTTAAATAAAAATCCGGGAAGTAAGAATCCAACATCAAAAATGGAACTTATGGAAACAGCAAATAAATTGCAACAAATTCTTCAGAATTTTGGAGTTAATGTAACAGTAACAAATGTAAGTAAAGGCCCTTCGGTTACAAGATATGAATTACAACCGGAAATGGGAACAAAAGTTAGCAAGATAACTGCACTTACAGATGATATCAAATTAAATCTTGCCGCAGCAGATATTAGAATTGAAGCTCCGATTCCGGGAAAAGCAGCAGTTGGAATCGAAGTTCCTAACAAAGGAAGAGATACAGTTTATATAAGAGAATTATTAGAATCCAAAGAACTAAAAGAGAATTCTTCAAAGATTGCTTTTGCGGCAGGTAAGGATATTGCAGGCAGGGTTGTAGTTGCAGATATTGCAAAAATGCCACATATGCTTGTAGCCGGAACAACAGGTTCGGGAAAATCAGTATTTACAAATTCAATAATAATGAGTATTTTATATAGAGCGACACCTGATGAAGTTAAGTTGATTATAATTGATCCTAAGGTAGTTGAATTTAAGGTTTACAATGGAATACCTCATTTATTATATCCCGTTGTTACAGATCCTAAAAAGGCAGCAGGTATATTGAATTGGGCTGTGGCTGAAATGTCAGAAAGATATAAAAAATTTTCGCAGACAGGCTCAAGAGATTTGAAAGGATATAATGCAAAAATTGAAGCAGGAGATTACGAAGGAGATGAACCACCTGAAAAGATGGCTCAGATTGTAATAGTAATTGACGAGTTAGCAGACCTTATGATGGTTGCAGCAAAAGAAGTTGAAGATGCGATATGCAGACTTGCACAGCTTGCACGTGCAGCTGGAATTCATTTGATTATTGCCACTCAAAGACCTTCGGTAGATGTTATTACAGGTCTTATTAAGGCAAATATTCCATCTAGAGTTGCATTGACTGTTTCATCAGGAACAGATTCCAGAACAATTATAGATATGAATGGAGCTGAAAAACTGCTTGGTAATGGTGATATGCTGTTTTATCCATCAGGCTATGTTAAACCTGTAAGATTGCAGGGAGCATATGTATCTGATGAAGAGGTACAAAGGACAGTTCAATACCTTGTATCGCATAGCAGTGAGGTTGTTTACGAAACTTCCATTGAAGAAAAATTATCGGAACCATCTAAAGAAGATGGAGAAGAAAATGGAAGAGATGAATACTTTGAACAGGCAGCAAGATTATGCATTGAAAAAGACAAAGGTTCTACAAGTATGCTGCAAAGACAGTTCAGAGTTGGATTCAATAGAGCAGCACGTATAATGGAACAATTATACGATGCCGGTATTGTTGGACAGGAAGAACAAAATAAACCTAGAAAAATACTTATGAGCATGGAACAATTTGATGAGTATATTTCAGGCAATAATAAAAAAGAGGAGCAATAAAGGAGAAGAAAATGAAAACAGATATTCAGATTGCGCAGGAAGCTACTATGCTTCCAATTAAAGAGGTAACAGCAAAAATTGGGTTAACAGAAGATGATTTAGAATTATATGGTAAATATAAAGCAAAAATTTCAAATGAATATTGGAATAAAATAAAAGATAATGAAGATGGAAAACTTGTACTTGTAACAGCTATCAATCCAACTCCTGCAGGAGAAGGAAAGACAACAATTACTGTTGGTTTAGGACAGGCTTTAGGTCAGTTAAATAAAAAAGCAGTAATTGCACTTAGAGAGCCATCTCTTGGACCTTGCTTTGGTATTAAAGGGGGAGCAGCAGGTGGTGGATATTCACAGGTTGTTCCTATGGAAGATTTAAATCTTCATTTTACAGGAGATTTCCATGCAATTACATCAGCTAATAATTTATTAGCAGCAATGCTTGATAATCACATTCAGCAGGGAAATGTACTCGGAATTGACCCTAATCAGATTGTATGGAAGAGATGTGTGGATATCAATGACAGAGTATTAAGAAATATTATTGTAGGTCTTGGAAGAAAGGTTGATGGAACAGTAAGAGAAGACCATTTTGTAATTACAGTTGCATCAGAAATTATGGCAATTCTTTGCCTTGCAGATGATTTAGCAGATTTAAAAGAAAGACTTGGAAAAATAATTGTTGCTTATACATATGATGGTAAGCCTGTAACTGCAAAGGATATTCAGGCAGTAGGTTCAATGGCAGCACTTTTAAAGGATGCTATTAAACCTAATGTAATCCAGACATTAGAGCATACAACAGCACTTGTTCATGGTGGACCATTTGCAAATATCGCACATGGATGTAACTCAGTAAGAGCAACAAAGACAGCATTAAAGATGGCTGATATAGTAGTAACAGAAGCAGGATTTGGTGCAGACCTTGGAGCAGAAAAATTCATGGATATTAAGTGCCGTCAGGCAGGACTTAAACCTGATTGCGTTGTTTTAGTTGCAACAGTAAGAGCATTAAAATATAACGGTGGAGTTCCAAAGAGTGAATTGTCAGAAGAAAATTTAGACGCGTTGGCAAAAGGTATTGTTAACCTTGAAAAACATATTGAAAACCTTCAGAAATTTGGAGTCCCTGTAGTTGTAACATTAAATTCATTTATCACAGATACAGAAGCTGAATATGAATATATTAAGAAATTCTGTGAAGACAGAGGATGCGAATTTGCATTGGCACAAGTATGGGAAAAAGGTGGAAAAGGTGGAATTGATTTAGCTAATAAAGTTCTTGAAACATTAGAAAATAAAGAATCTAAATTCAAACCATTATATGATACCAAATTACCAATCAAAGAAAAAATCGAAACAGTTGCAAAAGAAATTTATGGAGCAGATGGAGTTAATTATTCACCTGAAGCTCAGAAGGCAATTGCTAAGATTGAAGATATGGGATATGGAAATCTTCCTGTATGTATGGCTAAAACACAGTATTCATTATCAGATGATAAAGATAAATTAGGAAGACCGGAAGGATTTGAAATCAGCATTCGTGACGTATATATATCAGCAGGAGCAGGATTTGTTGTTGTATTAACTGGAAATGTAATGACAATGCCGGGACTTCCAAAACATCCTGCAGCATACGATATTGATGTTACAGACGATGGAAAGATTACAGGATTATTCTAATAAATGATGCCGTGTATAAAATGCAATGAATTAAAATTAATTCGTAGGTATCAATAAGGAGCAAAATGCATTTTGCTCCTTAACTATAATAATTACTGCGAAGAAAGGAAGCGTTTATAAAGTAATGAAATTAATTGATGGAAAGAAGATTTCAGGTGAAATTAAAGATGAAATCAAGGAAGAAGTTGCAAAGTTAAAAGAACAGGGGATTGACATAGCACTTGCAGTCGTAAAGGTTGGAGAAGACCCTGCATCAGCTGTGTATGTTAGAAATAAAGAAAAAGCATGTGAATATGTAGGAATAAAATCAATTACATATGCATTAAAGGAAGAAACTACACAGGATGAACTTCTTGAATTAATAGATAAGTTAAATGCAGACAAAGAAATTAATGGAATTCTTGTACAACTTCCATTACCAAAACATTTAGACGAAACAGAAGTGCTAAACAGAATTGACAGCAAGAAAGATGTTGATGGTTTCCATCCAATGAATGTCGGAAAAATGATGATTGGTGAAGAAACATTTTTACCATGTACACCTGCAGGAATTGTTGAGCTTATAAAGAGAACAGGTGTCGAAATCTCAGGAAAAGAATGTGTGGTAATAGGACGTAGTAATATTGTAGGCAAGCCAATGGCGATGCTTATGCTCAAAGAAAATGCAACAGTAACAATTGCACATTCAAGAACAAAAGACTTAAAGGAAGTTACAAAAAGAGCAGATATTTTAATTGTAGCAATAGGTAAGCCAAAGTTTATTACAGCTGATTATGTTAAAGAAGGAGCGGTTGTAATTGATGTAGGAATCCATAGAAATGAAGATAACAAGCTTTGTGGAGATGTGGATTTTGATTCAGTAAGTGAAAAAACATATGCAATAACACCTGTACCGGGTGGCGTTGGACCAATGACTGTTACAATGTTATTGGCAAATTGCGTAAGAAGTGCAAAGTTATTTAGATAAAGATAAATAAGATATGAAAGGGCGGTGTCAAATGAAATTTGCGAATATTATTGTTGATATTTCACATGAAAAATTGGACCGCCCTTTTGGTTATATAATACCGAAAGAATTAGAAGATAAGATATCTATAGGTACTCAGATAGTTATTCCATTTGGAAAAGGAAACAGAGAGATAACAGGATATGTAATCGAGATAACAGACAAGCCGTCATTTGATATAAATAAGATGAAATATATTATTCGTGCAAATGAAGGCGCGGCAACGGTTGAAAAACAACTTATAGAGTTAGCCTGGTGGATAAAGAAAGAGTATAGCTGTACAATGAATCAGGCATTAAAAACAGTCATACCTGTTAAAAAGAAAATAAAAAATATACAAAAGAAGACAATAACGCTTAATATAAGTGAAGAAGAAGCAGAAGAAAAGATATTAAAATATAAAAAGTCCAATGCAAAGGCAAAGGTCAGATTGCTACAGGAACTAAAAGATATAAAACATATGTCAAAGGAGCTTGTAGTAGACAAATTAAATATATCGCCAAGTACTCTGAAGGCACTTGAATCTACAGGAGATATTTTGATAGAAATTGAAAACAGTTATAGAAATCCTGTTAATTTTAATAATCTTGAGCGTTATGATATAATATTAAATGAACAGCAAAAAGCTGTCGCAGACAGTATTAAAAAGACAATGGATTATAAAAAAAGTGAAAAAGCAAATGTTCATTTGATTTATGGGATAACCGGAAGCGGTAAAACAGAAGTTTATATGGATATTATAGACAAGACTATCCACGATGGAAAACAGGCGATTGTTTTAATTCCTGAAATCGCTTTAACATATCAGACAGTAAAGAGATTTACGAGAAGATTTAAAGATAAGGTGTCAATAATTAATTCAAAACTGTCAGCAGGAGAAAAGTATGATCAGTTTGAAAGGGCAAAAAGAGGAGAAATAAGTATAATCATAGGTCCAAGATCTGCGCTTTTTACCCCATTTGAACATTTAGGCCTTATAGTAATTGATGAAGAGCATGAGGGAGCATATAAAAGTGAAAATGTTCCTAAATATCATGCAAGAGAGGTGGCTGCAAAATTATGCAATATTACAGGAGCAACATTAGTTTTAGGCTCAGCAACACCTTCTTTAGAATCATATTTTAATGCGCAGACAGGGAAATATAAGTTACACAGACTTACAAGCAGAGAAAAAGGCAAATTGGCACAGGTGTCAGTAGTTGATATGAGGAAAGAGCTAAAGAATGACAATAAGTCAATGTTTAGTATGGAATTAAAGCAGCTGATTAATGACAGATTAGAAAAAAAACAGCAGACTATGTTGTTTATAAATAGAAGAGGATATGCAGGATTTGTGTCGTGTCGGGAGTGTGGAGAGGCAGTCAAATGCCCACATTGTGATGTGACATTAAAAGCCCATAATAATGGAAAAATGGTGTGCCATTATTGCGGTTACGAAGAACCGATTCCAAGGTTATGCCCAAAATGTGGTTCTAAATATATAGCCGGATTTGGTATAGGAACACAAAAAGTTGAAACAATGATAAAAAAAGAATTTCCACAGGCCAAAGTATTGCGAATGGATTTTGACACAACATCAAGGAAAGGTGGTCATGAAGAAATACTGTCAGCTTTCGCAAATCATCAGGCAGATATCCTCGTTGGAACTCAGATGATTGTAAAAGGACATGACTTTCCTGATGTAACATTAGTTGGAATTTTAGCAGCGGATATGTCATTATATGCGAGTGATTATACGGCGGCTGAAAAGACGTTTCAATTACTAACGCAGGCAGCAGGAAGAGCAGGAAGAGGAAAAGAAAAAGGACAGGTCGTAATTCAGACATACTCACCGGATAATTATAGTATTGAATCAGCAGCAAAGCAGGATTATGAAGAATTCTATCAGGAAGAATTAGCATATAGACAATTAATGCAATATCCACCTGTAGCGGCAATGACTGAAATCTTAATTCAATCTGAAGATGAGGAGTTGTTAGACAGATTTACAGATGCCCTTACTAAATATATAAACAAATTAAAAGAAGCAAAATTTAAACAGTTAATGATAATTGGACCGGCGAAACCTCCGGTGGCAAAGATAAATGATGTATATAGAAGAATGATATATTTAAAAAGTCTTGATAAAGAAAAACTTATTAGAATGTCAGACTATATACAAGAATTAATAAATACTTCACAAAAAGTTAAAGGTATAACCTTACAATTTAATGTGAGAGAGTGATAAAAGGAGAAATGAGATGGCGCTTAGAAATGTTAGAGAATTAGGAGATCCATGTTTAAGAAAAGTTTGTAAAGAAGTTAAAAATATTAATGCTAGAACAAAGATTCTTATAGATGATATGCTTGATACTATGTATGAGGCAAATGGTGTCGGACTTGCAGCACCTCAGGTTGGTGTTCTTAAAAGAATTGTCGTAATAGATATAGGAGATGGTCCGATTATCATGATTAATCCTGAAATTATAGAAAAAGATGGAGAACAGACAGGGTATGAAGGATGTTTAAGCCTTCCAGGAAAATCAGGGGTAGTCACAAGAAGCAACCATGTTGTTGTAAGAGCATATGATGAAAATATGGAATTATATGAATTAGAGGGAACAGAATTACTAGCAAGAGCAATACAGCATGAATGTGATCATTTAGACGGAATAATGTATGTAGACAAGGTTGAAGGAAGAATATATGACAATGAAGAATTAGAAGATGAATAAAGAAAAATTCATTTTAATAAATCTTTCCGACGACAAGCCACCGACCTAAGGGAGGGGCAATACATATTATTAGAGGAGAAATAAGATGAAAATAGTATTTATGGGTACTCCCGATTTTTCAGTTAATGCTTTAGAAAATATTGTAAAAGCAGGTCATGATGTGGTTGGTGTAATTACACAACCTGATAAACCAAAGGGACGTGGTGGAAAAATGCAATACACACCGGTAAAAGAAAAAGCATTGGAATTAGGACTTGATGTATATCAGCCACAAAGAGTTAAAGAAACTGAATTTATTGAAAAGTTAAAAGAAATGAATCCTGATGCAATTGTGGTAATTGCATTTGGACAAATTTTACCAAAAGCAATTTTAGATATGCCTAAGTATGGATGCATAAACGTACATGCATCATTACTTCCTAAATACAGAGGAGCGGCACCTATTCAGTGGTCAGTTATTGACGGCGAAAAAGAAACAGGTGTTACAACAATGTATATGAATGAAGGATTAGATACAGGGGATATTATAGACAAAGTAGTTGTCCCGATTGATAAGAAAGAAACCGGCGGAAGCTTATTTGATAAATTAGCAATAGAGGGTGGGAAATTAATCTTAAAAACATTAATTGAACTTGAAAATGGAACAGCAGTAAGAACTCCGCAGGATGACAGTAAGTCAAATTATGCAGGTATGATTAATAAACAGTTAGGAAAAATTGACTTTAATAAATCTGCAAATGAAATTGAGAGACTTATAAGAGGGTTGAATCCATGGCCAAGTGCATATACAAAAATGGATGGTAAGACTTTAAAAATATGGGATGCAGATGTGGACGATTCTGAAAATGATTCTGCACCAGGAACAATTACTGAAGTAGGTAAAGACTTTATCCGTGTTGCAACGGGAAAGGGAAGCCTTAAAATTTTAGAACTACAGTTAGAGGGCAAAAAGAGAATGAAAACAAGAGATTTCCTAAATGGAGCTAAAATTCCTGATAGAATGGAGGGATAAATATGATTTTAGCATATTATGGATATGGATATTATTATTTTGATCCAACTTATATTTTCTTAATTATTGGTGCAGCTATATGTATGATAGCTTCAGCAAGAGTAAATTCAACATATAATAAATACTCCAATTATAGAAGTATGTCAGGACTTACAGGAGCTCAGGCTGCAGAAAGAATATTAAGATCTCAGGGAATTACAGATGTTCAGATTCGTCATATAAGAGGCAATCTGACAGATAATTATAATCCGGCAAATAAAGTTTTAAGTTTGTCAGATGCAACCTATGCAAGTGACAGCGTTGCAGCAGTCGGAGTAGCAGCACATGAATGTGGACATGCAATACAGCATGCAAAAGGATATGCACCTATTTCAATTAGAAGCGCATTAGTCCCATTTGCAAATTGGGGCTCAAGACTTTCATGGATATTAATAATCGCAGGATTGTTTATAGGCGGCAATTCATCGCAGATGATTATTGATTTAGGAATATGGGCATTTTCATTAGCCGTATTATTCCAGCTCGTTACATTGCCGGTAGAATTTAATGCATCATCACGTGCAATGCAAATACTCGAATCAACAGGAATTCTTGGAACACAGGAACTACAATATACACGAAAAGTTTTATCAGCAGCGGCTATGACATATGTTGCGGCAGCAGCTTCATCTATTTTGCAGTTATTGAGACTTATTGTATTATTTGGCGGAGGAAGAAGACGTGACGACTAATAAAGCGCCGGAAGTTAATCTTAGAAATATAGTTTTAAATATGCTTTTAGAAAATAATAAAGGTAGACTTAGTCATTTAATTGTTAAAGATACATTAGATGAAAATAAAAATCTTGATAAAAATCAAAGAGCTTTTATTACACGCCTGTTTCAGGGAACTATAGAAAGAACAATTGAAGAAGATTATATAATTAACTTGTTTTCTAAAACAAAAGTTAATAAAATGAAGCCGGTAATCAGATATATATTACGAATGTCTGTTTACCAGCTTAAATATATGGACAGTGTTCCTGAATCGGCAGTTTGTAATGAAGCAGTTAAATTAGCAAAAAAAAGAAAATTTTCTAATTTAAGTGGATTTGTAAATGGTGTTGTTAGAAATATAGCCAGAAATATGGATTCCATAAAATATCCTGAAAAAGAAAATGAAAGACTTGAGATTGAATATTCAATGCCTTTATGGATTGTTGATATGTGGATTGAAAGATTTGGCATTGAAACGACAAAAAATATACTTAAAAGTGTGTATAATAAAAAAACAACAACTATTAGAGTGAATACGTCAAAAACTACAGTTGACGAAGTAGTAGTAAGACTTGAAAATGAAGGAGCAAAAGTAAAACGCTCTACATTGTATAGCAATGCATTAGAAATATCAGATTATAATCAGATTGCAGATTTTTATGATTTTAATAAAGGAAACATTGTAGTACAGAATTTAAGTTCAATGTTTGTAGGAATGGCAGCTAATCCTAAAGAAGGGGACTACATAATTGATGTGTGTGCGGCACCTGGAGGAAAAAGCCTTCATATAGCTGATTTGATTCATAATAAAGGTAAAATTAGGGCAAGAGACTTAACTGAATATAAAGTAGGCCTTATTAATGAAAATATAAAAAGAACCGGATTTAACTGTATTTTTGCTGAATGTAAAGATGCAACTAAATTAGATAAAAATGTCATAGGTAAAGCAGATATTGTTATAGCAGATTTGCCTTGCTCAGGACTTGGAGTTATAGGAAATAAAGTTGATATAAAATATAACACAAGTATTGAACAGATAAATGAGCTTGCAAAATTGCAAAAAGAAATATTAAGCGTGGTTTCCAAATATGTTAAACCGGGTGGAACATTAATATATAGTACTTGTACTGTGACAAAAGAAGAAAATGAAGATAATGTAAAATGGATAGAAGAAAATCTTCCGTTTAAATTACAGTCATTAAATAAAAAACTGCCGGAACAGATAATTGACAACAAACATGATTATGTTCAGATTCTTCCGGGAAAATATGGAATGGATGGATTTTTTATTTCGGCATTTAGAAGAATAGATAAATAGGATGAAAAGATATGACAAAATTAGACATTAAATCATATAATTTAGAACAATTAAAGAATGAATTAAGTCAGATGGGAGAGAAGCCTTTTAGAGCAGGACAGATATATAAATGGCTTCATATTGACAGAGTTTCAAGCTTTGACGAAATGACTAATTTGTCAAAAGATTTGCGACATAAATTAGATGAAAAGTATGAGATAATCACTCTTAAACCTGAAAAGGTCTTAATTTCTAAAATAGATGGAACAAGAAAATATTTATTTGGAATAAAAGGTGGAGCAGTAATTGAAAGTGTGTTAATGAGATATCATCATGGAAATTCAGTATGTATTTCAACACAGTCAGGATGTCGTATGGGATGCCGCTTTTGTGCTTCAACGCTAAATGGATTAGATAGAAATCTTACTACATCTGAACTGCTTGAACAGATTTATCAGATAGAAAAAAATATAGATGAGAGAGTATCAAATATAGTTTTAATGGGAAGTGGCGAGCCTTTAGATAATTTTGAGAATGTGACTAATTTCATTAGAATGATAACAGATGAGAATGGTGCAAATATAAGCCAGAGAAATATTACGTTATCAACATGCGGACTGATTCCAAAAATTAAGGAATTAGCAGATATGAATTTTCAAATTACATTGGCAATTTCCTTACATGCATCAGATGATGAAACCAGAAAGAAATTGCTTCCTATTGCAAATAAATATACAATAGAAGAAGTTTTAGATGCATGCAGATACTATTTCAATAAAACAGGAAGAAGAATAACATTTGAATATAGTCTTGTTGCAGGTGTAAATGATACAATAGAAGAGGCGGATAAATTAGGCAGACTTGTATCAGATTTGAATTGTCATGTTAATCTGATACCGGTAAATCCAATTAAAGAAAGAGAATACCGTCAGTCTGCAAAACAAGCTGTTTTACAATTTAAATCGAGAGTTGAAAAATATAAAATAAATGCTACTATAAGAAGAGAGATGGGCAGAGATATAAATGGAGCCTGTGGTCAACTTCGAAACGAAGCAATGAGTCAGCGAAAGGAGGATTTGGAGTGAAAGCATATGGAAAAAGCGATGTTGGATTAATGAGAACAATTAATCAGGATAGTATATTTGTATCAATGAGTTCCGTTGGAAAACTTCCAAATTTATTCATTGTAGCCGATGGCATGGGCGGACATAAGGCAGGAGATGTTGCGTCTAGGAAAAGCATAGAAGAATTTATTAAATATGTATGCACAACTAATATGACAGATCCGGCTAATATACTCGATTCGGGGATTATGGAGATAAATAAAATAATTCTTGATTTAGCAAAGTCTAATAAAGATTATTCAGGTATGGGAACAACATTTGTAGCAGCTACAATTGTTGAGAATCATGTTTATATTGCAAATGTAGGTGACAGTAGACTATACCTTGTAAATGAGGATATACAACAGATAACAAGAGATCATTCTTTAGTAGAAGAAATGGTCAGATTAGGTCAGTTGGCAAAGGAAGAAGCCAGAACTCATTTTAAAAAGAATATTATTACACGCGCGGTAGGTGCAGAAGAGGCTGTGACAGCAGATATTTTTGAGATTGAGACAAAGCCAAATGATAAGCTTTTGTTGTGCTCAGATGGATTAACTAATATGGTTGAGGATTATGAGATAAAAACAATAGTTCAATCTAGCGATGATATTGAATCAGCAGTCCATAGACTTATTGATCAGGCTAATGAGAACGGTGGAAAAGATAATATATCGGTTGTTCTTGTTGAGCCGGGAGTGATGAGGTGTAACAATGATTAAGAAGGGTATGTTTATTGGAAACAGGTATGAGGTTTTAGATAAAGTAGGTTCCGGTGGAATGTCGGATGTCTATAAAGCAAAAGACCATAAGTTAAATAGATTTGTAGCTATTAAAGTATTAAAACATGAATTTAGTAAAGATAAGAATTTTGTATCAAAATTCAGAGTGGAAGCGCAGTCTGCTGCAAGACTCGAACATACAAATATTGTAAATGTTTATGATGTAGGAGAAGATGCAGGACTTTATTATATTGTAATGGAACTTGTTGAAGGAATTACATTAAAGCAATATATAGCAAGAAAGAAAAGGCTTTCAGTAAAAGAAGCTACAAGTATTGCAATCCAGATTGCACAGGGCATAGAGTGTGCACATAACAATCAGATAGTGCATAGAGATATAAAGCCGCAGAATATTATTATTTCAAGAGAAGGAAAAGTAAAAGTAACTGATTTTGGAATAGCTAAAGCTGCTTCAGCAAATACGATAAATGGAAATGCCATGGGGTCAGTTCATTACATATCTCCTGAACAGGCAAAGGGAAGTTATGTAGATGAGAGAAGTGATATTTATTCGCTAGGCATTACAATGTATGAAATGCTTACAGGAAAAGTACCGTTTGATGGAGATAATACTGTAAATATTGCATTACAGCACATTCAGAATAATGTTCCTGACATAAGAAGCATAATTCCTGAAATGCCGGTAAGTATTTCAAAAATAGTCCTTAAATGTACACAGAATAAACCAGACAGAAGATATCCTAAAATATCATCACTTATAGCAGATTTGAAAAAGTCATTATTAAATCCTTATGATGATTTTGTAAGATTTGATTCAAATGAAGATTTAAGTGAAACAACATTAATTACTGATTCAGGAATTAAGAAAATAAATCCTGATGATGGTAAAGTAGTTGATGAAAAGATTGAAAAAATACAGGATAACAATGATATAGATGCTGTTGATCCTAAGTTAGATAAGTTAATTACAGTAGGTGGAATTATTGCAGGTATAATAATGTTTATTATAATCGTTATAATTATAACAGTAGTTGTACAAAGTAATAACGTAGAAATACCTACAACACCTCAAAAAGAATCATCTACTATTGATTCAAAGCAGACAATAGTTCCTTATGTAGTAGGAATGACAGAAGATGAAGCACAGGAAGCATTACATGATAAGGCGTTAGGATACCAATATGAAGGCTATGTTTATAATGATGAATATGAAAGCGGATACATATGTAAGCAGTCCGTTGATGCAGATAGTGTAATTGATAAGCACACAACAGTAATCTTAACGGTAAGTAAAGGTTCTGAAAAATTAGAAATACCTAAGGAACTAGTTGGAGAAAAACTAGCTGATGTAGAGTCAAAACTTGATGAAATCGGAGTAAACTGGGAAATAGAATACGAATATAATTCAGCAAGTGTTGATACTGTATTAGATATTAATCCGAGTGAAGGAGCACCGGTTTCAAAAGGAGATACGGTTCATATTAAGGCAAGCAGAGGAACTAAAATTTCAACAACAACTATTGTACCGTCTTTGATTGGAAAGAAAGAGAAAGATGCTAAAAGTTCTATTTCAGCAGCAGGATTAAAAGTTGGAGAAATACGATATGTAAATGATGAATCCGTTGCTAATGGAAAAGTAATAAGACAGACGGTTAAATCAGGTGGAACAATTCCAAAGGGTACAACAATAGGACTTGTAGTAAGTTTAGGACCGGTTGAAGTAACAACTGTACCTGAGACAACTACACAACAGGTTATAAATGAATCTAAACAGGCTGTTTTAGTAAAATCACAGTTATATTTTGAAGATGACAACACACCTGTTACAGGCGGTGTTATTACGGTAACATATAGTAATGGACAAACAGAAGCTACAGACGATGCATCAACATGGGATACTACAATAATCAATGTTCCAACAAATCAGGATGGAACAGATTGTACATACACATTAATGATAGGTAGTCGTATAGTTAAAATTAACGCAGGTGGATGATGAATAACAATAGGGGACTTTTTAGTCCCCTATTAAGTTGTATAGGTGAAGAATGACAGGAAAAATAATAAAAGGAATTGCGGGATTTTATTATGTTCACATAAAAGATTATGGAATATATGAATGCAAGGCAAAGGGAAAATTTAGAAATAATAAAATAAAACCTTTAGTAGGGGACAATGTAGAAGTTGATATATTGGATTCTTTAGAGAAAAAAGGAAATATAGTAAAAATTTTATCAAGGGAAAATGATCTTATCAGACCATTAGTTGCAAATGTAGATCAGGCAATGATAGTATTTGCAGTAAAAAAACCTGATCCTAATTTAAATCTATTGGACAGATTCTTAGTAATGATGGAATATCAGAATATTGAAACAATAATCTGTTTTAATAAAATAGACATTGGAAATGAAAAATTCATGGAAGAATTAAAGAACACATACAACAATGCAGGATATAAGGTCTTATTTGCAAGCGCTACGGAAAATGAAGGCGTGGAAGAAATAAAGAAACTACTATATGGAAAGACAACTGTTTTAGCCGGACCGTCAGGTGTAGGTAAATCTTCAATGTTAAATGCGCTTACAAATGAAGATAAAATGGAAACAGGTAAAATAAGCGAGAAAATAGGCAGAGGTAAGCATACAACAAGGCATTCAGAAATATTTAACATGGATAAAGAGTCATATATCGTAGATACTCCCGGTTTTAGTTCGATGTTTGTACCTGGAATGACTAAAGAAAAGTTGCAGGATTGTTTTCCTGAAATGGCACAGTATGAGCCGGAATGTAAATTTGGAGGGTGTGCACATATAAATGAACCTATATGTGGGGTTAAAGAAGCAGTGAATTCAGGGAAAATTTCTAAGACAAGGTATGAAAATTATATTTTACTTTATAAAGAATTAGAAGAAATGGAAAGAAATAAATATTAAATATATATGGAGAGGAAAAGAAAATGAATAAGTTATCACCATCAATTTTATCAGCAGATTTTGCAAATTTAGGAGCAGATGTAAAAAGAATAGACGAGGCAGGATGTGACTGGATACACATAGATGTCATGGATGGAATGTTTGTACCAAATATTTCATTTGGTATACCTGTTATTAAATCTATAAGAGGATGTACTGATAAATTATTTGATGTTCATTTGATGATAGAAGAACCAATAAGATATATTGAACAGTTTAAAGAGGTAGGAGCTGACCTTCTTACTATACATGTAGAAGCTTGTGAAGATGTAAAAACTACTATTGAGGCAATAAAAAAAGCAGGACTTAAAGTCGGTTTGGCCCTAAATCCGCCAACAGCAGTAGATGAAGTAATTCCATATATGGAAATGGTAGACATGATTTTGGTTATGACAGTAAATCCGGGATTTGGAGGACAGTCATATATAGATGAATGTACTGAAAAGGTTGAAGTGCTTAGAGCAGTAAAAGAAGAATATAATATGGATTTAGCTATACAGGTAGATGGTGGGGTTACATTAGATAATGTAAATGTCCCGTTAGAAGCCGGAGCAAATGTAATTGTTGCAGGCTCAGCTGTATATAAAGGAAACGTAGAAGAAAATGTAAAAAGATTTAAAGAAATATTTAATAAGTAAATCAAATAAATAATATGAAGAACACAGAATTAATAGAAAAGTTATATGAAAACCAAAATTTAGAAGATTGTGAATTGTTACAACTGATAAATACGATAAGTGAAGAGGAAAGAGAGAAGCTTTTTTACTATGCAAGAAGGGTGAGGGAGAGAGAATATGGAAATGATGTTTATATTAGGGGACTGATAGAATTTACCAATGTTTGCAAAAATGATTGTTATTATTGTGGAATACGAAAAAGTAATGATAAAGTAGAAAGATACAGACTTACCTTGGATGAAATATTAGAATGTGCTAGAGAAGGATATGTGTTAGGATTTAGGACATTTGTTTTACAAGGTGGAGAAGACAGTTATTTTACGAAGGAAAAGATTGGAAAAATAGTTAAATGCATAAAAAATGAATTTCCTGATTGTGCTATTACTTTGTCGGTAGGTGAAAGAACTTATGATGAGTACGAATATTGGTGGAATATGGGAGCAGATAGGTATTTGCTTAGACATGAGACTGCAAATGAAGTACATTATAAAAAATTACATCCATATAACATGAGTCTTGAAAATAGAAAAGAATGTTTATACAGTCTTAGAAAAATTGGATATCAGGTAGGGGCAGGATTTATGGTAGATTCGCCTTACCAGACAACTGATAATTTGGTTGAAGACTTAAGGTTTATGCAGGATTTAAGACCGCATATGATTGGAATAGGACCATATTTATCTCATGAAAATACACCATTTAATAATCAAAAAAATGGATCATTGCAACAGACGTTAGTATTACTTGCAATAATCAGATTGTTATTTCCTAAAGTTTTACTACCGGCTACAACGGCTCTTGGAACAATAGACCCAAATGGAAGAGAATTAGGATTAAAGGCAGGAGCAAATGTTGTAATGCCTAATTTGTCTCCTGTAAGAGTTAGAAAAAAATATGAGTTGTATGATAATAAGATTTGTACGGGAGAAGAATCAGCACAGTGTAGAAATTGTCTTAATTTAAGGGTGGAATCTACGGGATATCATATAGTAACTGATATTGGAAACAGCAGAATACAATAATTAACTTGTATTGCGATGGCTATAAAACTTAACGAAAGAACGCTTGCGCTGCTTGCCGCTCGTAGCGTTCCAAACCAATTAACTTACCTTGCGATGACTGTAAAACTTAACGAAAGAACGCTCGCGCTGCTTGTCGCTCGTAGCAGTTCTAAATATTCAGTGTATATTCTGACTTTGAAAACTGCGTTTTCAGCCAGAATATGCGCTGAATATTTGAACCGACGGCGACAAATGCTCTTTCTTTTAAGTTTTATAGCCATCGCAAATTTAGTTTATTAGTTTTATAGTCATTATAAATTTTGTTATATCAATTTATATGATGTTGGGGGGCAAAAGCACCAAACATTGATGCCTATGGATTATTCCGTGCTATGCACTTCCACAATCCTACCCAATATTCGCATATCGTGGGAATTATCCCACTCTTTGCTCATATTGTGACCTTGACATCATTTGCATTATAATTTTTAAATTAATGGTATAATCTGTTTTTTGCATTTTCATTTATATATTCTTCAAATTTCTTTGAGTCATAATTGATTATAAGTTTATCAGGAAAGTTTACTTTTTTAATAATTGGTTCGATGCATGTGTAGTTTGCAATGTCATTCATGTAGTGAGCGTCGCTACCGCATATCATAGGTACATCATATTTCATTGACAATTTCGTTAGAGTTTCCTGGTTTTGTGCTACATTTAAACGGGAAGAACTACGTAGGGCGTTGTTGTTAAGCTCTAATAAGGTATGGTATTCTTTAGCTGCTTTTACTACAGCTTCGTAATCTAAAGGGCAATGTCCGTCATCAGGATGACTGATTATGTCAATGTCAGGATTTTTTATTGCGTTGATTATTGCAGTAGTATTTTCGTCGATGCTTCTCGGTTTGTAACATTGAAAATGAATTCCCGCTATTCTTAAATCTAAATGTTTAATATGTTCAGGCTTTAAATCTAAGGTTCCTTTGTAGTCAAGTATATTAATCTCAGCACCAAGCATAAGTTTAACTCCATATTGCATACGTGGAACTACCTTTATGTTGAAAAAGTAGAATGGATTGCATGCACCAGGAATTCCGGGACCGTGTTCTGTTATGCCTAAAATATCCAAGTTACGATTGGATGCTTCTTTAATCATTTCGTTGATTGTACCATAAGCGTGCCCACTGGCTAATGTATGTGTGTGAACATCTAATTTAATTTCTTTCATATAATAATCTCCTGATAATATGTATTGCATAATTAATTTGTTTTTATTTGGGATGAATGTAAAACTTAAAAGAAAGAGCATTTGTCGCCGTCGGTTCAAATATTCAGTGCATATTCTGGCTGAAAACGCAGTTTTCAAAGTTAGAATATGTGCTGAATATTTAGAACTGCTACGAGCGGCAAGCAGCGCGAGCGTTCTTTCGTTAAGTTTTACATTCATCCCAAATTGAAAGGTAAATGTAAAGATTGAATTTCTATATATAAAAATAAGACCATCTGATAAACAAATGGTCTTATTGATAATGCTATACATTAAATCTGAAAAGAATTACATCTCCATCTTTTACAATATAGTCTTTTCCTTCAAGGCCTACAAGACCTTTTTCTTTTGCTTTTGAATAAGAACCGCAGTCAAGCAAATCCTGATAATTTACAACTTCGGCTTTGATAAATCCACGTTCAAAATCAGTGTGAATTTTGCCGGCAGCCTGTGGAGCTTTTGTACCTTTCTTGATTGTCCATGCTCTTGTTTCGTCTTCACCTGATGTTAAATAACTGATGAGACCAAGAAGAGAATAACTTGCTTTGATTAGTTTATCAAGACCTGATTCCTTTAATCCTAAGTCTTCAAGGAACATTTGCTTTTCGTCATCATCTAATTCAGAAATTTCCTGTTCGATTTCAGCACTGATTACAAAAACTTCGCAATTGTTCTCAGCAGCAAACTTTCTTACAGCAGCAACGTGCTCGTTAGAAGCACCGTCATCAGCTAAATCATCTTCAGAAACATTTGCAGCAAAGATAACAGGTTTGTATGTTAAAAGATTATATTCTTTAATCCATGCCTGTTCATCTTCATCATCAGTATCAAATCCGATTGCAAGATTTCCTGCTTCAAGATAAGCTTTTAATCTCTGTAAGAAATCAAGTTCTTTAGCTAAAGTCTTATCATTTCTTGCACCTCTTGTTGTCTTAGCGATACGACGTTCCAAAATTTCTGCATCAGATAAGATTAATTCAAGATTAATAGTTTCAATATCTCTTAAAGGATTAATGTTTCCGTCTACATGGATAACATTTGTGTCCTCAAAACATCTTACAACATGTACGATTGCGTCAACCTCACGGATATTGGCAAGGAACTGGTTTCCAAGACCTTCACCTTTAGAAGCACCCTTTACTAATCCTGCTATGTCAACAAATTCAATAACTGCAGGTGTTACTTTAGCTGAGTTGTATAAAGCAGCTAACTTGTTAAGTCTCTCATCAGGGACTGCAACAACACCAACGTTAGGGTCGATAGTACAGAAAGGATAATTTGCTGATTCTGCACCGGCCTTTGTTAATGAATTAAATAAAGTACTTTTGCCTACATTTGGTAAGCCTACAATACCTAACTTCATATGAAATCCTCCGTTTCTTTGGTATTACCACATCATAGTTTAGCATACTTTTATAAATTTGAAAATAAGAATAAATGCAGTTAAAACAAAGAAGGCAAAAGAGCGGTAAACATTGACATTAAATATTGTCAAAGATATAATCGGAGAAGACAAAAAAGCCTAGATTAAAAATGATATTAATAGGAAAATAGCAATAAGAATATAAAAAGAATAAGAAGGAAAGTTATATGAATAGTATTTTAGCAACCAGCATTGAATTTGCCAATTTGGGAATAAAACTTAATAATGTTGGAAAAAGTATTTCGATATTTGGAGTTGATATTGCTTATTATGGAATGATAATAGCAACAGGTATGATATTAGGAATAATTGTTACGTGTGCAGAAGCAAAGAGAACAGGACAGGATCCAAATGACTATATTGATTTCGCAATATATGCAATTATATTTAGCGTTATTGGAGCAAGACTTTATTATGTAATATTCAGTTGGGATTATTATAAGAAAAATCCGGGACAGATATTAAATATAAGAGGTGGAGGACTTGCAATATATGGTGGAATAATTGCAGCAATAATTACGTGTTTTGTATATACGAGAATTAAAAAAATGTCAATGCCAAGAGTAATGGACACGGCAGTGTTAGGATTAATACTTGGACAGATACTTGGAAGATGGGGTAATTTCTTTAACAGAGAAGCGTTCGGAGGAGTTGCATCAGGTAAAAATCCATTCGCAATGAAAATATATTTTGACAGTCATTATAGTATAACTCAGGTTCCGGATTCCGTAAGAGAAGGAATGGAGAAAATGTTTGGCAAAACATTGGAACAGATAGGATACATTCAGGTTCATCCTACATTTTTATATGAATCATGTTGGAATCTGGTACTATTAATTATATTACTTATATTTAGAGATAAGAAGAAATATAATGGAGAGGTATTTTTGTGGTATATAATCGGGTATGGAACAGGAAGATTCTTTATTGAGGGACTACGTTCTGACCAACTTATAATGCCGGTTACAGGATGGCCTGTTTCGCAGGTATTATCTTTAATACTTGTAATAGTAGGAATAGCATTTGCTATTTATATGAGAAATAAATTAAAAAAGGATGTTGATGACACATCGGAAATTGAAATATAAAAGTGAATAGTAATTATTTTAAAAAGCTTCGTCTTATTTTAGGCGAAGCTTTTTATTTACACGAGCAACAAGCCAAAGTCCATGCTTGCGTGAGACCTTGGCGACTGCCGCGATAACTTGAGAAAATCGCAAAGCGTGTTTCGCATAGTTTGTATAAGAAAACTAATTTGTAAGAAATGTATGGCAAATACAGCAAAAAAAGTATTGCAGAAAGCCCATATTTGTACTAAAATAGCCTTATGAGTGGCACAAAGTGGAGAAAAGTGGTTGAAAGTGGTTAAAAATTAGCAAAAAACCATAAAAAGTAGGTGATTTCAATGTTAATGGGACAATACAATCAAAAAGTTGATACAAAAGGTAGAGCAATTGTCCCTGCCAAGTTTAGAGAAGAACTTGGGGAGAAGTTTGTAATTACCAAAGGATTAGACCAGTGTATATTCGGGTTTACAGAAAGTGAATGGAATATATTAGCTGAAAAAATTGGGTCACTATCATTAACAGACAAAAATGTCCGTAAATTTGTTAGATTTTTCCTCGCGGGGGCAGCAACCCTTGAGACTGATAAACAGGGAAGAGTTTTAATACCTGCAGAATTAAGGGCATATGCCTCACTTGAAAAAGATATAGTATGGGTAGGCGCAGGAAAAAGAATAGAAATCTGGAATCCGGATAAATGGGCAGAAAATACAGAATATGATGACATGGATGAAATTGCAGAGCACATGTCAGAACTTGGAATATAGAATATAAAACAATTAGAAAAGAGGGGTCATATGGATTTCAAACATGTGTCAGTACTTTTAGAAGAAACCATTGATGGCTTAGATATAAAACCAGACGGAATATATGTAGATGGAACATTAGGCGGAGGCGGACATGCATATGAAGTATGCAAGCGTCTGTCGAATAAAGGTAGATTCATAGGAATTGATCAGGATGGAGAAGCCTTAGAAGCAGCAAGAAAAAGATTAAGTGAATTTGAAGACAAGACATCATTAGTAAGAAGCAACTATTGTGAGATAGACACAATACTTAAGGATTTGAATGTAGAAAAAGTTGATGGAATCGTATTGGATTTAGGCGTTTCTTCATATCAAATTGATAATTTAGAAAGAGGATTTTCTTACAAATCAGATGCTCCACTTGATATGAGAATGGACACAAGACAAAGCAGAACAGCAAGCAGTGTTGTTAATGAATACAGCGAGATGGAACTTTACAGAATAATCAGAGATTATGGTGAAGACAAATTTGCAAAGAATATTGCAAAGCATATCGTAAAAGCGAGAGAAGAAAAGAAAATCGAAACAACAAAAGAATTAAGTGACATTATAAAGGGTGCGATACCTATGAAAGTACAGAGTAAAGGTGGACATCCTGCAAAGAAGACATTTCAGGCAATAAGAATTGAAGTAAACAGAGAATTAGAAGTGTTGAGTCAGTCGCTAGATACAATGATTGATCATTTAAAACCGGGTGGAAGAATTTGTATAATAACGTTCCACTCATTAGAAGACAGAATAGTAAAAGTTAAATTTAAGGAAAATGAAAATCCTTGTACATGCCCACCTAATTTTCCGGTGTGCGTTTGCGGAAAAGTATCAAAAGGAAAGGTTATTACAAGGAAGCCTATAATCCCTTCTGAAGAGGAGATTGAGGTGAATAAGAGAGCAAAAAGCTCAAAACTAAGAATATTTGAAAGGCGATAGCAATGAAACAGGAAAAAAGGGAGTACGGATATCGTGGTAATGCATATATAGACGGAAATACAGTTAGAAAAGAAGAAATAATTCCAGAGAGAACAAGACGAGTATATAAAGATGGAAAAAGAGTATATGAGTCAGAAAGACAAATAAGAGAAAGGGAAAGAGCATTACATATGAATGGTTCATATGTATTTTTCCTTACAGGAGTATTTGCGGTATGTCTTGCAATGTGCTTTGGATATTTATATGTACAGTCAGAAATTTCTCAAACAAGAAGTGAAATTTCAAAATTAAAAACAGACATTAGCACAGTAGCTTCACAAAATGACTCATTAAATTATTCTATAAACAGTTGTATGGATACAAACAACATTTATAAAAAGGCAACACAGGAAATGGGTATGACTCAAGCTACAGATGAGCAGATAGTTTTCTACAAATCAAGCGATAGCGGTTATACCGTGCAGTATGGAGATATTCCGAAAGAATAAAAGATTATGGTAGAAAATAGAAGAAGACCGGCAAGACGGTCATATAAGAGAGCAGAATTTAATAAAGGAATGCAGAAAAAGCTAGCGATTGTATTTGTATTAATCATCCTAGCTTTATTTGCGTTATGTATAAGAATTGGATATTTGACAAAGGCAAAAGGAGATGAATATTCAATTAAGGTATTGGCACAGCAAGGTTATACAAGCAAGACACTTCCTTATAAAAGAGGAGACATTTTAGATAGAAATGGAAATGTGTTAGCGACAAGCGTTAAAGTATACAATCTTGTGATTGATTCAAAGGTAATTCTTAGCAACAAAAAATATCTTGAACCAACAGTAAATGTTTTGACAAGATATTTTGACTTGAATAAAGATGAACTTACAAAAGGCATAAAAGAAAGAAAAGATAACAGTTACTGGGTAGTATTAAAGCAGTTAGAATACAAAGATATAGAAGGGTATAAGGATTATATTAATAAGGAAGAACCATCAAAAGAAGAAGCAAAGGAAATATCTTATGTAAAGGGTGTATGGTTTGAAGAAGAATATAAGAGAATGTATCCGTATAATTCATTAGCATGCAGCACTTTAGGATTTGTTAATAAAGATGGAAGTGCGAATATTGGAATTGAATCAAGTTATAATGATGTACTTTCAGGGCTTAACGGACGAGAATATGGATATGTAAATTCAGATAACAGTATGGAGACTGTAATTAAGGATCCTACTAATGGAGATACAGTTGTATCGACTATAGACATGAATATACAAAGAATTGTTCAAAAAGCAATAAAGAAATATATGAAAAAATATCAGCCAAAGAGACTTGCAGCAGTAATAGCAGACCCTAATACAGGTGAAATACTTGCTATGGCTGATAATACAACGTTTAATTTAAATGAACCATGGGATTTATCATTTAAATACACAGAACAGGAACAGGAAAATCTTTCAGAAAAAGAAATTTCTGATGAACTTAATTCAAGATGGAAAAACTTTTGTGTAAGTGATTCATTTGAACCGGGTTCAACAATTAAACCGTTTACTATTGCTGCGGCATATGAAGAAGGAAAAACTACAAGAAACAGCACATATTTTTGTGATGGATATGAAGTTGTAGGTGGATTTACTATTAGATGTCATGATGTTTCAGGACATGGAACAATCACAACAAAACAGGCATTGGCATATTCATGTAATGATGCTCTTATGAGAATCGGATTTGATTTAGGAGCAAAAAAATTAGTTGAATATCAGAGAAGATTTGGATTTGGTGCGAAAACAGGTATAGATTTACCAAGTGAAACAAGAGGACTTGTATATGATAGTAATATGGGTGCATCAAGTTTAGCTACTAATTCATTTGGACAGAATATCAATGTAAACATGATTCAAATGGTTGCAGGATTTTCTTCTTTAGTAAATGGCGGAAATTATTACGAACCACATGTAGTAAAAGAAGTTGTTTCAGAGGATGGAGAATTAATTGATAATTATTCAAAGACTTTAGTAAAGGAAACAGTAACTGATAAAACTTCTGATTTTATAAAAGAAGCGTTAAGAGCTGTAGTTACAGACGGAACAGGTAAAACAGCAGCTATTCCGGGATATACAATTGGTGGTAAAACAGGTACAGCAGAAAAGCATTATACAGATGGAAAGACAGGAAGAATTCCAGGAGAATATATCGTTTCATTTTTAGGATGTGCACCTGTTGAAAATCCTGAGGTAGTATGCTATACAATCATGGATTCTCCAAAAGAGGATACACAGTCCACAGCGTTTAGTACAGAATTTTGGACATATATTATGAAACAGGTACTTCCATATATGGGTGTTTCTCAGACTGAAGATGCAGGAAAAGATAAGGATATAACAAATACAAAAAAGAGTGATATAAAGGATAATTATTCTCAGGGAATAACACAGGAGGATATGCCTGTAGAAACACAGACAGAAAATCAAAATGATTATACAGGTGAAGAATAATTATTTATACAGAATATGTTTAAAATGACAGAATATATTAGTAGTAATCATTAAAAAAATGGTTATTTATGAAACTGGGTAAAGTAAGAACCAAGCAACGTAAAATGATGCTTATATATGTCTGCATAATATACATAATGATGTTAGGGGTATTTGGAAAACTTGTATATATAATGGTAGTTAAGGGTGAATATTATTCTCAGAAAGCGTTGGATGTGCAGGAAAGAGAACGTAGAATTAAAGCTGCCAGAGGAAAAATATTAGACAGAAATAATAATGTTATTGCGTCTAACAAAACTGTATGTACGGTTTCGGTAATTCACAGACAGATTAGAGATACGGACGCAGTAATTAAGATGTTATGTGAAGAACTGGATTTAGAAGAAAAAGAAGTAAGAAAAAAAGTAGAAAAAGTAAGTGTAAGAGAAAAAATAAAGTCCAATGTGGATAAAGAAATAGGAGATAAAATACGAAGCTATGATTTTGACGGCGTAAAGGTTGACGAAGATTACAAAAGGTATTATCCTTATTCTTCGATGGCATCAAAAGTGTTAGGATTTACCGGAGCGGATAATCAGGGCATTGTAGGACTTGAGGTTAAATATGACAAATATCTTCAGGGCAGGGACGGACTCATTCTAACGCCTACTGACTCAAGGGGAATAGAGTTAGATACAGCATTAGAAGAAAGAGTTGAACCTGTACCCGGCTATAATCTGGTTACAGGAATAGATATAAATATTCAAAAATATTGTGAGCAAATAGCTTACAATGCATTAGGAGCAAAGCAGGCAAATTATGTTTCGGTGATAGTTATGAATCCTAGAAACGGAGAAATAATGGCCATGGTAAATGCACCGGAATTTGATTTGAACAATCCATATTCTCTTACAGAAGAATTTTCAAATGATACTTCCGGAAAATCAAAACAGGATTTACTTAATAATATGTGGAGAAATCAATGCATAAATGACACATATGAGCCGGGTTCTACGTTTAAAATTGTTACGGCAACCGCGGCTTTGTCAGAAAATCTTGTAAGTTTGGATTCGACATTTAATTGTCCGGGATTTGTAGTTGTAGATGACAGAAGGATAAGATGCCATAAGACTACTGGGCATGGAAGTCAGGATTTTGTACATGGAACCATGAATTCGTGCAATCCGGTATTTGTAAATGTTGGATTAAGAGTTGGAGTAAAAAAGTTTTATAATTATATGGATAAGCTTGGACTTTTAAAAACAACCGGAATTGATTTGCCTGGCGAAGCAGGAACAATTATTCATAAACAGAAAAATGTAGGGAATGTTGAATTAGCAACAATGTCATTTGGCCAGTCGTTTCAGATTACACCTGTACAGTTTTTGACTGCGGCAAGTGCCATAGTAAATGGAGGTAATTTGGTAACTCCACATTTTGGTGTTGAAATTCGAAATGAAAACAATGAAACAGTTAAAAAATTAAAATATAATGAAAAGAAAAATGTAATAAGCAAAGATGTTTCAGAAAAAATGAAATATATTTTGGAAAAAGTGGTTGCTGAAGGAACGGGAAATAAAGCACAGGTTGAAGGATATAGAATAGGTGGAAAGACCGCCACATCGCAGAAACTTCCAAGAAGTGCCAGAAAATATATAGCATCTTTTATGGCATTTGCACCTGCTAATGATCCACAGGTTATTGCGATGATAATTGTTGATGAACCGCAAGGAGTATATTATGGAGGAACAGTAGTTGGACCGTTAATGAAACAACTATATGAGAATATTTTACCGTATGTTGTTAAATAAAATATAATGCATACTTATTAAAAATGTGATATATATTTAATGCACGTAAATTAAATCGCTTTTCTATTTGTAAAGAAGTGATTATAATTATAAAAAAACAGAAAGAGGAGAAAAAATGGATACAAATATTATTTTTGGAATAATTATGTCATTTGTTATTAGCATAATTTTATGCCCTATAGTAATTCCAATATTAAAAAAAGTAAAATTTGGACAGTATATTAGAGAAGAAGGACCGGAGAGTCATAAAAGCAAAGCAGGAACACCTACAATGGGTGGAATGATTATTTTATTTAGTTTAATCGTAACATCTTTGTTCTTTATAAAAGATTATCCAAAGATTGTTCCAATATTATTTGTAACAATAGGATTTGGAATTGTAGGATTTTTAGATGACTTCATTAAAGTAGTTATGAAGAGAAATGAAGGCTTAAATCAGATACAGAAAATGTTGTGTGAAATTGTTATCACAGCAATATTCGCATTTTATATGGTAAAATATTCAGGAATGGGAACAGAAATTATAATTCCATTTACACATGGTCAGACAGTTGACATGGGATGGTTGTTTATACCAATGCTGTTCTTCGTTGTATTAGGAACTGTAAATGGAGCTAATTTTACAGATGGTTTAGATGGATTGGCCACAAGTGTTACATTAATGATAGCAGTATTTTTCATGGTGGTTTCAATAGGAACAAATAGTGGAATAGCACCAGTTACAGCAGCTTTAGCAGGTGCATTAATGGGATTCTTATTATTTAATGTATATCCTGCAAGAGTATTTATGGGAGACACAGGTTCCTTAGCACTTGGCGGATTTGTTGCTGCAACAGCATATATGATGAAAATGCCATTATTTATTTTGATAGTTGCATTTATTTATCTCATGGAAATAGTAACAGTTATGATGCAGGTTACATATTTCAAAATAACAAAGAAAATATATGGTCAGGGAAGAAGAATTTTCAAAATGACACCAATACATCATCATTTTGAAAAATGTGGATATATGGAAACACAGATAGTTGCAGCATTTACAGTTATAACAGCAGTATTATGCCTTTTAGGATATGTAGCATTATAAAATGACAATATAAATTAAAACGCTTAGAAAGGAGTAAATATGAAAACAGAGTACAATTCAGTTTCAGAAGATGAAATTGTTAAAACTAAAAAAGAAAAGAAATCTGTAAATTATTTTGACTATAGCCTTTTATGCGTTTTAATTTTTTTGATTTGCCTTGGATTTGTATTACTTTATAGTGCAAGTTCCTATTCGGCTCAGTTAGCTAAAGGCGATGCAAGTTATTATGTAAAAAGAGAAATTATATTTACTATTGCAGGAGGGGTTGTAGGTTGGTTTGTTATAAAAAATTCAAAGTTTTTTATAACACTTATGAATAGAATGGCAATGCCAATGTACATAGTTTCTATTGTTTGTGTTGTTATGGTTGTGGCAACACCTCTTGGAATCGAAAGAAATGGTGCAAAAAGATGGTTAGGATATGGAATATTTTCTTTCCAGCCGGCAGAATTTGTAAAATTTACGGTTATAGTGCTTACTGCAAGTCTGTTGTCAAAATGTTCACAAAAGGCGTTAAAGGATTACAGAAACATATGGCGCGTATATAGTTATACAATTGTAGCGACACTTTCAATCATGGTATTAACATCTAACTTAAGTTCAGCCATTATAATTGCAACAATACCGGCTATTATGATTTTAGTAGTAGGTGTGCCAAAGAAATTTGTTAAACAGGCGATATTTCTTGTAGCATTAGCAGCAATTCCAATGGGAGCATATTTAACATTACATGGTGATGGATTTAGATTGAATCGTATTTCGGTATGGCTAAATCCGGAAGATAATGCGGCTGATGGTGGATTTCAGGTGCTTCAGGGATTGTATGCCATAGGTTCAGGAGGATTATTTGGTAAAGGATTAGGACAGAGTGCACAGAAACTTGGTTTTGTTCCTGAAAGTGCAAATGATATGATTTTTTCAATTGTATGCGAAGAATTAGGATTGTTTGGAGCAGTTGCAATTATTGTTTTATTTGCATTTATAATAAGAAGAATGAGAATTATAGCAGGAAATGCACCGGATTTATTTTCGTCATTATTGGTTGTTGGTGTTATGGCACAAATATCAGTTCAGGTAGTGCTTAACATAGCGGTTGTAACAAATTCAATCCCGAACACAGGTGTATCCCTTCCGTTTATAAGTTATGGAGGAACATCAATATTGTTCCTGTTATATGAAATGTCACTTGTATTAGCTGTCTCAAAACAGATTAAGAGAATACAATAAGAAAAGGAGTTGATGCAGTTTTATGAGCAGAAAAATGGATAGAAAACGTGCGCAGATGAAAAAACAGCGTCAACATCGACATCAGACGCAGATAAAAAATCATCAGCAGGCGGAAAGAACCGAACAAAGACGAAGAAACGAAAGAGAAAATAGAGAAAGAAATGAAAGACGTCAGGAAGAGCTAAGACGTCAGGAACAGAGAAAGAAAAAACTTCAGGCTAAAAAGGCAGAAGAAAAAGAGAGAATTCTGCAGAAAAAAGCACAGGAAAGAGCAAGAAAGAACGAGGAGAAAGAAGAAAGGCGTATTCAAAAAGAAAGTAAAAAAAGAATACGTAAAATGCGATTTAGAAAGGCAACAAGAACTTTAAGAAAGGTGCTTAAAGTTGTTTTAAGTATTTCTGCAGTTGTGGCAGCGGTATTTTGCATTATATATTTTGGCTTTAAATTAAATTCCGTAGAAATGAAAGGAAATGAAATATACACACAGCAGGAATTGACGGATTACATATTTAAAGATGGAAAAAATAAAAATACATTTGTATTCTGGTTAAAAGCGAAAACCGGAATGGGAAAAGTGGAAATTCCGTTTTTAGATAAATATGATGTCAAAATGAAGTCACCATCAAAACTTCAAATATCGGTATATGAAAAAAGTCTAATTGGTTATGTGGAAAAAGATGGCATATATATTTATTTTGACAGAGACGGTGTTATAGAAAAATTAGCTACCGAGAAAATAAAAGGTATTCCAAATGTTGTTGGAATCGAAATTAATAATCCTAAATTGTATGAAAAATTTGAAGTTAAAGATGAAGATGTATATGATTTGCTACTGACTGTTTCCCAGGCAATTCAGAAATATAACTTTAATGTAAAGAAAATTGAAATTACAGAAGATGGACAGGCTTCTATTTACATAAAGAAAGTAAAAATTGAATTTGGAAAAGGTAGAGACTTAAATGAAAAAATGATAGATTTGAGTGATATGATTGATGGAGGACTACTTAAATATAAAGGCACTCTTAACATGAAGTCTTTGAGTACAGATGGAAGCGGATATACTTTAAAGGAAAATGAAACTAAGACATCATCCCAGAGTGAAAGTGAGAGTGTGGATAGTACAAATCAGGATGAAACACAAAATAATAGTAATCCGGTAAGTAATGAAGCAACAAATGAAGCAACAAATGAAGAAACTACAGCAGTTGAACGGTAAAAATTTAAAAATATTATTATTTTGTAAAAAAATTTGTTGATATTTTTTTCAAACGAATATATTATATATAATATATGCAATGAAGTAGATTTTTTGTCTACATTGTTGTATACTAATTGAGTTAGAGTATCGAGAATAATGAATGAAATGAAACGAAGGAGGACAAGCTCTTGATAGAAATCACAACAAATGAAACAGAAGCAGTTGCAAAGATTATCGTTATAGGCGTTGGTGGCGCAGGTAATAATGCTGTTAACCGTATGATAGATGAAAATATAGGTGGAGTAGAATTTATTGGTGTAAATACAGATGCACAGGCATTAAAGAGATGTAAAGCACCAACAACATTACAGATTGGTGAAAAGGTAACTAAGGGACTTGGTGCAGGAGCTAAGCCTGAAGTTGGTGAAGCAGCAGCAGAAGAGAATGTTGAAGAATTAGCTCAGTTAATCAAGGGAGCAGACATGGTGTTTGTTACTTGTGGTATGGGCGGTGGAACAGGTACAGGAGCTGCACCTGTTGTTGCAAGAATCGCTAAGGAACAGGGCGTACTTACAGTAGGTGTTGTTACAAAGCCATTTAGATTTGAAGCTAAGACAAGAATGAACAATGCATTAGCAGGAGTAGAAAGATTAAAGGAAAATGTTGATACTTTAATTGTTATTCCTAATGATAAATTACTTGAAATCGTTGATAGAAGAACAACAATGCCTGAAGCATTAAAGAAAGCTGATGAAGTATTACAGCAGTCAGTACAGGGTATTACAGACTTAATTAATGTACCTGCATTAATTAACCTTGACTTTGCTGATGTACAGACAGTTATGAGAGATGCAGGTATTGCACATATCGGTATCGGTTCAGCAAGTGGTGATGAAAAAGCTAACGAAGCAGTTCAGATGGCTGTAACATCTCCATTACTTGAAACAACAATTGAAGGTGCTAAGCACGTTATCGTTAATATTACAGGTGATGTATCACTCTTTGAAGCTAATGAAGCAGCAAGTTATGTTCAGGAATTAGCAGGTGAAGATGCTAATATCATCTTTGGTGTTCGCTATGATGATACATATCCTGATGAATGTTCAATTACTGTTATGGCTACAGGAATTGATCAGGGTAGTGCAATCACAGCTAATCCATTTGCAACAGGAAAAACAACAAGACCTTTTGGCGGAATATCAGGTGCATCAACAATTAAGCCATTTACATCAAGTCAGCCGATAAAACCACAGCCAACAGTAGAACCAAGAGAATTAAAGATTCCTGATTTCTTACAGAACAAATAAATTAGATTAAAATATATAAAAGAGACAGACTCATGATTTAAGTGAGTCTGTCTCTTTTTGCGTTCAACTTGACAAATAACTACACTACAACTATGCTACATTATATGAGTAATGTAGTAGGAGAAACATAATGGATATTAATGAAAATAGTATGGTCCCTATTTATGTTCAAATTGCAGATGCTATAGAAGACGATATTTTATCAGGTAAACTCGAAGAAGGAGAATCATGTTATTCACAATTGGTTTTGGCAAAGGAATTGCATGTTAATCCGGCAACAGCTGCAAAGGGAATAAATCTTCTTGTCAACAGAGGAATTTTAATTAAGAAAAGAGGTCAGGCAATGACCATTGCAGTTAATGCTAAAAAACTTGTTGAAGACAGAAAACGAAAAGAAGAGATGACTAAGATAGTAGATGACCTGGTTTGCTGGGGAAAAAGATTATCGATGTCTAAACAGGAAGTGATTGAGCTGATAGAAGAAAAATATAAGGAGATAGGGCAGTAATGAGTAATGAGATTAAAATAGAAAATCTGAAATTTGGATATGGATATAAAAGTAAAAAGATATTCAATGGTTTAAATGTTAGCATAGCACCGGGACAAATAGTTGGAATAGTTGGAAGAAATGGTGAAGGAAAGACAACATTGATGAAGCTTATAGCAGGAAGACTCAGTCCCGATGAAGGAAGTGTATTAATTGATGACAGGGATCCGGCAACTGACATTGAGACTGCTAATAAAATAATCTATGCATCAAGCACTTATAATACTGAGAGCAGATCAAAGTTAAAAGATATACTTCAATATCATAAATTAATGTATAAGAATTTTGATATTAATTTTGCAAATAAGTTAATGGATGTTTTTGATATAGAACAGAACAAAAGGATAGGACGTTTGTCGAAAGGTCAGACAACAATATTTAATTTTATATGTGCAATTGCTTCAAGAGCAGAAATTACAATTTTAGATGAACCTGTATCGGGAGCGGATTCTGTAAGAAGAAAACAGATATACGATATTATATTACGTGATTATATAGAATATCCAAGAACAATATTAATTTCAAGTCATTTGCTATCAGAGATGGAAAATATACTTGCAAATATATGTATGATTGGGGCTGGACAGATTCTTTATAATGGCGATGTAGATGAAATGAAACATAAAGCATTTAAGGTAAAAGGAACAAGACAGCAGGTAACTGAATTTGTAAAAGATAAGAAAGTTATTTTTAAACAATTATGCGAGACTAATAATATTGCTGTTGTGGAAGAAGATTACAATAAAACTGTTATGGAAGAGATTAAGGATAAGGGACTTATTGCTGAAAGATTGACAGCAGAAGAATTCTATATGTATAGAACAACGGTAAATTTAGGAGAGGATTTGGAAAAATTATGGGAAAAATAGAGCGTAAAAATATATTTGATTTGTATAAATTGCGACTCAAAATGTATAGAATAAAGCAGGTTATGATGATTATTATACCGGTAACGTTTTTTATGGAAATTGATTGGGTTTTGAGTCTTTTATTTTCTTACTTTAATAATGAAAAAGGGGACATAATATTTGATTACATGGGAATTGATGGACAATATGCAATTATTGCATCTATTATATTTATAGTAGTAATGACATATTTTAATTCTTTTTATAAAGACTACGTAAATAATTATCCGTGTAACAGTAAAACAATATATTTATCTCATTTTCTAACAATGAATACAGTTGGAATAATATGGATTTTACAATGCACATTAAATATGGTGTTAGGATATGGTCTGGCAAAATTAATAGAGCAATATAATGATAAATTAGTTGTTGTTAATGAAATGGTTGTAAAAAATGTATTGTTGTTTTTTGTTATGGGACTAATGTGGATAGTTTTCGTCACATGTATTATGCAGTTTGTAAGTACAGTGTTTAGGAAAAGTATAGCAGCTTCTATTGTGATGGTTGTACTATTTGTATCAATTTTTATTTGGCAAAGAAATAATATTATTTTTGATATGGCAAAGACAGTTGTTAATTTCTATTGTTTTGAAAATAATATATGGGTGTACATATGTAAAATATTAATTACATCAGTTGTTTGCTTTAGTGCAGGGTTATTGTTAGAAATAAACATAAAAGACAGTAAAAATGGAAATAAAGTAATTAGTGCGGTGCTATTAGCAATTACACTAATGGCAGCAGTTATGGGTACATCATATGTTAGTGAACAAAATGTTGTTGATTATGTTGATGATTATGTTGATGATTCTGTAGAAACTGTAAGATATCCATTGAATATTTCAGATGGTGAAAAAATTGATATGGATGCTGATATTGAAAGTCAAATGATGATACATGGTTATTCAATTTCAGCACTGGAAGATGGAGAAACTGAACCGTATGTAGAAATAGTAAGGCATGCACCGGAAATACATAGCGATTATATTAAGGATATATATGAAAATATGGAATTTAATGTATATATAAAGAATCATAAGATGCATATAGAAAGCAAACAGCAAAATAAACTGTATTTAGTGTTGTCTAAAGATGTATTTTTAGGTAGTTTTACGAATAGATTTGACAATAGTAATGTTGGGTACAATACTGATGTGGAAAATTACTATTTGTCAAGTTATGAGGTAAATGTGCATATTCCAAAAAAATATATAGTTCAGGAAGAAAGTGTAGGATGGGATTAAAATATAAGTCATGATAATAAGCATAATTAATACAAATGAATAAATATAAAAAACTGGTATTGTCTAAAAGTGCTAAAATGGATATTTAGACAGTATCAGTTTTTTGTATTATGTAAAAGTAAAAAAGATATATCAAATAAGAAGCCTAAATATAAAAGAGAATAGGTTGAATTTACAGACGCGTTTGTAATCCTAAAAATAAATACAAATAAAGGTATTATAAGGAGAGCAAAAATGGCAAATAAAAGATATGAACTTAATAAGGAATTGGCACAGATGTTAAAGGGTGGAGTAATTATGGATGTTACAACACCGGAACAGGCAAAGATAGCAGAAGAAGCAGGAGCATGTGCGGTAATGGCACTTGAAAGAATTCCGGCAGATATTAGAGCAGCAGGCGGTGTGGCAAGAATGAGTGACCCTGCAATGATTAAAGGAATTCAGGAAGCAGTTAAATGTGGCACAGAAATTATGGCTGTGATAAATGAAAAAATTGTAGCCGTAAAATACAATAATATGTTAGCAATGTCATTTCATCCTGAATTAAATGAGAGTGATAAAATACATAAATATTTCGTAGATATGATAATAAATAATAAATAAAATTTACTTTTATTTATTAAAGATGTCATGAAATCAGATTTTACGTTTTAAGAAAAATACATTTACATTTTTTGTAAATGTATTTTTTTATTACACGAGAGTTCGACAAATTTTTCGGGGATTTAAGTATATAATGGCTTTACCATTTGGAGGTGAAGGATGCATGTAATATATGTAGACGTGTATTTTGCAATAAACTTTCTAATGGATTTTATTATTTTAGTTGTTGCAAAACAGATACTTAACTTTAAAGGAAAAATAGAGGTACGAACAGCAATCAGATGTGTTATCGCAGCTTTATTTGGAGCAACTTACAGTGTAATAATATTAGTGCTTAAAGTAAAATACGGAGTGTTGCAAATATTATTTACATGGCTGGTTGTCCCATACATAATGACCGGAATTGCGTTTAATAACAGAAAGTTATCTGGAATAAAAATGCTGACTGTTGTATATTGTGTTACTTTTGTGTTGAATGGGGTGGTATCAATGCTTAGCAGCTATAGTTTTTGGGGGAAAACAGTGGCACAGGCAAAAACACAGGAACACAAAAAATTAAATGTACTAATGCTGATGTTTGGAATAGTAATTGGATGTCTGCTAATGAAGGTGGCAGTTTATCAAATGCTAAACAAACTCAAGATCCGCAAAAATCTGTATAATGTACGAATTGTAAATGGCGATTCAAAGATAGAAACAGTCGCTTTAGAAGATACAGGAAATAGTTTAAGAGAACCGTACAAAGGCAGACCGGTATCTGTTTTGCAATACAATGTAATAAAACAAATTTTAACCGGAAATGAGAAATGTTTTCTTATTCCATTCAAATCAGTTGGAAGTCAAAATGGAATATTGACGGGAATTACTGTTGATTATATGGAAATTAAAAATAGAGACATTAACTTGAAAATTTTAAATCCGGTATTAGGAATTTATAAAGGAATGTTTAATAACGATAAAAAATATCAGATGCTTTTAAATTCTGAATTTATTCTACATAATAGTAAAACAAATCAAAAACAAATAGGCGATTGCGAAAATTGCAATATGCACTCGCAATTTTGAAACAAAGTAAATAGATGATTGCGAAATTGCAATGCATGTCCACAATTAAAAATAAAAGAGAGGAGAGAAAAATTGCTTAAAAATTTAAATGTGATTCCTGTGCTTACCAGATGGATACTTTCAGATGAGTCTAATGAAGTACATTATATCGGAGGACCGGATGTGCTTCCGGCTCCACTTGAAGGTGAAGAAGAGGCAAAACAGTTAGAAAAATTAATAAATGAAAATGATGAATCAGCAAGAAGAATGTTAATAGAACATAATTTGAGACTGGTTGTATACATAGCAAAAAAATTTGATAATACAGGGGTAGGCGTAGAAGATTTGATATCAATAGGAACAATTGGTCTTATTAAAGGAATAAATACGTTTAAGACAGATAAAAACATAAAACTTGCTACATATGCATCACGTTGTATTGAAAATGAAATACTAATGTATTTGAGAAGAAACAATAAAACAAAACTTGAAGTATCTATAGATGAGCCTTTAAATGTTGACTGGGATGGTAATGAACTTTTGCTTTCGGACATTCTTGGAACAGATGAGGACGTTATATCAAGAGGACTTGAAAATGAAGTGGAGAAAAGTCTGTTAAAAAAAGCAATTGAAAAATTAAATAAACGTGAAAAATCAATAGTGGAAATGAGATTTGGACTAAATAATAAAGATGGGGAGGAGATGACACAGAAGGAAGTCGCAGATTTTCTTGGAATATCACAATCGTACATATCAAGATTAGAAAAAAAGATAATGAATCGACTTAAAAAAGAAATTGTAAAATATGAATAATGTATAAAGAGCCGTGTTTTTGTTAATCATTTAAATGTAATACAAATTGACAAATATTTGTTTGTTGATAAGAAGTAATTGAATGATTTGGAGGAAAATATGGCTCTTTTTAAAGTGGAAATAAGTGGAGTAAACACGACACAATTACCGTTACTGACAAATGAAGAAAAAACTGAACTTTTTAAAGAGATAAAAAAAGGAAACAAAGAAGCAAGGGAAAGGTACATTCAGGGGAATTTGAGACTTGTGCTAAGTATTATTCAGAGATTTTCGGGAAGCAATGAAAATATGGATGATTTGTTTCAGATTGGATGCGTTGGACTTATAAAAGCAGTTGACAATTTTGATGACACATTAAATGTAAAGTTTTCAACTTATGCAGTACCTATGATTGCAGGAGAACTAAAGAGATTTTTAAGAGATAATGCATCAATCAGAGTAAGCAGGTCGATAAAAGATACAGCGTATAAAGCTATTTATGCTAAAGAGCGTATAATGAAGACAAGCAATAAAGAACCAACCATAAGTGAAATATCTAAAGAAATTGGAGCTACATCTGAAGAAGTTATATATGCCTTAGATGCAATACAAAGTCCGGTATCTTTATTTGACCCGGTATATGACCAGGGAGGAGATACTTTGTATGTGATGGACCAGATAAGTGATAAAAAAAATAAAGAAGAAAAATGGGTAGATAGAATAGCTCTTGCTGAAGCAATTAAAGGGCTACCGGAAAGAGAAAAAGAAATAATAGACTTAAGATTTTTTAAGGGAAAAACACAAATGGAAATAGCTGATGAAATAGGAATTTCTCAGGCACAGGTTAGCAGACTTGAAAAAAATGCGATAAAGGCAATGAGGCATTATATGCGATAAGAAGTGGTAAAAAGCTATATAAGATAAAAAATGCAAAGCGATATATGTAATAATAATGATAAAAAATAGATGACATGGAAATACAAAATAATATATCAGTTAAAATAGTAAAACGCTATATAAGATAAAATCATAAAATATAAATTTTTCTCATAAAATAAAAAAAAGACTGCAGAGCAAAAATGAGAATATGTGAGTTAAAACAGAAAGAAGTAATTAATTGTTGTGACTGTAAAATGATAGGCTCGGTAGAAGACTTGGAATTTGATATTTGCACAGGATGTATAGAAGCACTGATTGTGCCCGGGCCTACAAAATTCTGTAATCTTATATGTAGCGATTTTGAATATATAATTCCTGTAAAATGTGTAAAGCAGATTGGGGATGATATTATTTTGGTTAGTGTAGACTTAGATGATGTAAAGCATAAGTACAAAACGTCTTGACCAGATAACTAATTCTTTTTATAATCAATTTATGACTGGAATTAAGTATTAGGAGGCAGAATATGAAGTGTCCATTTTGTGGAGAAGAAAATACAAAGGTAATTGATTCAAGACCGGCAGAAGAGAATAATTCTATCAGACGCCGAAGACAGTGTGAGGTATGTGGTAAACGTTTTACTACATATGAAAAAGTAGAAACAATACCGCTTATCGTTATAAAGAAAGATGATAACAGAGAACCGTATGATAGAAGTAAGATAGAGAGGGGAATTGTACGTTCATGTCATAAAAGACCTGTATCTTATGATCAGATAGTATCTACGGTTGAAGAAATAGAGGCAGAGATATTTAATAAAGAAGAAAAAGAGATTTCAAGTAATGAGATTGGTGAAATCGTTATGGATAAAATTAAAGAATTAGACCAGGTTGCATATGTAAGATTTGCTTCTGTATATAGAGAGTTTAAAGATGTAAATACATTTATGGATGAGTTAAAGAAATTTTTAAATTAGTGCATAGATGATGAAAGAATAACTTTGATTAGTGCATCTAATGATGTAAAAATATTTTAAAATTGTGTATCTGATGATGTAGGAACATTTTAAATTAGAGCATCTCACAATGTAGGAACATTTTAAATTAGAGCATTTGATGATGTAAGAACATCGTAAATAAAAGATAGAACGCAGGAGAAAAATATGCTTGAAAGATTTTACCCAAATGAATATATAAATTCTGTAGAAGATATAGATTTTGACATGTATTATAAACAGGGGATAAGAGGAGTGATATTTGATATTGACAATACATTAGTTCCTCATGGACATCCCGCTACAGATAAGAGTATTGAATTTTTCGAAAAATTAAGAAAAATAGGACTTGATACGTGTCTTATTTCAAATAACCAGGAACCAAGAGTTGAGCCATTCGCTTATGCAGTTAAGTCAAAATACATATTTGATGCACATAAACCTTCAACTAGGAACTATAAAAAAGCGATGGAATTAATGCACACAGATGTAGATTCTACAATATTTGTAGGCGACCAGATATTCACAGATGTGTATGGCGCAAACAGAACAGGAATCCAGAGTGTGATGGTTAAAAAAATCGATAAAAAAGAAGAAATTCAAATAGTTTTAAAAAGAATTCCTGAAAAATTTATTTTATGGCGTTGGAAAAAGAAAATGTCTAAAACCGATATGAGTAAATAGTATAAATCATAAGTTTATATGAGTCTGATAAATTGATTATACAACCCTAAATTATATAAATATTGAAAATGTGAGATTTGTTTTATTGAATAATAAAAAAATTACGGATGATATTGAAAAAATTATATCATCCGTAATGAATAAAATAATTCATTTTAAAATTTATTGTTCAAAATTAATTGATAATATTTCTAAAAAAACTTTGATTTGATTTCATTAACAGGCATTTCTTTCCCTGTCCAAAGCTTAAAGGCTTCAGCCCCCTGATATAAAAGCATATATAAACCATTGAATACAGGGCAACCTATTTCTTTACTCATTTTCATAAGTTTTGTTTCGAGTGGGTTATAAACAATATCAGAAACAATTAATTCAGGATGTAAAAAGGAACTGTCTTTAATAACACAAGAGTAGGTATTTGGCGCCATACCAAGAGAAGTTCCGTTAGTTAAAATTGTGCTTGAATCCAATGACTTCTTTAAAGAAGTTTCGTCATTTAAATCATAGAGAGAAACTTTAGCTGAAGTAACTTTATTCAACTTGTCAATTAAAATCTGAGCTTTATCAAAATTAGTTCCGGGTCTGTTGTAAACATCGATTTCTTTCACGCCATCTATTGCAGCCTGAACAAGAATTGAAGATGCAGCACCACCGGCACCCATTAATGTCATTTTACCTCCAATTATATCAAATCCGGCATCCTTAACAGATTGCATATATCCAATTCCGTCAGTATTGTGACCAATAAATTTTCCGTCTTGATTAACAACTGTGTTTACAGCACCTATTAACTTTGCTGCAAGAGATAAATCATCACATAATTCCCACATTTTTATTTTGTCAGGCATTGTACAGTTGAATCCGGCAACTCCTAATGTTCGTAGACCTTCAACTGCTGATTCCATATTATTTTCATCCACATCAAAGCATAAATATACATAATCTAAACCTAAAAGTCGAAAGGCTTCATTGTGCATTGCGGGTGATTTGCTATGTGCAACAGGACTGCCAAGAAGTCCTGTAAGTTTTGTTGACCCTGTAATATTTATATTTTCCATTGTAGTACCTCCGTTGTAATTATTTGAGCCGGTATATTTTTGTTCAATAAACTTTATTACGGTTATTGTTGGATACTTTTATAATTCTAATTTAGTTGATATATGCTGAATTAATTCAACACCATATATTATGATACATAAATTTGAAAACAAATGGAAGTGGGTTTTAATAAATGCCGGGTATTTTTCTAAATGATATACACTATTACTGCGTGTAAATGTAAAATAACTTCAATAACAAACAGCATTTAGAAAGTTTTAGTTAGTTATGCAAATGTCATTTAGACATTTTTGCTCTTTTATATAAAAATCATATATGTTATAATGTACGTCAAATGCCGTAATTTAAACAGATGGCAAATAATGTAAAAGGAGGAATAATTCCGAAAAAGGAATTAGAAGAAAAATGAAACAAATTAAGGTCGGAAACCTTGAACTTAGCGACGGTCACCCCAAAGTGTGCGTACCGATAGTAGGCGAAAATCACGATGAAGTGATAGAACAGGCAAAAAAAGTTGTGGAGATGAATCCGGATATAATCGAATGGAGATGTGATTTCTTTGACAGCGTTTATATTGATGAAGTGGAGAATATGCTGATAGATTTGCGTGAGGTAATTAAAGATATACCATTAATCTTTACTTTCAGAACAGATGGCGAAGGTGGAAAAAAATTTATCTCAAACAACAGTTATTATGATTTGAATGTTCAGGTAGCTAAGACAGGACTGGCTGAATTAATAGATGTAGAAGCCTACTCTAAAGATTCAATTGCCTTAGATATGATAGAGGAAATACATAAGGCGGGAGCAAAAGTAATTGGTTCAAATCATCATTTTAATGAAACGCCGTCAAGAGAAAAGATAGTGGAAACATTAATGACGATGGAAGAACTTGGAGCAGATATATGTAAAATGGCAGTAATGCCAAGTTGCGAAGAGGATGTTAAGGAACTCGTATATGGTTCTATTGAGGCAAATGAAAAAATGATAGCACCTATAGTTACAATGTCAATGGGAGAATTAGGCGCAGTAACAAGAGTATGTGGAAAGACAACAGGCTCAGTAATAACATTTGCGGCAGGTGTAAATACATCAGCACCGGGACAAATGACAATTAAACAGGTTAGAAATATATTAGGTATTAATTGTGATGATATCAAAGATAAAAATATATTTATGATTGGCTTTATGGGCACGGGAAAAACTACAATATCAAATGCGTTAGGCTATATTACAGGAATGCCGGTTGTTGATATTGATAAATACATAGAAGAACAGGAAAATATGTCTATAAGTGATATATTTGAAAAAAATGGGGAAGAATATTTTAGAAAACTTGAAACAAAAGCTTTAGAAGAGATGCAAATTAATGCAGGAAAAATAGTATCATGCGGTGGTGGAGTTGTTCTTAAAGATGAAAATATAGAAATAATGAAAGAAGGCGGAAGAACAGTACTTCTCACGGCAGAACCGAAAACTATTTATGACCGCATATGCGAAAATAAAGACAGACCACTTTTGAATAATCATATGACAGTAGAATATATAGAAAAAATGATTGCTGACAGAGAAAAAAGATATCAAAAGGCAGCTCAGGTTTCTATAGCAACAGATGGAAAAAGCAGAGTTGAAATCTGTGGTGAGATTTTAGAGCGTATAAGTTTTTAGCATAGGATAAAGATATAGTATTAGAAAGAAAATGAAAATCCGATAGGTTTAGCCTGTCGGATTTTTTACGTGATGAAAATACAGTGGTTTAAATATTAAAGAAAAAATAATCTGAAAAAATAATCTGAAAAAATAATCTGAAAAAATACTTTCGTTACTAAAACATATAGATATAAATAGAAGTATATGTTATGGTTATCATAAAATTAGTGTTCGAATAATTTAGTTGGAAAGGAGATTTATATGACTAAAGGAAGAAGTAGAATTACAATTAATTATATTAAAAAAATTGTAATTGCATGTGTAATATGTGTTGTAGGTATAGTTGGAACTATTAATGTAAATGCTGATACAAAAAAAGTTGATATCGTAGTTAATAAGACAAAGACTATAAAAGTGAAAGAGCCAAGCGTAAAAGTAAAATGGACAATTAAAAATAAAAAGATTGTTAAAATAGTAAAAATTAAAGGTAAGAAAAATAATATTTTAAAAATAAAGGGAATAAAAAATGGCAAGACAAAAATTATAGCAAAATATAAAAATAAGAAGAGAGTATTTATTATTAATGTTGTTAATAAAAACAAGAAAAAGAATACAGATTCAGAAAAAATAATAAATAATCAGGACAAAACGCAAAATAGTGAAACAACATCATCACAGAATACTGCAAATAATAAGAATGAAGAGACAACTACAAATGGAGAAGCGGGAAAAGGCGATAATCAAAATCCTGTAAATGAAACAAAAATAAAATTGTCATATGTTAACGATAAAATAACTTTAAAGGATAATCTAATAATTAAATATTCATTGACTAATGGCAAGGGAGTGATAGCACTAGATTATAAAACAGAAAAATTGGAAAAATATATAGATGGAAAATGGGAAATCATCGAAAAGAAAAATGAGTATCAGAATACAATGTATGAGGTTAATGATAGTGAGATGATTAGAAATGCAGATTTGAATAATTACTATGATATTTCAATCGGGCAATATCGATTAACCAATAAAGTTAATGGACAGGAATGTATCGTTAATTTTAATGTATATGAAAATGATACAAAATTTGTTGGTATATTAAAGAATAATCAAATAAATATGAATGATGAATTATCATTTTATGTTTATGCTGTAGGTAATGAAGATAATACATATCCGGGAAGTCTTCAACCGGGAAAACTTGAAATATATGAGGATAATCAGTGGAAGAACATTGAATTGAGTGACGATGCAAGATTTCCGGAAATTATAATATTGATTGAAAATTTAAGACCGGGATATTTTAGTATTCCTATATTCCAGGATTATGTAGGACTACATTCCGGACACTATAGATATATTCATACAATAGAAGGAATAAATATTCCTATGGAATTTGACGTTTTATAATACATTTTTCTAGTATAATAAATAGAAAAATAGCACGCTTAATAATTGCTGTAGTAAAAAATAGTTGAAATAATAATATTATTATTATAAAATAAAACGTAGCGTGGTAAAACACAATGAACTGTTAGGAGGAAATATTATGATAGCAGCAGGCGATTTTAGAAATGGTGTTACAATCGAAGTTGAAGGACAGATTTATCAGATTATCGAATTTCAGCATGTAAAACCAGGTAAAGGCGCAGCGTTCGTTAGAACAAAATTAAAAAATATCAAGAGTGGTGGTGTAGTTGAAAAGACTTTCAGACCAACTGAAAAATGTCCTAAGGCTCACATCGATAGAAAATCAATGCAGTATTTATATGCAGATGGTGGATTGTATAACTTTATGGATACAGAAACATTTGAACAGATTGCATTATCAGAAGAAACAATCGGTGATGCACTTAAGTTTGTTAAAGAAAACGAAATGGTTACAATCTGCTCACACAATGGTGATGTATTTGCAATTGAACCACCTCTTTTCGTAGAATTAGAGATTACAGAATCTGAACCTGGTGTTAAAGGAAACACAGCTACAGGTGCTACAAAACCTGCAGTGGTTGAAACAGGAGCAACAGTATATGTTCCATTATTCGTTAATCAGGGTGAAAAGATTAAGATTGATACAAGAACAGGTGAATACCTTTCAAGAGTATAATCTGATTTTAGGATTAATAAATAAAAAGAAGTTCCTGTTTGGGAACTTCTTTTTTTATGTTGTGCACCTTGCGGTGCACGTTTCTAATAGGTGAAAGTCTTTAACATGAAAGCAATGTTTAGAAAAACATTGAATGAAGTTAATTTTACATAAATGCTTTGGCAAATGACCACTGACTAATGGAAGTGGTAATACATATAATAGTAGGAGATATTGGGCTGATGAAAGTAGTAATTTTAGACGCAAAAACTTTAACGAATGATGATATTGATTTTTCGGTATTTGATGAATTTGGTGAAGTGACAATTTATGATTATACTAAATATAATCAGATAGCGGAAAGAATAAAGGATGCTGAAATTATTTTGTGTAATAAGTCGATAATGAACAGAATGACTTTGAAGGATGCAAAGAATGTAAAGTATATAGGACTTTTTGCTACAGGATATAATAATGTGGATATAGAATATACAAATGAAAGAAATATAACGGTATGTAATGCAGGAAGTTATTCTACAAATGCTGTAGCACAACATGTATTTGCTCTTATTCTTGAACATTACAATAAAGTTGGAGAGTATAACAAATTTGTTAAAGACGGAGGGTGGATACACAGCGAAAAATTTTCGCCATTTAAACCAATGAAGGAAATGGATGGAAGAACATTAGGAATTGTAGGATATGGTTCAATAGGAAAGAAAGTTGCAAAAATTGCACAGGCATTTGATATGAAGGTCTTAGCGTATAACAGAAGTCCTAAGAAAGATGAAAGCGTCCGATTTGTAGAAATGGATGAACTGCTTGAAAAATCAGATATAGTTTCTATTCATTGCCCATTAAATAGCGATTCAGAAAAGATGTGTAATAAAGAGTTTTTTGAAAAAATGAAAGATGGAGCACTGTTTATAAATACATCACGAGGCGGAGTAGTTGATGAACAGGCATTAATTGATGCTGTTAAATCTAAGAAAATATCAGGAGCAGGTCTTGATGTAGTAGCAGTAGAGCCGATGGAAAAGCATGAAGAGATTCTTGATATAGATAATATAATTATTACACCTCACTCAGCATGGGCACCTGTTGAAACCAGGACAAGACTTGTTGAAATTGTAAAAAATAATATTAAAAAATGGGTTGCAGGAGCCCCTGTAAATGTTATAAAATAGAACCGAAGGGTGTTAGATATAAGTTATAGTTCTAAAAGAAGATACAAATACTTATATTTAAGGAGGATTAACCAATGAGAAAGGTTATCAGGAAAATTTCAGCTGCTATAGTTGCAACAACTATAACAGTAGCTATGTGTGCAACATGTTTTGCAGGTACAACATTTGAAGGCTACTTTGGACAGAGAGAAAATTGGTACGAAGGAGCTGACGGTAGTTTGTCAGGCGCAACAGCAAGTTCTTTCTCAGCTGATATGGATGCGATTGGCTGGGGCGGTGTTTGGGGAGCACAGGCACACAGAGACATCACAGTGAAGAAAGGACAGAAGTATACTCTTAGTTTTAAAGCAACAACTACAACGGCTGAAAAATGGGTATTCTTTAAAGTTACAGATTCACAGGACACAGTAGTTTATGCAGACTGGTTACACTTACAGCCGGGCGTAACAGAAAACTACAAGGCAACATTTAAAGCATCTGCTAATGCAACATTCATTTATTATGGAATGGGTGGAGAATTTGGTGACAGAACAGAAGAACAGGGTGATATTTATGCACTCTCAGAAGTACTTCCTAATGATGCTGATTCAAGTTTTAGTACATCAGTAAAGGTTACAAACTTCAAATGTGTTAAGTCTAAAGCGAAACTTAAAGTGACAAAGGACAAAAAGAAGAATGGTATAGCTCTTTACAATTACTTAAAGAAAAATGGAAAAATCTTTAAACAGGTTGGAGATTTTGTATGTACTATTCATACATCAGGAAACAAGATTCAGATAAAAGCAATTCAGAATCAGGAAGTGGTTGCTGATGTTAAGTTAGCAAAGAATAAACCGCAGGCTACAGTAAAGAAATTAAGAAGCAACATAGCTTCAAGTGCAATCAACAGCGCTTTAAAGACAGAAACAAAAATGACATTAAAGAACCTTGGTTATTAATATTGTGCCGACATTTGTGAATGATGTTTGCAAATGTCGGTATTTTTTTGTAGTAGAGGAAATGTCATTATTACAAAAGATAAAGTTCACGGCAAAGTTGAGACTTTGGGGTAAAAATTTAGGGGTAAAAAAATAGATATAATAGAAAATTGTGTGTAAATGAATAAAGAAAATATCGATTTTATAGTAAATAATAGTAATTATTTCGAAGTGAAACCCTAGTATTCGACGATAAATGAGCAAAAATTTGAGACAAAAATTATATAAGTCGAAAAAGGTCGAACACATTTTTACATAAAAGTGGAAAAAGGAAATATAATTATAGAGATAAAAGAAATAAGAAACCAAAGGTTGGTACAGAAGGGGGAAGCACACATGATCGACAAGATTATTGAGAACAACCGCGTTAGCATTGTAGGTGAGATTGTATCTGAATTCAGATACAGCCATGAAGTTTTTGGAGAAGGATTCTACATGGTAGATGTATCTGTAGACAGACTTAGTGAATTAACGGATATTATTCCGTTGATGGTATCTGAGAGACTTGTTGATGTAACACAGGATTACACAGGAAGACTTGTAGAAGTATCAGGACAGTTTCGATCCTACAACAGACATGAGGGGACAAGAAACAAATTGGTGCTTTCTATTTTCGTAAGAGAATGGGAAGAAGTAGAAGAGAATCTTGATGCAGGCAGAACAAATCAGATTTTCCTTGATGGATTTATTTGCAAACCACCAATTTACAGAAAAACACCGCTTGGAAGAGAAATCGCAGATTTACTTATTGCAGTTAACAGACCGTATGGTAAATCAGATTACATACCTTGCATTGCCTGGGGCAGAAATGCAAGATATGCATCAGCTTTTGAAGTGGGTGGACACATTCAGATATGGGGAAGAGTGCAAAGCAGAGAGTACATTAAGAAGATTAATGAAGATGAAAGCGAAAAGCACACAGCATATGAAGTGTCTGTCAGCAAATTAGAATATGTAGACGAGTAAAATCGTTAAAAAAAGCAGAAAAACATCCCAAAACAGACTGAAAAGTTTGTTTTGGGATGTTTTTTCTTGCAAAGGTGCCACAAACAAATAAACAAATTAGTGATATTATTTATTTATACAACAAATTATAAATCATATTATTCTAAAAAATAAAATAACATCTAAAAAAAAAGATTGATTATAAGCAAAATTGTAAAAAATGCATAAAAGTTGTTGACTTTATAAGAAAATAATCGGACAATAGAGTGGAAGAAATACCATCAGAGATGGTATGCATATAAAGGAGGAAAACATGAGAAATTTTAAGAGGGGAGTTGCATTTGCCATGGCTGCAGTTATGACAGTGTCAATGACTGGAGTGATAAGTGCGGATGCAAACGAAGAAAGTAGCACTATATCAAGCTGGAAAGAAGAGGCAGTTATTACACCAACTGAAGGCAAACTCGTAGGAGCAGGATACATTAATGTTAAAGTTAATACATCTGTAACAGATGCAGAAAGCTATAATATTGTATTTGATGGAAAAAAAGCAGTCGAATTAGAAGCTAATGGTGAGAATGAACAGATGGCAGAAGTTTATACAACATCTATAGCAAAGCATACATTAAAGGTTGAGGCTGTTTTAGCTTCGGGTGAAACAGTAGAGTCTAATGAAAGAAACTTTTTTGTATCTAAAAAAGGAATTGCATTAGGTGAAGATATGAGTAAAACAGTCGAACTTAAAAAGATGAACCTATCTTGGTATTACAATTGGCAGGCAACACCTTATAATAATTCAATTGATGATGGAGTTGATTTTGTACCAATGATTTGGGGAAGAAATCAGGATGATCCGGATGGAACAAAAGATGAAAATTTATTTAAATACATTGCAGAGCAGTGCGCTTTAGTTCCAAAGGATGCTAATTACATCCTTGGATATAATGAACCTGAATTATCAGCTCAGGCAAATATATCAGTTGTACAGGCTCAGAAGGGCTGGAAAGAAATACAGAAACTTGGAAAGAGAACTGTATCTCCGGCTATTAGTAATCCTAACGGAACATACAGCGGATGGCTTACACCATTCTTGAAAGGCGGAACAGTTGATGATAATGGAGTTCAGATAGAGATTGAAGGAGTTAGTTGCGATTGTGTAGCAATTCATACATATATTAGTCAGAGAAGTGTTAGCATGGTGATTGATGCTGTAAAGAAAGTACATGAATTATATGGAAAGCCTGTTTGGATTACCGAAATGGGAATTTTTGGAAGCAAGGCATATGGAGACAAATTCGATTATAGTTATCAGAAACCTGGTGAAAATGAAAAAACAGGTGCATTTATTAAAGAAGTATGTGCACAGTTAGATGAGATGGATTTTGTAGAAAGATATGCATGGTTCCCATACAATATTAATTCAGCAAATGATATTGATTCAAATGATGCAAGTGGATCAACTGCATTATTTGATTATGACTCAGGTAAATTAACAGATAATGGATTCTTATATGCATCATTAGGTAATCCTAAAGGTTATGAAACATATAAGTTAACTGATGCTGATAAGTATGTATATGAGGAACCAACAACACAGCAGCCAACAACAACTGCTACACCTAAGGTAGAAGAAACAACAACTCAGGTTACACCAACAACTGTAGTGCCTGTAGAAACAACAAAGGCAACTACAATTGGTAAAGTTAAGATTAAGAGTGCAAAAGCAACAAAGAAAAAATCTGCTAAAGTAACATGGAAGAAAGTTTCAGGTGTTAAGCAATATCAGGTTCAGTATTCTTTGAATAAGAAATTTAAAAAATCAAAGATAAAGAAAACCGGTAAATTAACTATTGTATTAAGCAAATTGGCAGGTGGTAAAAAATACTTTGTAAGAGTCAGAGGTATTAATGGTAGTGATAAAGGACCATGGTCTAAAACAAAAACATTTAAAACATCTAAATAAAGAACAATAAAAATGTTACAATTTTTACATCAGAAATTAAATTGATTGATTGTTTATATGTGAAAATTAGACAGTATTTCAAATTGAAAATCGTTTTATTTGTGAAAATATGATATTTTGGATTGTAAAATAAAAACGTTTATGATAAGATGTTCATAGATTGAAAATAAACGTTTTCAAAAAGAAAAAAAACAATTTTATTTGAGGAGGAAATTGAAGATGAGAAAGGTTTTCAACAAAGTTATGGCAGGTGCTATGACAACAGCATTAGTTGCTACACTTGCAGTAGGATTTAAAACAAACACAACAGACGTTAAGGCTGATACAGCTAACGCACTTACAGGTAGCTGGACAAGTTCAGCAGAAAGTTATGAACCAAATGATGCTGTTATTACACAGACAACATTTAAGTCAACAGCAGTAGATAATGTTTCTGCTAATATTTCTATTACAGGATGGCAGGCTAATTGGACAGCAGAAAGCGCTGCTCCGGAAGATGCAATTGTATTAAATGATAAAATCTGGGGTGAAAAACCATATCAGATTAAATCAGAAATTAATGCTAAAGTTGTTCCAGGAAATACATATAAATTAAAATTTACAGTTAATAACGGAATGATGCAAGCAGATACAACTACAAAGACAGAAAAGAATATTACAATTACTGTAAATAGTGGTATTGAAGGTGATAATGATAACATAATGTTATTTAAGACAATAAGAGTTCCAGCAGGAGAAACAAAAACATACGAATTTGACGTTCCTGTAAGTCCTGATTATTTAAGTAATGATATTAAGGTTCAGTTAGCATATGGTTCATATTATTATTCATATGAATTAACACAGGCAGTTAAGGCTGGAAAAGTTACAGAAGAAGCAGCTAAGGCTTGCAAGTATGCATACGCATATGGAACATCAGAAAATGTAAATGCACATGGAACATTATCATTCACAGACATTTCTTTAATGGGTGAAAAGTATACACAGAGCGTTATTCCTGAAAGACAGACAACAAAGGCTCCTGAAACAACAAAAAAAGCAACAACAACAACAAAGGTTCCAACAGGTAATACAAATACAGTAGCTCCTACAACAGCAGCTCCTGCAGTAGTAGCAAGCAAACCTGCAAAGGTTAAGGGTGTTAAGGTTGTTAACAATGCTAAGAAGTCAGTTAAGGTTACTTGGAAGAAAGTAAAAGGTGCTAAGTCATATCAGGTTAAGGTTGGAAACAAGAAATACAACGCTAAAAAGACAAATGCAAAAATCAAAAAACTTGCAGTAGGTAAGACATACAAAGTTCAGGTTCGTGCTAAAAATGCTGCAGGATTTGGTAAGTGGAGCAAAGCTGTAAAAGTAACAATTAAAAAATAATAAAACAGAATAGCAAATATAATTTTCAAAAGTAAGTATGCGGCAATTATCAAAATATTGCCGCATATTAAACATAAGGACTGTAATTAGGAGGACAAATAAGTGAGATTATTTAAGAAAACTATGGCGGTTGCATTAGCATCTGTTATGACTATAGGAATGGCAGGCGTTGCATCAGCAGCTCAAGTTCCGGCAGGAACAAATGTTTTGGCAGGATTAACACAGTGGACATCATTTTCAGTATGTACTAGGGAAGATGGTGGAGAATGGGAAGAAGCTTTAAAAGCCATCCCTCAGACAAAAGGTGTTGATTATGCAACTGAAGGATACATAACAGCAGGTTCAACAGTTTCTAATTTTGATTTCTTTGTCATTAATTCTGGATGGGATGGAGAATACAATAAGTTAACAAATGAATTAGTAAATGATAATCCATGGGGTATGACAGCTACACTTGAAAATGTACCTGTTGAAGCAGGACGTAATTACACAATATCTTTTAATATTTCAAGTACATTAAAAGCAAGCAAAAAAGATGCATTAGGAAATAAGATAGGAGATATTACTACAAAGCATATTTTATTCAAGGCATATAAGCCTGGTAATGGTGATGAAGCTTTAGAGTTAACTTCAACATCTAATATTACATCAGATGGATATATTACATTAGATTCTTCAAAGAAAGAAAGTATGAAGGTTTCAGCGGTAATCAATGTACCAAAGGATTATAAAAAAGGAAACATCGGATTAAAATTCGCTTTAGGTGCATTATTAAAGACATATGCTGATGAAATTGGTATGTCAGGATATATTCATGTAAATAATTTCACAGTTACAGCTAATAAGCAGTATACTGTAAATTTTGTTAGCCAGAACAAGACAATGTCTACAAAATATGTAAATGAAGGCGAAAAGGTTGATACATTTGCAGCTAAGAGAAAAGGATACACATTAGTAGGTTATACAGCTAATGGAGCTTCATATAATTTTAATTCTGTTGTTCCAAGTGACTTGACACTTGTTGCACAGTGGAAGAAAACAGCTGCACCGGCAAAGGTTAAAATTGCTTCTGTAAAGAGCAAAAGTGCTAAGAAAGCAGTTGTATCACTTAAGAAAGCAAAGAATGTTAAAGGATATGCTGTTCAGTATTCAACAAATTCAAAGTTTAAGGGTGCTAAACAGAAAACATCTAAAAAGACAAAAATTATACTTAAGAAACTTAAATCTGGATCAATTGTATACGTAAGAGCTAAAGCTTATACAACAGATTCAGCAGATAACAAAGTATTTAGTAAAAAATGGTCAGCTAAGAAGTTAGTTGTAGTTAAATAAGTTTAATATTAGAATTAATCTTAAGCAGGTGAAAGGGTGTAGAGATTTTATATGAATATCATATAAGTCTTTGCGCCCTTTTTTTAAACAAAAATCTTAGATGCTATAATTTGATTTTAAATGTAGAAACATTTTATTTAGTTAGAGAGGATAAGAATATGAGAAAAGCAAAGAGAATATTAGCATTTGCATTATCATTAGTTGTTGTATTTTCAGGAATTAATTATGCTGCAATCACAAGCAATGAAGTAGCAGCCGCTACAGTTTCAACAACAGAATGGACTAATAATGGATTGATTAGTCCTGCTAACGGATCATTAATTGGAGCAGGATATATAGATGTAAAGTGGAACAATAACCTAGAAGGAGTTTCATCATATGCAGTTTATGTTGATAATGCTTTAATAGGAACAGTATCTCCAACATCAGCAGAAACTTTATCATGCGAATTTTACACAGTTGATGTATCTGCACATACAGCATACGTTTCAGCTACATTAACAAACGGAACAGTAGTTAATACAAATACAAGTACTTTTTATGTTACAAAGAAAGGAATTTGTATAAATGAAGATATGGGAGTAGGTATAGATGCTTCTTCATTAAATGTTGGTTGGTATTATAATTGGGGCTTTACAGCATATAATGAAAAAAATTTTAAAAACAGATCATTTGATAATATGGACTATGTACCTATGATATGGGGACAGGGAACAGTTAAAGAAGCAGCTTTTGAAAACGCAAAAAAGAATGGATACAAATATATTTTAGGATATAATGAACCAGATTTAACAAATCAGTCTAATATGTCAATTGAAAAAGTAATTAACAGATGGCAGGATTTTTGTAATTCAGGACTTAAAGTTGGCTCACCTGCAACAGCTACAGCACCGTGCTGGTCTGATAAATGGTTTAAACCTTTTATGGAAAAGATATCAGCAAATAGTTCGTTAGATGTTGATTTTATTGCGGTACATTGTTATTGGGGAACAGATTTAGATTCAACTAAAGGCGCATTACAGTTCTTACAGGCAATTGACCAGACATATGCATTATATCATAAGCCAATTTGGATTACAGAGTTTGCTGTAGGTGAACAGCATATGAAGTTAAGCATGGCTGATCCTACATGCGCAGAGAATACAAGAAACTTCTTAAAGATTGTATTAGAAGGATTAAATGCAAGAAGCTATGTAGAAAGATATGCATGGTTCTCATTTGACCCTGAAGATAATAGTACATTCACAGACAGTGCTTCAGGATTATGGTATAGAAATACAGGTGTCTTAACAGAATTAGGAAAATTATATGCTGAAATTGGAAATCCTGCAGGATATCCGGCAAAAACTTATGGAGTATATACTCCAAGTGGAGTAGACACATCTGCAATAGCGTGTGCAGCAGCAGTAAAACCTGTTATTTATACAGCATTACCTAATAATAAAAAGAAAACTATCAAAGTAAATCTTAAGAAGGTAAATAATGCTTCAGGTTACGAAATTAAATATTCAACATATAAGAATATGAAAAAAGCTAAAACTAAGAGTACAACAAAGCTTACATATGTTCTTAAAAAATTGAAAGCAGGAAAGAAGTATTATGTTCAGTCAAGAGCTTACTTTATTATGGATGGCTCAAAGTTGTATACAGGTTGGAGCAGCAAGAAAGTAGCAAAAATAAAGAAAGTTAAAAAAGTAAAAAAGGTAAAAAAAGTAAAAAAAGCAAAATCAGCTGAAAATAGTAAGAAAAAATAATTGCATAAGTGATTGTTAGACAAAAGAAAATAGGGGTGAGTACCTTACCCCTATTTATTTTGAAAAGGTGATAGGAGATTATTATATGAGAAAGTTAAGAAGAGTAATTGCAATGGCTTTGATGTCAGCGGTGGTTATTACCGGAACTCCTGCTTTTAACAATGATGTTAAAGCAGTTACAATAAATAGTGATGCAGGTGCAATAACACAGTGGCAGGCAAATGCAATAACAAATCCGGTAGCAGGTAAATTAGTGCCGGCAGGATATATTGATATAAAATGGACAAGTGCAGATAGTTTAGGAGAAATAAAAGATTATAAATTATATGTAGATGATTCACTTGTAAATACTGCATCGGCAACTACCACACAGTTTGAATTTTATACGACGACAGTAAGCAGTCATAAGACTTATATTGTTGCAAATTTTACAGATGGTTCTAGTGTAACATCCTCAACTTTTTATTTTTATGTAACTAAAAAAGGATTATGTGTAAATGATAAAATGGGGAAAATGTTAATACCTGATGATATGAATATAGGTTGGTATTATAATTGGGGAATAAATCCATTTACATATAGTTGCTATACAGATATTGATTATGTTCCAATGATTTGGGGGACAGGATCGGAAAAATACATTTCATCAATAGCTTTAAAAGGATATAAATATTTACTTGCATATAACGAACCTGATATGGGGGCAAATGCCGGTGGAAGCAATATAAATGTTAATACAGCAATAAATAATTGGAATAAATTTTTAGGAAATAATTATTATTTGGGTTCACCGGCACCGGCATTTTGCCCTGCATGGAATAATGGAACATGGTTTAGAACATTTATGAGCCGAATTGACCAAAGTACAATAGACTTTATTCCTTTACATTGCTATTATAAAACATATGGAGGAGTAAAAGCTGCAAATGACTTCCTTGAAAATGTGGTTGATAAAACGTATGAAATGTATCACAAACCAATATGGATTACAGAATTTGCTCCTAATGGCTGGGGCTATAGTGATTCAAATGGAAGAAAGCAGTGCAAGGAATTTTTGGAGGCTGTATTAAAGGGATTAGATGAGAGAAGCTATGTAGAAAGATATTCATGGTTCTCATTTGATACAACAGATGGAACAAATGGTGCTGCAGCATTATGGACAAACAGTACAGGTGTATTAACTGATTTAGGAAATGCATATGTTGCAAATGGAAATCCTGAAGGTTATAGTTATGGAAATTGCAAATCAATAGATAATTCTACAATGAATGTTGTATATGCCTCGCTGAATAATGATAATAACAGTAGTATAAATAATGGTGTAGCCGGCAATTCCATAAAGAAACCAGGCAAAACAAGCATTGTATATGCTAAAAGCTTAAAGAAAAAGACAGCAAAAATAAGAATAAAGAAAGTAGCAAAAGCAAAAGGATATCAGATAAAATACTCAGATAGTAAGAAATTTGTAGGATATTTAGAAAAGAGTACATCAAAAACGACTATAACAATAAAGAAATTAGATAGAAAGACAAAATATTATTTTAAAGTGAGAGCATATACAAAAGTTGGAAAGAAAAAAGTATATGGTGCATGGAGCAAGACAAAATCAGTAAAAGTTAAATAATACTGATGTAAGTATAGACTACAGGCGATACATAAGATAATATGCATTTTAGTAAATAAGTAAAAACTAACATAGTGCAAAAGTGAAATTTAAAATCACATAAACAAATTGTAAATAAGAATAAGACCATAAATACGATTATTAATTTTAATCTGTATTTATGGTTTAAAAATTGAAGGGATTAAGGTATATTAAGGAAAATCAATGAAAAATATTAAGAAATTAATTGCTGTAATTATTATGTGCTGCTTTGGAGCGACAATAGGAGTTGTGGGTATATTTGTAAATGATAATAGCAAGAAAGAAGCTACACTGATTAAATGGAAAGAAAATGCACTTGTAAATCCAACCCCGGGGAAGATGATAGGTGCAGGAAACATAGATATTACTATTGCAAATTTAGAAGATATATATGAAAACAGTGAAAAATATGGCAAAGTAAACGAATATAATATTTATATAGATGGCGAAAAGCAATTTGCCATTAAGCCGGATGAATTTGCAAAAGAGGAAAAAGAAGATGAAGGTTTTGTTTCAGGAATGAAGCTGGAAGATATGACAAAAAAAGAAGAATCCATATCAGATATAGCATCTGTTGCTACAGTAGAATTTCACTGCGCAAAAACAAATTCTTATGAAATATACATAGAAGCTGATTACGATAACGGAAGTAAAATATATTCAGATGTATTTACAATTTATATTTCAAAAAAAGGTTTATGTGTAAATAAGGATATGTCAAGAGAACTTGCAGCAGATAAGATGAATGCATCATGGTATTACAATTGGGATATTACACCATTTAATTATTATTCATTTGAAAATATGGAGTATATACCAATGATGTGGACTTATAGTTCAACTGAGTCGAAAATGATAGAAAGACTTAAAAAAACAGGATATAAATATTTGTTAGCATATAATGAGCCTGATTTTACGGACCAGGCAAATTTAACAGTTGATGAAGTTGTAGATGCATGGCCTGATTTTATGAATAAAGGCATACAGATAAGTTCACCGGCAACAGCATTATGCCCTCCGTGGTCAAAAGACTGGTTTCAGCCGTTTATGGAGCAGATTGATGCAGATGATAATCTTAGTATAGATTTTATTGCGTTACATCATTATTGGAACTGGTATAGTGATGAAGGTGTTCAGGCATTTTTAGATTTGATAGACCAGACATATGAAATGTATCATAAGCCGATTTGGATTACGGAGTTTGCAATATCAGGAGACCCGGGAAAAAATCAGGAGCAGTTAGATGCAGTTATTGGATATATGAAAGGTGTAATACCGGGATTAGAAGAAAGAGATTATGTAGAAAGATATGCATGGTTTTCATTTGGAAGCAAAGATTCAAAAAATGGAGCATCAGCATTGTATGACATTTCAACAGGGGAATTTACTGAACTTGGTAAATTGTATTCAAGTGTAGGTATACCTGCCGGATATCAGGATGATTCCGTAGATGTAATAAAAGAAAATGATATTAAAGATATTTTGATAAAATGATAGACAATATAGCAATATGACCATATTATATAAGGAGGGGAAATATAATTTACCGCTATTTGTAAAGAGGTGAATTAGGTTGACTTATATAATGTGGAGTGCTATTATTGTTTTAAATGATAGTAGAGGTTGCGCTACTTATTAGTAAACTGTATGATGTCCCGGAGGCAGATGATTACAGAGGAAAGGATGTGGCGCCGAAAGGATTCATTCCGGAGATGAATTCTTGGGTATATGGTTAAGAGCCATATAACTGTCATTAGGAAGTACCCTGATGGAGAGCTACTTATAAGCATCGAAGCGATACTTTTAGGGAGCACACCACGTGGTCCCTTTTATTACGCATGTAACTATTAAATTTATTTTACAAAAGATAGTTACGGAGAGATTGTATATAAATAAGTGGTGTAAATAATGGGATTAAGATTATGAAGGAGGACATTAAAATGTCAATTTTTACAGGTGCAGGTGTAGCAATTATCACACCTATGAATGAAGATGGTTCAATTAATTATGATGAATTAGGACGAATAATTGAAAATCAGATTGCCGGAGGCACAGATGCAATTATTATTTGTGGAACAACAGGTGAATCTTCAACAATGAATGATGAAGAACATATTAAATGCATTAAATATGCAGTAGATAAGACAGCTAAGCGTATTCCTGTAATTGCAGGAACAGGTTCTAACTGTACAAGAGAAGCAGTCAACCTTGCTAAACAGGCACAGGAAGTTGGTGCAGACGGATTATTATGTGTTACGCCATATTATAATAAAGCTACTCAGGGTGGATTATATCAGTATTATAAGGATATTTCAGACGCAGTAAATATTCCTATTATTATGTATAATGTACCATCAAGAACAGGAACAAACATTCTTCCTGAAACAGCAGTTAAGATTGCAAAAGAAGTAAAGAATGTAGTTGCAATTAAAGAAGCATCAGGAAATATTTCACAGGTAGCTAAGTTAGCATCACTTGCAGATGGATGTCTTGATATCTATTCAGGAAATGACGACCAGGTTCTTCCATTGTTATCATTAGGCGGAAAGGGTGTTATTTCAGTTTGGTCAAATGTAGCACCTGCTAAAGTTCATGATATGGTAGCATCATATATGGATGGAGATATTGAAAAGGCACAGAAGATTCAGTTAGAAGCAATTGAATTAATTGATGCATTATTCTGTGAAGTTAATCCAATCCCTGTAAAAGCAGCAATGAATATGTTAGGATATAAGGCCGGTTCACTTAGAGCTCCTTTAACAGAAATGACAGATGCTAACAAAGAAAGATTAAGAAAAGCAATGGAGAATTACGGAATTTTATAAAGCTTTCATACGGAGGTAAGGATGACAAACATAATTATGAATGGCTGTAACGGTAGAATGGGAAGAATGATTACTGATATAGCTAATAAAGATACAGACGTACAGATTGTCGCAGGAATTGATGCTTATGACAAAGTGGCAAATGATTATCCTGTTTTCACAAATATTTTTGACTGTAATGTTGATGCAGATGTAATTATTGATTTTTCAACAGCTAGTGCAATAGATGATTTATTAAAGTATGCAGTAGAAAAGAAAATTCCGGTTGTTTTGTGCACAACAGGTCTTACATCAGAACAGTTATATAATGTTCAGAAGGCAAGTGAAAAAGTTGCTATTTTAAAATCAGCAAATATGTCTTTAGGAATTAACACATTAATGAAGATTTTAAAAGTTGCAACAGAAGTGTTAGCCAACAGAGGATATGATATTGAAATAGTGGAAAAGCATCATAATCAGAAATTAGATGCTCCAAGCGGAACAGCATTAGCACTTGCAGATTGTATTAATCAGGTTTTAAACAACGAATATGATTATACATATGATAGAAGCAGCAGAAGAGAAAAGAGACCTGAAAAGGAAATTGGAATCTCAGCAGTAAGAGGTGGAACAATTGTAGGTGAACATGAAGTTATATATGCAGGAATTGATGAAGTAATTGAAATTAAGCATACAGCTTACTCAAGAGCAGTATTTGCAAAAGGTGCTGTTGATGCAGCTAAATATCTTGCTTCTAAAGAAACAGGAATGTATAACATGGCTGATGTATTAAATTAAATCGAATAAAGTTATGTATAAAAGAATGGAAAATGAAAGTTAAAGTTACTTTGCTAATGCTAAGAACTATGAACTATGAACTTTCGAAATCATGCCATTTTAATATTTTAAAAATAGAAATGATTTTTGCCGAACTCAATTTATATTGATTTCAAATTAAATTATTTCTATTTTTTTATATATTTTTATAATTTTTGTAAAAGTGTTCATAATAAATGATGTAAAAACTTTTATGGAGGTTATTATGAACAATATTAAAAAATACTTAGTAGCATTTGTAATGATGCTTTCAATGGTTGGATTTGTAGGCTGTGGAAATAATGATGCAGCAAACGATGAAATGAATGAATCAATGAATGAAACTGTAGAAACAACAAATGAAATGACAACAGAGACTACAACAAATAGAACAGACAGAAACGAAACAACAAGAAGATCAGGAAACGTAAATAGTTCAACTGATACAAATGGTGACGGAGTTGCAGATGATGTAGTGGATGATGTTATCGATGGTGTTGAAGATGCAGGAGATGACATCATAAACGGTGCAAGAGATAATCAGAACAATAACGAAACAAATGTAAACAAAAAATAAAATATAGGTATTTTTGGTAAGCCATAAGCATACTATATGATAACGAATTTGTTATTAAGGTGTTTATGGCTTATAAAATTATGTTGGACCCGGGACATGGTGGAACAGACCCCGGGGCCGTTTATGAAGGCAGACAGGAGAAAGATGATGCGTTACGACTTGCTACAGCGGTAGGGGAGATTTTAAGAAATAATGGATATGATGTAGAATTTACAAGAACATCAGATGTCTATGATACCCCATTTGAAAAAGCAACTAAGGCAAATAATACAGGAGCAGATTTATTTGTATCATTTCATAGAAATTCTGCGCCTACAGCAAATCAGTATAGTGGAGTGCAGAGTTTAGTATATGATGACAGTGGCTTAAAATCACAACTTGCCAGAAATATTAATGCAAATCTTACAAAGATAGGATTTGAAGATAAAGGAGTCGTTGAAAGACCTAATTTAGTAGTTTTAAAAAGAACAAAGATGCCGGCAGTATTAATAGAAGCAGGCTTCATTAATTCAGATAGTGATAATAAATTATTTGATGAAAAATTCTATGAAATAGCAAATGCAATAGCATGTGCAATAATGGAAACTCTTGAAAATTATGATACGAAGGATGCTGATGGAAACACATATACAGTACAGGTTGGTGCATTTAGAAACAGACAGTTAGCAAATAATATGGCGTATAAATTAAGACAACAGGGGTATCCGGCAGATGTCATATTTGAGAACGGATTGTATAAGGTACAGGTTGGAGTGTTTGATGATATTGATAATGCTGCGATGATGGAAATGAATTTAAGAAATGTAGGATATAACACATTTATTCCAAGAAGATATTAATATAGAGATGTTGGGGTCAAAAGTTTTCGACTTTTTTCCTGACGGATGCGATGCTCGGTTAATATATAGAGTTATTATGAATAGTTTTAAGACTTCTATATTTAATTTTTCATTTAAATAATAACTTATGGAAACGCTCTGATATCAAAAAATAAATTTGATATTAGGCGTTTCTTGTTCTGTTATTTATGACAAAATCATGAATATAACATAAAAAGCATTACGTTGAATGTATATTAAAAAATAGGTATACATTAAGATTATAAAAAATAGGTATATAATTAATTAAAATTGGACATTCATTAAATGTATATCATAAAAAGCAATATAAAAAGAGACAATTTACGTGAAATGTTGACAATAAATTTGACAATGGGGTATCATTAGAGGTAAGCGTGTATTAAAATATTAATTCACGAATATATAACACAGGAGATATGGATTGACATGAATAACGGATTTATAAAGGTTGCGTGCGCAACTCCTAAAATTAAAGTAGGAGATTGTGAATATAACGCTAAAGAGATATGTAAATTAATTGATGAAGTTTATGATAATGGAGCACAGTTTGTTGTATTCCCTGAATTATGTATTACGGGATATACATGCAGCGATTTGTTCTGGCAGCAGCACATGCTAAAAAATGCAAAGAAAAAGTTGGTGGCAATAGCAAAACATTGTGAAGATAAAGAAATTGTAGCTATAGTCGGACTCCCATTGGTATATAATGGCAAGTTATACAATGTTGCGGCAGTTGTTTATGATGGAGAGATACTTGGAATTGTACCTAAGTCATATATACCTAATTATTCCGAGTTTTATGAAGCAAGACATTTTGTATCAGGAAAAGGTGTTGAAGGATATGTTTCATTTGAAGTTACTAAGGATGAATGGAGTTTAGAAGAAAACTGCAAAGAAGGTTTTGATTATAAAATATATATGACAGAGAATGGCAAAGTTGATTTTAAACATAATCAGGATGACTTTGATGAAGACGACTGGGAAGATGATGAAGAAGATGATGAAGAAGATGATGAAGATTGGGATGATGATTATGATGATGAAATCCCATTTGGAACAAACATACTTTTTGACTGTGTAAATATAGAAAACTTTAAATTTGCAATAGAGATATGTGAAGATTTATGGGTGCCAAATCCACCTAGCACAAATTATGCTATGGCAGGAGCAACAGTTATAGCTAATCTTTCAGCAAGTGATGAAGTAACAGGAAAAGATAATTATCGTAAAAATCTTGTGGCAGGACAGTCAGCAAGAACAATATCAGCTTATTTGTATGCTGATGCAGGAGAGGGGGAATCTTCTACTGATTTAGTATTTGCGGCACATAATATGATAGCTGAAAATGGAACAATCTTAGCAGAGGCAAAAAGATTTACAAATGAAACAGTATATGCTGAGATAGATTTGGAAAAATTGGCTGCAGAAAGACAAAGAATGAATACATTTACAGCAGTTAGTGACGACGATTATGAAATATGTGAAATTGATTTAGAATTAGAAGAATTTGAACTTTCAAGAGAAATTGATAATACACCATTTGTACCAAAGGATGAAGAAAAGAGAAATAAGAGATGTGAAGAAATTCTTACAATTCAGACAATGGGACTTAAGAAACGTTTAGAACATACTAATTGTAAAAATGCAGTTATAGGAATATCAGGTGGACTTGATTCCACATTGGCACTGCTTGTTACCGTAAGGGCATTTGATGCACTTAATATTGACAGAAGCAACATAATTGCAGTTACAATGCCGGGATTTGGTACAACTGACAGAACATATAATAATGCAGTTACACTTGTAAAAGAACTTGGATGTGAACTAAAAGAAGTAAATATTGCTGATGCAGTAACACTTCATTTAAAACAGTTAGGACATAGTATAGATAATCACGACATTACTTATGAAAATGCACAGGCAAGACAAAGAACTTATTTGCTTATGGATTTTGCAAATGAATATAATGGAATGGTTATTGGAACAGGAGATATGTCGGAACTTGCATTAGGATGGGCTACTTATAATGGAGACCATATGTCTATGTATGGTGTAAATGCGGGAGTCCCGAAAACGTTGGTAAGACATTTAGTTCATTATTTTGCAGACACATGTGGAGTAAAGAAATTAGCAGACATTTTATTTGATGTGCTAGATACACCTGTAAGTCCTGAATTACTGCCACCTACTAAGAATGGAAAAATAGCACAGAAAACAGAGGATGTAGTTGGACCATATGAATTGCATGACTTTTTCTTATATTATATTTTAAGATTTGGATTTGAACCTAAGAAGGTATTATATTTAGCTGAACACGCATTTGATGGAAAATATGATAAAGAAACTATTTTGAAATGGTTAAAGACATTTTACAGAAGATTCTTTTCGCAGCAGTTTAAACGTTCATGCCTTCCTGACGGACCAAAGGTAGGAAGCGTTGCGGTTTCACCTAGAGGAGATTTGAGAATGCCAAGTGATGCAGTAGTACGTGAGTGGTTAGAAGAATTAGAGTAATTATAGCAAATAATATGTATGCGAAATTATTTGTACATGAATAATTTCCATAAAATAAAATTTTGTATATTAATAATAGAAATAGGATGGAACATAATTGTCTCATCCTATTTTTTATAATTTATTATGCTGATATTTTTATAAATAAGAGTGATATCAGCTTTGCAAAAGTGTTGTTGCAAATTAACTTTAAAGATTTGCAAATTAAAACCTGACACAAAAATATTTTATTGAAATTATTTGGCCGAATTAATTGTATCGCATATTGCATTATATAATACAGAATATGTATATTGGCTTTCGGGATTGTAAGATACGTTTTCTAATGACTGAGTTGATACAATCTGGTTAGCAATATCCTCAAAAGCAGGTTTCACTAAAGGATACATTGTAGCTACGGAATCGTCAATATTTTCAATTGTAATGGAATTTATGTGGTTATCATCTAAAACTACCTGAATTTCCATAGGATTTCCGTTTAACGTGATATAAGAGGAATAAACACCGGCCTTATAAGTGCAATCACTTGCAGGAGCCGAAGTAGTGGTGTCTTTTCTAAACATTAAAACTAAGGTTATTATTAAGGCTATTCCAAGGACAATTAATATAAATGTATATATAAGTTCTTTAAGATGAAAAACCATAAATTTAGGACTTTTACTCATGATGTGTGACCTCCGAAAACTGTATAGGTTTTTATAATTAAATCTATGAGCAAAAACATAAAAGTATGATGAAAAAACAGCAAAAATTATATATAATAATTTAAGAATGCCAGGGTCAAAAGGTGGGAACTTTTGCCCAGGCATCATTTAAGGAAATATAAAGAATGGAGACGGATATGTCATTAACATTTATTGTAGGAAGTGCAGGTTCAGGTAAGTCACATTTATTATATGAAAGACTTACAAATAACGCTTCAAAATATGAAAATAGAAATGAAGATTATATAGCTTTGGTTCCTGAACAGTATTCAATGGAAGCACAGAGAGAAATTTTGCTTGCTTCAGATAGACACGGAAGTTTTAACACTGAGGTAGTAAGTTTTCAGAGACTTGCAGTTGGTATATTTGAAGAACTTGGAATGACAGATATTAAGGTTATGGACGATTTGGGAAAAACTCTCGTTGTCCGTAAAGTATTAGAAAATTGCAAAAAAGACCTTAAGTATTATCATAACAAAGCAAATATGCCGGGATTTGTGGATAGAGCAAAAACTTTAATAACCGAATTAAAGCAATATAATTATAGAACACAAGATTTGGAAAAGATGATTGATGATGTAAAAGGTCATAACATTTTAAGAAATAAATTAATTGATACTAAAACGATTGCGGAAGAATTTGACAATTACATAAATGAAAAAATGATTACGATGGAAGAAGTGTTGAGCATTTTTTGTAATGTAATGGAAAAGTCAGAAAAAATAAGAAAAACACATATTTATATTGACGGTTTTACAGGGTTTACACCTATTCAGTATATGGTTTTAGAAAAATTAATAAAATATGCAAGAGAAGTTACTGTCGCAATAACTCTTCCTGAAAATGAAGCTGATTTTAACGGATATAATGACAGAGAATTATTTGCACTCAGCAAAGAAACAATTGTAAAGTTAAGAGAATTGGCAATAAGAAATAGTGTCGAAATCGAAAATACGGTTATTGTAAATAAAGGAAAAAGACCGATACGAATTGCTGATAATGATGAACTTTGTTATTTAGAAGAAAATATATTTAGAAATAGAGTTTTAAAACCTTATGATAAAGAATGCAAAAATTTAGAAATGCATGTAACATCTAATCCAAAAGAAGAGGCAAGATGGATTGCAAATGAAATTTCTAAGTTGATGATTACAGGAAATTATAAATATAAAGATATCGCTGTAGTAGTTTCTGATATGGAAGGATATTATAGATTTATTCAGGATGAATTTAGAAAATCAGGCATTCCGAATTTTATAGATTATAAGAGAGATATATCTAAAAATCCTTTTATTGACGGTATAGTAGCTGCAATTGAAGTGGTTGAGAAAGATTTTTCATATGAAAGTTTATTTAGGTTTTTAAAATTAGGAATTACGGATATTGACAGAGAAGATATTGATATAATTGAAAATTATGTAATTCAGTCAGGAAGAAGAGGATTTAACAGTTACAACAGAAAATGGGAAAAGCAGTATAAAAATATCAGCGAAGAAGAATTTGAAAATATTAATTTGATAAGAGAAAAAATCATAGAAATGTTTTCTGATTTGAGAAACGGCTTAAAGCTAAAAAACGTAGATATAACTGATTTTACAAAGTGCATTTACAAATTTATTTTAGATAATGACTGGCAGCTTAAGATACAAAAACATAAAGTGGAATGTGATGAAGCAGGCAGACTGGATGAAGCAAAAGAATACGAACAGATTTATGAAACCATTATAAAAATGCTTAATAAGCTTGTGGAATTTTTAGGTGATGAAATTGTGTCGGTAAAAGAGTTCAGACAGATTGTTGAATCCGGATTTGCAAGTCAGAAAGTTGGAATAATTCCTCCCGGTCTTGATACGGTAATGGTTGGTGATTTGGAAAGAACAAGATTAAAAGATATTAAGAAAATTATCTTTTTTGCAGGAGTAAATGATGGACTTGTGCCTTCTGCAAATAGTGGTAGCGGAATAATTACGGATATGGAAAGAGAATTTTTGCGCTCAGCTAATTATGTATTAGCGCCAACAGCTAAAGAAAATATATATATTGAAAGACTTTATTTGTATGCATTATTTGCAAAGCCTACAGGTAAAATCTACTTTTCATATAGCACATCAGGCACGGATGGTGAAGTTTTAAGAAAATCATATATTCTGTCTCTAATAAAAAGAATGTTTCCATCAATAAAAGAAATAAAGGAAAGTAGTAAGGAAAATGTTCCGGGTGATATTACAAATATAACAGAGGCATTAGAATTTATAACAAACAGAATGCAGGAAAATAAGAGCCTTGATGGAGATAATGAGACAAAGCAGATGATTGCAAATCTTGTTAAGAACAGGGAAGTAGAAAATGCTGTAAAGATGATAATAGAAGGAATATATTATACATCAAGACATCCAAAATTACTGCCGGAAATTGCAAGAGGACTGTATGGCAACAGACACAACATTGGTATTACAAGACTTGAAAGATATGCTGCATGTGCATATTCACAGTTTTTGGCTAATGGTCTTAAACTTTCAGAAAGACGAAAATTTGAAATAGCTGCATATGATATTGGTAATTTATATCATTATTCATTAGAGTTGTTTTGCAGAAAATTAAGAAATAAAAATTTGAATTGGAGAAATTTAACAGACGAAGATATACAAAAATTAGTTGAAGAATGCGTAAATATCGTATTTGAGGAATACGAAAATAATGCTATTTCAAGTGATGCAAGAAATAAATATATTGCAAATAAAATTTTAAAAACAACTATAAATACTACAGAAATATTAAAAAGTCATATCAATGCAGGAAAGTTTGAACCGGTTTATTATGAGTCAGTAGTTGAACATGGAAAAGTAGACAGAGTGGACTTATACGAGGATCCTGACGATGGGAAAGTGTATGTGAAAATTATTGATTATAAATCAGGGTCAAAGAAATTTGAAATCAGTTCTACATTTTTCGGCACACAGATGCAGCTTCTTATTTATTTAGGAGATGTAATAAAAAGAGAACAGGAAAAATATAAGGACAAACAGGTTTTGCCGGCAGGAGCATTTTATTATGAAATTAAAGACCCTTATACTAATGGACTGACAAAAACAGAAAAAAATAAAATTATGAACGATGGTTCATTGACAAAGGAAGAACTAAAAGAAAGACTTGCCTGTGAAATCAATAAGAAAAGATTTAAAGAGTATAAGATGTCAGGTATTTTTACAGACGATATCAACGTGTTAAAAAATATAGATGAAAATATGGAAAAATCTTCGGATATTATTCCTGTGAGAATTAAAAGAGATGAAAGTTATTACGCAGATGTAATGGCGATTGATAATAAGCATTTTGGTGAACTTATTAATTATGTTTCAGATATGGCAGATAAGTTTAAAGAAGAAATTTGCGAGGGAAATATTGATGTTAATCCTATAGAAAAGGCATGTACATATTGCCCATATGCAGGTATGTGTAGTTTTGATGTAAATGCAGGAGATAAGTATACGGAGGTTCCCGGATATAAATTGCCTGAAGTAATTTCTAAGTTAGATGAGATGTATGAAGATTCGGAAGGAGAAAAATAAATATGCCAAATTGGACTCCAAAACAAAAAGAAGTAATAGATGCAAGAGACCAAAACATATTAGTATCTGCGGCAGCCGGTTCGGGAAAAACCGCAGTTTTGGTAGAGCGAATTATAAATTTATTGACAGATGAAAATAATCCGGTAGATATCGATAATCTTTTAGTCGTTACATTTACAAAGGCAGCAGCTTCTGAGATGAAGGAAAGAGTAAGAAATGCATTGGATGATATTATTACTAATCATCCTGAAAATGAACACATACAAAAACAGATTAATTTGATAAATACGGCACAGATTACAACGATTGATAGTTTTTGCTCGTTTGTTGTGAGAGAAAATTTTGAAAAAATAGATTTAGATCCTGATTATAAAATCGGAGATGAAGGTGAAATTGAACTTTTAAAAGCAGATGTTTTAGATGAAATCATTACAAACAGATATGAAGAGGCTGAACCTGAATTTATGAAATTTATCGAGCAGTATAAAGCGTCTAAGGCAGATGACAGTGTTACAAACCTGATAATGGAACTTTACACTGCATCTGAAAGTCATGTAAATCCTGAAAAATGGGTTAAGTCATGTATTGATAATTATATTGTTTCAGATGAAGAAGATTTAAATAGCAAGTCGTGGATGGTAAAAAATATTAATGACATTAAAAATATTATGCCTGACATATGTAAAAAACTTGAAAATGCCATAAATATATGCGAACAACCGGGCGGCCCTGAAAATTATACAAAAGTTCTAACTGATATGTATGGAACGTGTCAGCTTGCAATGGATAAGCAATCTTATAGAGCGTTAAAAAATTCATTAGGAGAGTATAAGATACCTAGACTTCCAAATAAATCAGGTGGTGAAAATTCTGAAAAGGCTGAAAGAGTTAAGGCAATAAAAAACGAAGTAGGAAATAAAATAAAAAACATAGTCGATGATTATTTGTCATACGATATTGATGAAATTTTAGAAGAAATAAATGTAATGAAGGATCAGGTCCGGGTTATAATTGATCTTACGTTAGAATTTATGAATAGGCTAAAAGAGGTAAAGCAAGAAAATTCCATAATGGATTTTTCAGATTTAGAACATTATGCATTAAATATTTTAACATGTGAAAATGAAAATGGAGAAATCATTCCGTCAGATGTGGCTATAAGCATGTCAAAACAATATAAAGAAATAATGATTGATGAATATCAGGATAGTAATACAGTTCAGGAAGCAATACTTACAAGCATTTCAAATGGATTTGGAATAAATAATGTTTTTATGGTAGGAGATGTTAAGCAGAGTATTTACAGATTCAGACTGGCTAATCCAAATTTATTTTTAGAAAAATATGATACTTACAGTGAAGAAACGGATGTATCAAAGCGTAAAATAATTCTTGATAAAAACTTTAGAAGCCGAAAAGAGGTCATTGATAGTGTAAACTATATATTTGATACAATCATGTGCAGACATACAGGTGGAATTGAATATATAGACAACAACAGATTAGTATGCGGTGCATCTTTTAAAGAACTGCCTGATATACAGGATAATGCAACAGATATTGTTTTAATCGAAGGGGACAAAGAATATGAAATAGAACAAATCGCAAAGAAGATTAAAAAGATTGTAGACCCTGATTTTGGAATGAAGGTTCAGGATAAAGATGGAAATTTAAGAAATGCAAAGTATAGTGATATAGTTATTCTTTTAAGAGGTATAAAAGGAATTTCAAGTCAGTATGTTGATGTTTTAGAAAAATATGGAATACCGGCATACACTGAAACAAAAACGGGATTTTATGATGCAAAAGAAGTATTAACAGTACTAAATTTCTTAAATGTCTTAGATAATCCAAGACAGGATATTCCACTTGCAGGCATAATGCTATCACAAATGTTTAATTTTTCTGAAAGTGAATTGGCACAAATCCGCATTAATGATGAAGAAAGCGGTTTATATGATGAATTAAAGTCATACTTATATGATGGAGATGACGAGAAACTTGTTGATAAGATTACAAATTTTATGAATATTATTAATAACTTGAGAAAAGAAATTCCGTATATAACAGTATATGATCTTATTGATAAAGTACTTAAAATAAACGGATATGATAATTATATTATGGCACTTCCTTCAGGATTAAGAAGAATAAAAAATATTGAGCAATTGAAAGAAAAGGCAGTTGCTTATGAAAATTCCAGTTATACAGGACTTTTTAATTTTATCAGATACATTGAGAAAGTTAAGGTTGTAAGAGAAGAAGGAGAAGCTTTGTCAGTAGATGAAAGTGATAATATTGTAAGAATAATGTCAATTCATAAAAGCAAAGGATTACAGTTTCCTATAGTATTTTTAGCAAATGCTACATCAAAATTCAGACCTGAAAAAGATGCAATTGCAATCCATGAAGAGTATGGAATCGGAATGGATTATGTTAATCATGAGTTGAAAATAAAAGATAGTTCACTTGTAAAAACTGTTATAAGAAACGCAATCACAAAAGAAAATAAAGCTGAATTACTTCGACTTTTATATGTTGCAATGACTAGAGCACAGGAAAAACTTATTATAACCGGTTCAGTAAAAGAAATTGAAAAAGAAGTTGAAAAAATTAACGGATACAGGAGAAATCCATATTTACAGGCAACAGGAAGTGAAATAACAGACATTAACAATTTTATGGACTGGATTTTGCTTGCTACGTCAAGAAATAAAGGCGCAGATGAATTATTGAAGCACAATGATAGTTTTACAGAGGCACAAAATGAAGAATTGTACAATATTGATGCAAGTGTAAACATAACAGCAATTTGTGGTGAAACAGAAGATGATAAACTAAAAGAGTATATTGAGTTAAATGATGATAATACTAAGAAACAGGAATTGCTTCAAATTGATGGTAAAAAAACATATGATAAGATAACAGAGGAGATTCTTAATAAAAACTTAAATTGGGAGTATCCGTATTATGAGGATGTAAATATAAGTGCAAAGGCAAGTGTTACTGAAATCAAGAGACAGGTATTACATGAATATGATGAGCAGCAGGATGGTACGGAAATATTTAAAGAAGAATTGACTGATATAATTCCTGATTTTGCAAAAACAGATGAACAACTTCATGAAAAGTTGACAGGTGCGAACAGAGGAACTGCATATCATAGAATATTTGAACTTATGGATTTAAATTTGTCGGAATATACTGAAGAGTCTGTTAATGAAATGATTGATGGTTATGTAGAAAATGGTCTGATAGATAAGGCAGGAGCAGATTGTGTAAACGCAAATGATGTGATTGCTTTTAGTAAAACGGACTTATTTGAAAGAATGCGACAGGCACAGTCGAGAGGAGAGCTGTTTAGAGAACAGAAATTTCTTCTTGGAAAGAAGGCTTGTGAAGTGAATCCAAATACCGATTCAGAGGAACTTGTTGTAATTCAGGGAATTATTGACGTATGTTTTATTGAAAATGGAAGGTATTATGTAGTAGACTATAAAACTGACAAAGTAAGAAAAATGGAACAATTGTATGATAAATACAGTGTTCAGTTAGATTACTATAAAGAAGCAATTGAGCAGATTACAGGTAAAAAAGTTGAAGATGAAATAATATACTCTGTAACGCTTGGCGATGAAATAAGTTTTACTGAGCATAGACAAAGGAGACAATAATGATTTTTCCAAAGTATATAAAGAAAAATGACATTATAGCTGTTACGGCCCCGTCAAATGGAATAACAGATGAAATTAAAATAAAAAGATTTAACAAAGGGGTAGAGCAACTTAAAAACAGAGGATATAATGTTGAATTTACTGACAGTGTTTTTAAGGCTGATAAAAGAGGCGTAAGCAATACTGCAAAAATTAGAGCAGAAGAATTTAACAGATTATTTGATAAAAATGAAGTCTCAGGAATATTTTGTGCCGCAGGTGGGGATTATTTAATGGAGATGCTTGAATATGTGGATTTTGAAAAAATTAAGGCAAATCCAAAATGGGTTCAGGGATATTCAGATAATACAGGATTAGTATTTCCCATTATGACAAAATGTGATGTGGCATCTGTTTATGGATGTAATTTTGGAGATTTTGGCATGAACCCATGGCAAACGGCTGTAAGCAATGCATTAGGTGTGTTAGAGGGAAATGTAAGAATTCAGAAATCATTTGACTATTATGAATCCGACCGCCATGAATATCAAACAGGTTTTGAGGGATACTATAAAGATAAAGAAGTATGCTGGATAAACGGACGTGGTGAAGAGAAGATTGAAATGTCAGGAAGATTAATAGGTGGATGCCTTGATGTTATCTGCTTTTTAATCGGAACAAAGTATGACGGAACAGAAGAATTTATTCATAAATATAAAGATGATGGTATTATATGGTTCTTAGAAAGCTTTGATTTTAGTGATACTACGTTAATAACACATTTATGGCAAATGAAGCAGATGGGATATTTCAAACATGTAAATGGATTTGTATTTGGAAGACCATTGATGTATAATACGTGGATAGAACAGCCATATAACGAGGCAGTTATGTCTATATTAGGTGATTTAGATGTTCCGATTATTTTTGATGCAGATATCGGACACAAAGGACCTCAGTTCTCAATGATAAACGGGGCAATTGCGAAAGTCAGCAGTGCCAATGGAAAAGGAGTTATACAATATGCTTGAGTTAAGAGACGTTAAGTTTAGCGTAAATGATGAAAATGGCAGTGTGAAAAATATAATAAACGGCATCAGTATGAATATTGATGAAAGCAAATTTGTAGCCATTACAGGACCAAATGGAAGTGGAAAGTCTACTTTGGCAAAATTAATCGTAGGAATTAATCAGCCAACAGAAGGAAGGATTTTATATAATGGCACAGATATTACAAATATGTCTATTACGGAAAGGGCAAAATTGGGAATTAGTTTTGCGTTCCAGCAACCTGTAAGATTTAAAGGAATCACAGTTATTGACTTACTTAGAATAGCGGCAGGAAAGCAGCTTACAATTAGTGAAGCCTGCGAATATCTTTCAGAAGTAGGACTTTGCGCAAGAGACTATATTAACCGTGAAGTGGATGCAAGTCTTTCAGGTGGTGAGTTAAAGAGAATAGAAATAGCGACAATTATTGCAAGAGGAACAGAACTTTCAGTATTTGATGAACCAGAGGCAGGAATTGATTTGTGGAGTTTTAACAGCCTTATTAAAGTATTTGAAAAAATGCAGAAAAATAATAAAAACTCAATTTTAATTATTTCTCATCAGGAAAGAATTCTTGATATTGCAGATGAAATTGTTTTGTTAGCAGACGGAGTTATCAAGGCACACGGAAGTAAAGAAGAAATTCTTCCGATGGTTCTTGGAGCAGAAAATAATGGCCCATGTGCCAAATTACAGTCATAAGGAGGAAAATCATGGACAAAATTCAGATGGAATTATTTGAACAGCTTACTGGATTACATGAAATTCCGGCAGGCGCATACAACATAAGGGCGAACAGTAAAAAAGACAGCAGAAATACAACTGCAAATATTGATATTGTAACAAAAGAAGATAAAGACGGCATTGACATTTATGTTAAACCGGGAACAAAAAATGAAAGCGTTCATATTCCGGTTGTTATTAGTAAGACAGGATTAGAAGAATGTGTATACAATGACTTCCATATTGGCGAAGGAGCAGATGTGCTTATCGTTGCAGGATGTGGAATACATAATGGCGGTGATAAAAAGTCACGTCATGATGGAATACACACGTTCTATATTGGAAAAAATGCCAGAGTAAAATATGTTGAAAAACATTATGGAAAAGGTGATGGCAACGGTGAAAATGTAATGAATCCTACTACAATTGTGAACATTGAAGAAGGTGGTTATATGGAAATGGAAACAGTTCAGATTAAAGGAATTGATTCAACAAACCGTATCACCGAAGCTAAATTAGACAAAGATGCAAAGATTGTTATTACAGAAAGAATTATGACGCATGGAAATCAGTTTGCAGAAACTCATTTCAATGTAGATATGAATGGAGATGGTTCAAGTGCAAATGTTATTTCACGTTCAGTTGCAAAAGGAAATTCAAAACAGGCATTTTATTCTGTAATTAACGGAAATGCAAAATGCACAGGACATTCAGAGTGTGACGCTATTATAATGGATAATGCTAAGATTACAGCTTTACCTGAAATTACAGCTAATGACTTAGATGCATCATTAATTCATGAAGCCGCTATTGGTAAAATTGCAGGCGAACAGTTAATCAAGTTACAGACATTAGGCCTTAGCGAAGAAGAAGCAGAAGAACAGATTGTTAATGGATTTCTTAAGTAATATGTTTATATGATTGGTAGGATTGCGGAAGTGCGTAGCACGGAACAATCCGTAGGCATCAAGGTTTTGATCTTTTGCTCCAACATCTTTTTATAGCACAAATAATTGCGCATAAATAACTTCGACATAATAAATATGCTAGTAACAATGATACTCTCTTTGCCGGATAAAACGGCAGAGGGAGTATTTTTATGTAGGACAAGTTTATGTTTATAGAACCAAATTAAAAAAATAAAGTTAAAAAGCAAATAAATACGAATCAAAAGACAAATAATAGAGAAAAACTTTTGCTGATATAAAAATAAATAAAACAACTTGACACATACCCTACAGGGGTATAAAATGCAAATGTAAAAATGAAAGACTAATATAATTAAAGATGTATGAAAGGAGTCGCTTTGGAAGAGAATAAAAAAGAAGTGCAGGCAACAGCAAGTGGAAAATGCAGTAAATGTTGTACAGTCGAAGACCACAATTGTTGTAGTCATAAAACAAAAGAAAGAACTGAAAAAGAATACAAGGATTTAATTAACAGACTTAACCGAATTGAAGGACAGGTTAGAGGAGTTAAAAATATGATTGAAAATGATGCTTATTGTACGGATGTGCTTGTCCAGGTATCAGCAATCAGATCAGCATTAAACAGTTTTAGCAAGGTGTTGTTGACTAATCATATAAAAACCTGTGTGGTTGATAATTTGAAACAGGGAAATGATGAAGTGGTAGATGAATTAGTAGCTACATTACAAAAACTATTAAAGTAATCATATTAGTATGTAGAAAAATAAAATTAACTTGTGACTATGTAATTTAATAAATTTTATAAAAAATAGAATATATTGCTTTTTAAGTCGCAGTTAATTAATAATTACAAGTTCTAAATCGAGGTGATAAACAATGACAAAATATTCAGTATATGGAATGAGTTGTGCCGCCTGCAGTAGCAGAGTAGAAAAGGCTGTTTCTAAAGTAGAGGGAGTAAATTCCGTAGCGGTGAATTTACTTACAAATTCAATGATAGTTGAGGGAGAGGTTGAGCCTGAGATAATAATGAAGGCAGTAGAAGACGCAGGTTATAAGGCAAAACCTCAGAATGGCGAAAAAGCAAAATCAGAAGAGCAGACAGATGAATTAGACAATTCAGGTGAAACTAAGAAAATACGAAACAGATTTATTTGGTCAATTATTTTTCTTGTTCCACTTATGTATATTTCAATGGGAGTTACAATGTGGGGATTTCCTGCACCGGAAGCATTTGAAAAGAATCATATTGCCATGGGACTTACAGAGATGTTGTTTACAATCATAATTATGATTATAAATAAAAAGTTTTTTGTCAGTGGCTTGAAAGGACTGATAAATAAAGCCCCTAATATGGATACTCTTGTAGCACTTGGTTCGGGAGCTTCATTTGGATACAGTTTGTATGTGCTGTACGCAATGACATTTGCACAAGTTGATGGAAATATGGAACTTTTACATCATTATATGCATGAATTTTATTTTGAATCAGCTGCAATGATTCTTACACTAATTACATTAGGAAAAATGCTTGAATCATTTTCAAAAGGAAAAACAACAGATGCACTAAAGGGACTTATGAAGCTTGCTCCAAAAACAGCTACTATAATTGATGCAAATGGAACAGAAAAAGTTGTGGATATTTCAAAGGTGACCATAGGAGACATTTTTGTTGTAAGACCTGGTGAAAGCATTCCAACAGATGGTGTCATAATAGAAGGAAGCAGTGCAATTGATGAATCAGCGCTTACAGGTGAAAGTGTTCCAAAAGATGTAACGGTAAATGATGAAATATTTGGTTCAACAATTAATAAATCAGGGTTCATTAAATGTAAGGCAACAAGAGTAGGTGAAGATACTACTTTATCACAAATAATTCATATGGTAAGTGATGCTGCGGCAACAAAAGCACCAATAGCAAAAGCGGCAGATAAAGTATCCGGAGTATTTGTTCCGGTTGTAATTGTGATAGCACTAATAACCATAGTTGTATGGCTTATTGCAGGAAAAGACGTAGGTTTTGCACTTGCCAGAGGAATATCAGTATTGGTAATAAGTTGTCCTTGCGCGTTAGGACTTGCAACACCTGTAGCAATTATGGTTGGTAATGGAAAAGCAGCAAGAAATAATATTTTATTTAAAAACGCAGTTGCACTTGAAAATACAGGAAAAACACAGATAGTTGCTTTGGATAAGACAGGAACAATTACAAGTGGAAAACCGGTTGTAACAGACATTGTTGGAAATGATAAGCATGAACTTTTAAGGATTGCTTATGCTTTAGAAAGTAAAAGCGAACATCCTTTAGCATCGGCGATAGTTGAATATGGAAAAGCGAACAACATTAAAATGCATGATATTAATGAGTTCTCAATTGATGCGGGATACGGTCTCAAAGGTAAAATTGAAGGAAATGCTGTAGCAGGTGGTAATTTAGCATATATAAGCAAATTTGCAAATGTAAGTGATGAATTAATAAAGAATGCAGAAGAATTAGCAAAAGAAGGAAAAACGCCATTGTATTTTTGCAAAGCCAAAGATGTGCTTGGCATTATTGCAGTAGCGGATGTTATAAAAGAAGAAAGTATTGTAGCCGTTAAGAATCTTAAGAATATGGGAATTAAGGTTGTCATGATTACAGGTGATAATGAGCAGACAGCACAGGCAATAGGAAAGAAAGCAGGAGTGGATGAAATCTATGCAGGAGTTTTACCACAGGGAAAAGAAGAAATAATCCGCAAACTTTCAGAAAGTGGAAAGACGGCTATGGTTGGTGATGGTATAAATGATGCACCGGCATTAACAAGAGCAGATATTGGTATAGCAATCGGAGCAGGAACAGACGTTGCAATTGATGCGGCAAGTGTTGTCTTAATGAAAAGTGATTTAAGAGATGTACCGGGAGCAATAAGATTAAGTAAAGGTGTATTGAGAAATATTCACGAAAATCTATTCTGGGCATTTTTCTATAATGTAATAGGAATACCTCTTGCGGCAGGCGTATGGTTCCCATTATTTGGATTAAAATTAAATCCAATGTTTGGCGCAGCGGCAATGAGCCTTTCAAGTGCGTGCGTAGTTACAAATGCATTACGATTGAATTTATTTAAAGTTCATAAAAAAGATGAAATGAACGTAAAGAATAAAGATAGTTTTGAAAAAATAAGTGATAATAATGTAATGATAAATTCAAATAAAAAATGTCAGTCAGGTTGTAATATTAAAGATAATAATATAAATTCAAATGTAAAGGAGACAAGTAAAATGGAAAAAATAATGACAATTGAGGGAATGATGTGTGGACATTGTGAAAAGGCAGTTAAAACAGCCTTAGAAGCAATAGATGGAGTAGAAAGTGCTGTTGCAGATCATGAAAAAAATGAAGCTGTTGTTAAATTAACTAAGCATGTGGATAACAATGTTTTAAAGGAAACAGTTGAAAAACTTGAGTATAAAGTTACAGAAATTAAATAATTGTTTTCATGTAACAAAATGATTACATGAAAACAGTAAACTTTGTACAAAACATCTAAAAAACGTTTTAATTTTATAAAGAATTTAATATACTCTTAAATAGTAAAATTGAACGGGTAAAAATTAAATAAGAAATTTACATCAAAAAAGACAAATAGTTATTCTTCGGATAAAACAAACTTTAAGGTTAAAGGCTTAAAACCTAATAAAAAGTATTACGTAAGAGCAAGAGCATATAGCATATATAAAGGTACAACTGTATATTGTAAATGGTCTAAGCGTAAGGTTATTATTAGAAAAAATAAATAAATATAAGTTAGTTAAAAATGAGACTGTAACACTAACTAAGTGATACAGTCTCATTTTTATGATAGAATACTTAATAGATTACAAAGTATAATTGTGCATAACATAAAATTAATATTAACAGTTATTATTTAATGCAATATATTAATATGAGAAAGGAAATAATATGAACGTATTTATAGGTTTAATCATACCATTTATAGGAACAACATTAGGAGCAATGTGCGTGTTTTTAGTTAAAAACAAATTAAATGACAAAGTGCAAAAAAGTTTATTAGGCTTTGCATCAGGAGTTATGGTGGCAGCTTCTGTGTGGTCATTATTAATTCCGTCACTTGAAATGTCATCAGAAATGGGAAAGTTATCATTTATACCGGCGTGTGTAGGATTTATGCTTGGAATCCTATTTTTACTTGGAATGGATATGCTAGTTCCTCATTTGCATGCCGGAAGTGATAAACCCGAAGGACCAAAGAAATCATTAAAGAAAACAACGATGTTAATTTTGGCAGTGACAATTCATAATATACCAGAAGGAATGGCAGTAGGAGTTGTGTTTGCCGGAATGATGGCAAATAACACGGGGATAACATTAGCTGGAGCCATGGCGCTTTCAATTGGAATAGCAATTCAAAATTTCCCTGAAGGAGCAATAATCTCCTTGCCGTTAGTGTCAGCAGGAAATACAAAAAAGAAATCCTTTGTTTACGGTATGTTATCAGGAATAGTTGAACCGATTGCGGCAGCAATAACAATAATGCTTACAGGAATAATTTTACCGTTGCTTCCATATTTATTGTCATTTGCGGCAGGGGCTATGATATATGTTGTTGTAGAAGAATTATTGCCTGAATCCGTGGAAGGTGAACATTCTAATATTACAACAATTGGATTTGCATTAGGATTTATGATAATGATGATATTAGATGTGGCACTAGGATAATTTGAAAATAAATAATATAAAAAATACGGCTTAAACATAAAAATGAGTAAGCCGTATTTTTTGTGACAAACATAAAGCTTGTCTGTTTATGGACTGATATACGAATTATAACTTAATTACTTTTTTTACACGGTCAGATATAATGAATGCAACTGCGAGTTTAACTAAATCAGGAATAACGAAAGGTGTTACGCACCATCCAAGAACAGTTGCAAGACCAATTGTACCTGTTGATTTCATGTATACAACCATGTACCATGCTGTACCAAATGCATAGCATACAACAAGTCCTAATAAAAGAGCTATAAGTCTAACAATGAATTTATTTCCTAATAAAGATGTGAATAACCAATAAATTAAAGCTGTACATAAGAAGCCTATAAGGTATCCGCCTGTTGTTCCTAAAAGTACGGCAACACCACTTTTAAATCCTGCAAATACAGGAACTCCGATAGCTCCTAATAATAGGAAAACTAAAATTGAAAGTGTTCCACGTTTTCCGCCTATAATTTCTAAAGTTACAAATACAGCAAATGTTTGAAGTGTAAATGGAACTGTCAATGGAATGGAAATCCAAGAACAAATTGCCATTAATGCTGCAAATAAAGCGATTAAAGTGATATCGATTGCTTTGCCTGATGATTTTGTTGCTGTTAAATTTTCTGTTGTTGACATTGTTTTCTCCTTTTTTCATAAAAATAATCACGTATAGATATTCTGAAATTTGACAGATATCCGAATATGTATTTATTGTTGATTTCAATTGTTGTATTGAATCAATTTTTATCATACATATGACAATATAAATGGTAAAAGATGAATTGTCAACCTATATCGCAAAAAAGTTGACAACTAAAATCCCAATATTAGTGATAACACTAATTAATGCACATACTAATTACTAACAATTTAAAATTGATATGATTTAAAGCAGAGTTAAAATTAAAAAATATAGTACATAGTAAAAAACGATGCTATAATGTACAGGATAATACATAATGGCAAATGCAATTTGGGATAAGTAATATATCAATATGAATTAATTATTAGAGTATATAGTTAAAGTATCCTTAATTGCAAAAGAGAGGTACATATGAAACTTTCAGAATTAAAGCAAAGCCAATCGGGAATTATTTCTGTGGTCGGTGGAGAAGGAAATTTAAGAGGTCATTTTCTGGATATGGGAATAATTCCGGGAACAAAAATCACTTATGTTAAAGCTGCTCCAATGGGAGATCCCATTGAGTACCGTATCTGGGGATATGAATTGACTCTTAGATTAGAGGATGCACAAAAAATAGAAATAAATATGTGCAATGAAAATGATAACAGGTTTTTGGATGACAAAGAGGAAAATCTACATAAAAATTACACTGAATCAGGGAAAGAAAAATTATCACATCATCCGGGCCTTGGAGAAATGGGAATATACCATGTTAAGCAACGTGGCGAAGAATTAAAAGATGATGAATTAATAACATTTGGTCTTGCGGGTAATCAGAACTGTGGAAAGACAACATTATTTAATCAGCTGACAGGCTCAAATCAGCATGTTGGTAATTTCCCAGGAGTTACAGTCGATAGAAAAGATGGACAGATTAGAAAACATGAGAATACTTTGGTTACTGATTTACCTGGAATATACTCAATGTCGCCTTATACAAGTGAGGAGATTGTAACAAGAGACTTTTTCTTAAATGACAGACCAAGAGGAATTATCAATATTGTAGATGCAACGAATTTTGAACGAAATATGTATTTGACAATGCAGTTAATTGAACTTAATATTCCGATGGTATTGGCGTTAAATATGATGGATGAGGTTCATAAAAACGGCGGAACTATTAAGATAAATGAATTAGAAGAAGCATTGGGAATACCGGTAGTTCCTATATCTGCCGCTAAAAATGAAGGTATAGATGAACTTATCGACCATGCGATACACGTTGCAAAGTATAGAGAACGTCCGGGAAGAATGGATTTTTGTGATGCGAATGGTGAAGATGGCGGAGCAATGCACAGGTGTCTTCATTCTATAATGCATTTGATTGAGGATCATGCACATAAAAAAGAGATTCCTACAAGATTTGCAGCAAGTAAATTAGTAGAGGGCGATGACGAAGTGCTTAAAAAACTTGAACTTGATCAAAATGAAAAAGAAACGCTTGAACACATCATTTTGCAGATGGAAAATGAAAGCGGATTAGACAGAGTGGCTGCTCTTGCAAAAATGAGATTTACATTTATTGACAAAATTTGCAAGGCTACAGTTGTTGAACCAAAGCAAAGCGTTGAACATATACGAAGTCAGAAAATAGATAAAGTGCTTACAGGAAAATACACAGCGATACCTTCGTTTGTTGCTATAATGGCATTTATATTTTGGATGACTTTTGGAGTGGTAGGAGCATGGCTTTCTAATCTTATGGAAATAGCTATTGATTTTGTTACAAATGCTTGTGATAAAGCACTTATTAGCATACAGGTTAATGAAGTGCTGAGATCGCTTGTGGTTGATGGAATATTGACAGGTGTTGGAAGTGTATTGAATTTCTTACCAATTATAGTTATTTTATTCTTCTTTCTATCATTGCTTGAAGATAGTGGATATATGGCAAGAGTAGCATTTGTAATGGACAAATTATTAAGAAAAATAGGTCTGTCAGGGAGAAGCTTTGTTCCAATGATAATCGGTTTTGGGTGTTCAGTTCCAGCTATAATGGCTACAAGAACATTGCCATCTGAAAGAGACAGAAAAATGACAATAATGCTTACTCCTTTTATGAGTTGCTCGGCAAAATTGCCTATTTATGCAATGTTTACCGCAGCATTTTTCCCTAGATATGGAGCATTGGTTATGACTGCTTTATATTTTACGGGAATTATAGTTGCAATAATTTACGCGCTAATATTAAATCATACGAAATTTAAGGGAGAGCCTGTTCCTTTTGTTATGGAACTTCCAAATTACAGACTTCCGGGAATAAAAAATGTAGGAAGATTGATATGGGATAAGGCAAAAGACTTTATTACAAGAGCATTTACAATTATATTCTTAGCTTCTATTATAATATGGTTCCTTCAGACTTTTGATTTGAAATTAAATGTTGTTGAGGATTCTAAAGACAGCATTTTGGCTTTAGTTGGAAGTATTATTTCTCCGATATTTAAACCATTAGGTTTTGGAAATTGGAAAATATCAACAGCACTTATTACAGGATTTACAGCAAAAGAAAGCGTTGTAAGTACATTGACAGTTCTTTTCGGTGGAACAAATATAGCACTTTATACAGCATTTGATACAACTACCGCTATAGTTTTTCTTGTATTTACATTATTATATACACCTTGCGTAGCTGCAATTGCATCTGTAAAAAGAGAATTAGGTGGAAACTGGGCAGCAATGATAGTGGTGTTACAGTGTGTAGTTGCATGGATTGTAGCGTTTATTGTTAAAATGTTATTGACTGTTATTGTTTAGTAGAACAGAAATTTAGTGATGAATTTCTTAAAGAAAAGAAAAAAATTTTGACCAATTAGGCTTATGATAGTTAAGTATTTGTGTCAGAAGTTACATAAAACTTATAGAACTAAAAAAATAATATATATATCAGATAAAACCCCATTATTGCTATTGAAATGTTTCAAAAGTAATAATGGGGTTTTATTAAAAATGTATAAAAACAATATGAAATGTTAATGAAAACAAGAAAAAATATAGTATAAAACATACAATAATGACAAAAAAAATATAAAAAAGTTTTTTTAGTTTTTTTGATTTTAAATATGAATTATAATATTAATTAGAAGGAAATTAATAAAATTAGGAAGAGGTAAGGGAAATGATGAATAGGTTACTTAAGAGGGGAGTATCATTAATACTTTCAGCAGCAATGGTTTTTACATTGTGTCCACAGACACAACTATTTAGTATTAAAGCTGCAGAAAGCGATGATACTCCTTATGTAATTTCAAAGGGGAGACCAGTTTATGCAAGCTCACAGAATGGTGATGGAAGTGGACCTGAAAAAGCAGTTGATGATGACATAACTACAAGATGGCAGGCAGCACAGAGTGATAAAGATGAATGGTTTTATGTTGATTTAGGAAAGAAAACGGATATTGACCATATTTATATTCAGTGGGAAGCTGCGTATGCTAAAAGGTATGAAATACAGTTATCAGATGATGAAGAAAACTGGACAACTGTATATGAAAAAGGTACTAAGCCGGGTGCATTTGTAAATATGGCAGTGTCATATGAAATTAAGTATGATGATAATAATAAGTGCTTTTATGCAGCAACTAATTGGACTAGTGTGGATAATGCAGTATACAGAGTAACAGAGAATGATGAAATTGCCTCAGCTCCTGATAATTACAAATTCACAGGACATGGAGTTGCAGGAGGACAAATAAAACTTGATGAGGGAAAGCATACAATAAAGGTTACGGCATTATCTAAAGATGATGGAAAAGAACTTGGATCAGGAACATGCGAAATTGATGTGTCTATTGGAAATAAAGGAAACAATGGAGTAGAGGTTGATTCTTCAGCAAATCTTAAACAGACTATTAATAAAGAAGATATGAGTGCAACATCTGCAAGATATGTAAAGATGCTTTGTACAGAGAGAGCAACTAACTATGGAGTTTCAATGTTTGAATTTCAGGTATATGGAACAGATGGTGTTGTAAAAAGACCAGTAAATTACGGAGAAAACATCGCACTTAATAAAGAAACAAAAACATCAGGCCTAAAAGATGAATGGTGGATGTATGATAAAGAAGGAAATTTATTACAAAAGGAACTTGATAAAGTAGTTGGAAAGAATGCAGTAGATGGTGATATGAATACATCATTCTCATCTAAAAATGATATTAATCAGTGGTTGAGTGTAGATTTAGGTGACAGTTATGATATAGGTCGTATATCTGTTACATGGACGGGTGATGCAGGAAAAGTATATGATTATCAGGTATCAAATGACGATAAAAATTGGACAAGCATATATAGAAATGTTAAAGGAACACCTAATTCTACGGATAATAGACAGGTATATGCACAGAATGTAAGATATGTTCGTGTCTTAGCGTATAGTAAAGTTGAAAAGGGAAGTGGAATAGGGATTTCAGAATTAGAAGTATATAAATATAAAGAAGGTGATGAAAAACCTGCAATTAATTTACCTGAATTACCAAAGACAAAGACAAAGACAGCAGGTAAAGCAACGTATATTTCTAATGATATGTATTTGGAACAGGCAAAAGTTCCGTATTATAAGACAGATAATGTAAAGGCACCTATAGAAAGTAATGACTGGTGGCAGTCAATGCTTATAAAGAAGTTTGGCAATACAATTTGTACAATGCCTTTTAAAGTTAGATTTTCAACAAAAGGATTAAGTGTTCTTACAGCTACAGACGGATGGCTTCAGGATCATGCAGCTACAGCTGTAAATTTATCTGTTATTTCAGAAACAACACCTGACTTTTATATTTTGCCGGAAAATTTAGACACAGATACAGCTTGTGATAAAGTAGCCGGTTATAGTGATTTTTCAGTTACGGCACAGTTAGCTGATGATGATCATGTAGCAATGACAAGTACATTTGTAAAAGGTTCGCCTTATATATATAATGAATTTGGTGATACTTTAGCATTTACAATTACATCGTCTTCTATAACATCTATATTTAATGGAAATGGTGAAGAAATACTTGATAAAGGTTCAGTTACTACAGACCATATCGGACTGGAAATAACAGATAATGATAACAAGGCTAAAACAAATACATCAAAGAGTTATTATTGTTTATCAGTTCCTGAAGGAACAGTATTCAAAAAAGTTGGAAATAATATTAAGGTAGAATTTACAGGTAAAAATGGATACATGTCAATTGGAACAATGACATCAAAGAATCAGATCGAAAAATTCTACAAGCATGGTTATGCATTTGTTGATAAAACTTCTGTAACATATAACTATGATGATGATTTGGCAAAAATGACATCAGTTTATAAGGTTTCAACAACCGTAAAAAGAGAAGGATTTGATGATACAACATTTATGTGTATGATGCCACATCAGTGGAAATATTCATCAAAGAACGGAAGTGAATTTGCAATATATCCATCAGTAAGAGGAGATATGAAAGCCATTCAGAGTAATGAATTTACTACAGTATCTGATTTCTCAGGCTTGATAGCTATATTTGCTAAGCCAAATGGAGAAAAAGATGCAGATGGAACAGCTACATTTGATACAGACGCGGTAGCGAGATATCTTAAGGATTTGGAAAATTCAACAAAGAATATTACACCTGCTGCAGATGCTTATTGGGAAGGTAAGAATTTACATCCTCTTGCAATGGGTGTAATAATGGCAGACCAGATTGGAAATATTGAATTAAAAGAAGTTTTCTTACAAAGACTGAAAGCAAGATTAGTAGACTGGTTTACATACGATGGAAAAAATGACATAAGTTATTTTGTCTATAATGAAGCATGGGGAACTATTTATTATAAAGAAAGTGAATTTGGTGCTAATGCAGCTATCTGTGACCATCATTTCACATATGGATATTTTGTATTTAGCGCAACGGTATTGGCTACATACGATAAAGAATTCTACAATGATTATAAGGATATGATTGAGATTCTTATAAGAGATTATGCAAATCCTACAGCAGACAGTGAATATTGCAGATTCAGAGATTACGATTTGTATGAAGGACATTCATGGGCAGGTGGATATGCAGATAATGATTCAGGTAATAATCAGGAGTCAGCATCAGAATCATTATTCAGCTGGATTGGAATGTATCTATGGGGAGTTCTTACAGAACAGAATTCTTACAGAGATGCAGGTATATTTGGATTTACAAATGAAATGGAAACAGTAAAGCAATACTGGTTTGATTATGACAGAACAACAGATAATAATGGAAATGTTATAAATAGTAACTGGGTTTCGGATTATCCGTATCAGGTAGTTGCTCAGGTTTATGGTGCAATTAATTTTTATGGAACGTTCTTTGGTGGACAACCATTGTATTGTTATGGTATTCATTGGTTACCAATTTCTGAATATTTAACATACTATGGAACAAACCATACAAGATGTGCACAAATATATCAGGGATTGTTAGATGACACTGATAAGGCAATTGAATATGCAGTAATAGATGCTAAAGCAGAAGGTAAATCTGAAGAAGAAATTGAAAAAATTAAAAATGATTATACAAGAGCTGATACAGGTTGGCAGCATATTACATGGCCATATCTGGCTCTTACAAATCCAACTTTAGCAATTGATAAATTCTTAAAGAATGATACTAAAGTACAGAAAACAGATACTGCATTAACATATTGGTATATTAATGCGCTTAAGGAAATAGGTGTAAGAAGTTCAGATTACAAGATTACAGGAATAGGAATAGCCGGAACAGTATATTATAAAGACAGTGAAAAGAAATACACTGCTGAAGTTTATAATCCTACAGGAGAAAGAAAAACAGCATCTGTAAGGGATAATAAAGGAAAAGAAGTAGGAACTGTTGAAGTGGGAGCTAATTCACTTATAAGTTTTGAAATTAAAGGTAAAGGATTTAGCTATAAGCAGATGTCAGCACCTACTATTAAAGCTACATCATTAGCATCTAAGAATGTTACTGAAAATATTTCAGGAACAAAAGAATTTGATGATACACAGTTAGTAGAGTTAGAGTGTGCAGATGAAGGAGCAACTATTTACTATACAACAGATGGTAAAGCACCAAGTAATGAATCTACTAAGTATACAAAAGGTGATAAAATACTTGTATCAAGTGATACAACTCTTAAGGCTGTTGCAGTAAAGGATGGCTGCATTGATTCATCATATTCGACAGCAACATTTAAAATCAAAGGAGAAACAATTCAGGATGATACAAATGTTGCATTGAACAAAACTGTTACTGCAAGTACAGAAGATGGTGGTAATAAAGCGGTAAATTCAGTTGATGGTAAAGAAGATACAAGATGGCAGGCAAAAGCAGATGATTCAAATGAATGGATTCAGGTTGATTTAGGCAGAGTCAGAGTAGTTAACACTGTAAAGGCAAAATGGGAAGCAGCTTATGCAGCAACATATGAGGTTCAGACATCAGTTGATGGAAAAACATGGAACATAGTCGCTACTGAAAATGGTGGAACAGGTTATATAACAACTACATTTGCAGCAACAAATGCCAGATATGTAAAAATACAGACAACGTCAAGAGCAACAGATTATGGATGTTCTATTTTCGAATTTGAAGTTTATGGTGCACGTCAGACTAATAAACCTACATTATCAATTGAGAGTGGAACATATGATGATGCACAGCAGGTTACTATGGAAACAGATGTAAAGGGTGCAGAAATCAAATATACATTAGATGGAAGCGAACCTACGGAAGATTCACAGACATACATTGAACCTATTACAATAAGTGAATCTTCTTACATTAAAGCTGTAACTTACAGAAAAGGAATGACTTTATCTGATGCAGCAGAAGCAGAAGTAATTATAAAGGGAACTTTAGGAATTAATAAGAAAGAAGCGTCAATTCCAAGAGATGGACAATTACAGTTGAATGGATTAAGCGATGAAAAGATAACATGGGAATCATCTGATAGTAAAATTGCAACTGTAGATAAAGATGGACTTGTAAAAGGTGTTTCTGTAGGTGATGTAGAAATAATTGCATCAATTGAAAATGGTAAAACAAAAACATGTAAGGTTACTGTAGTTGAACCAATTCCAATTACAAAGATAACTTTATCTGAAACAGAAGTAACACTTAAGAAAAAAGAGCAGGTTTCATTAGAAGCAGAGATAGAGCCTGAAAATACTACTGATAGTAAAGCTCTTACATGGACTTCAGAGAATGATAACATTGCTTCTGTAGATGATAAAGGAAAAGTAACTGCAAATGCAGTAGGAACTACAAAAATAACAGCCAAAGCAGGAAAAGTATTTGCAGAATGTACAATAACTGTAAGAGATGTTACAACAGAAGAAATGCTTGTAGATGAAAACTTTAACCTCGCTTTACATAAGAATGTTGAAGTATCTTCTCTATATACTAAAGAGGGAAGTCAGACAACAGATATCCTTACAAATGGAGTCCTTACAGATAATATATCATATGAAACAGACTGGGATAAAACAAGAACATATGAATATGTTCTTGTTGATTTAGGAAAGAATTATACAATAGAAGCATTAAATAAGGTCGCAATTAAATTTAGTGCTGAAAATACTGCAGCTGAGAATATGTCAGTTCAGTTCTCAAATAATGGCGTTGATTATGTAACAGCATATGAAAATACTGCGCTTAAGTATAGTGATTCAAAAGAAGGATTATTTACATTTGACACAAATGTAAATACAAGTGAAATGTCTAGTGTAAGATATGTTAAGTTCTATATGAAGGGACATAAAGACTGGGGATTCCAGATGAAAGAAGTTGCGGTCTTTAGTACAGAACAGAATGCTAAAGAAGTTGAATTTGGTACATGTACTCCTCCGACAGATTTCGCAGTAACAACACAAGATTTTTCTCAGATTACATATACTATTACACCGGCAGAAGGACAGGAAGATTACACATACGCAATTTGGATTGATGGAGTACGTATGGGAGAACCTGTAAAAGCAGGAACGTATACATTAGATGGAATAACAGATGGAGAACATGTAGTTGAAGTGCACTCATATTGTAAATTTAAGGATAATGACTACATTGCTTCAAAAGAAGGAATTTCAAGAACAATATCAATTGATGATGGAACTTTGTATAAACGTTTAAATACAAAAAGAAATATTGCAAAAGGTTGTAGTATTTCATTAGATTCAGTTTATTCAGGAGAGGGAAGTCAGGATACAAGTGTCTTAACAGATGGAGAAATATCACAGGCATTGGATAAGGTAGTTGAATCGGTATGGGGCGAAAAAACAGCTGTTATAAATCTTGATTTAGGAAAAGATTACAAAAAAGACCAGATAGACGGAGTACTTTTAGCATTCAAAAATGGAGATACTTATGGTAAAAAATACACTGTAGAATTTTCAGAAGATGGCAAAAACTTTGAACAGGTGGCAACTATTGAAAATAGTGAATTTAAAAATTATTTTGAAAATAAGTTGGATATGTCATTATATAGTCATAGTAAGGTAAGATATGTTAGATTTAATTTACTTGAAGGAGCTACAGGTTGGGGATATCAGATATCTGAAGTAGCTGTATTTGATAAAGGATTCTACAAAGTAACAATTGATGGAAATGTTAAAAAAGTAAAGAATGGAGAAACAATTACCTTACCTGGTGTAAATTCTGAGGGTACAAATAAACTTGGATATTATGATGTTGAAAATGATGAGACAGCAGCACCCGGAGCTACATATCTTGTAACAAAAGATGCTAAATTTGAAACAATTAATATGACAGTTAATTTGTTAAATGGAGCAAGCATGAGATTTTCGGAACCGTCAGGTTTAAGATTCCAGGCAAAAGTTACAACAGATAATGATGGACTTCTTGAACAGAACGCAGATGGTATAGGAAAACTTGTTACAACAGGAACTCTTATAAGTACAAGAGACTTGTATAATGATAACGGTGAGAAAATTGAACTAGATAGTAAATATACTAAGATTAACATTGTAAATACAGGCTGGTATGATGCTAATAAGAATAAGGATTATACTGATGATGTCGGAAATTACTGTGGTTCAATTATAAAGATTGCTAAATCAAATTATAAGAGAGAATTTATTGCAAAAGCTTATGCTACTATAAATTATACTTATTATAATTCAGATAATGGTAACAGTAGCATAACAGTATATTCAACTACAACTGATAAGAATGGAAATGAGATTGATGTAGTTGGAAGAACAATAAATTATGTTGCAACAGCTATAAAGAATTCAATAACATATTATAATTCATTACCTGAAAATGCCAGAAAATACGTTGATATGTATTTAGATGTTTCAGAAGAAAATACAAGCGAAGAATAATGTTTAAAAACTGGTTATAATTTTGGGCTACCCACATATTTGACAAACAACCAAAAAACTCTCCTACAAAATGAACTCATAATGTAGGAGAGTTTTGAATTTATTGCTTTTTCATTCTACATATCGATGATATTATCATCTGGAATTACTAAAGCACATATAATATAAATTATTATACCTGAGCCATAGAAGAGTGAGAGAATAGCCCATATAAGACGTACAACTGTAACGTCAATATTAAGATATTCAGCAAGTCCTCCACATACTCCGGCAAGCTTTTTATTTTTTGATGATTTGTATAATTTACGCTTCATAACTACCTCCGTATAAAGCAATTTTAAAGTAAATAATTAGTAAACCATAGCTTCTTCTTCACCTGTAACAACTCTTAATGCACCCTGAGCAAGAGCTAGTAACTCATCTTCACCAGGATAAATTGTAACTGGAGCAATCCATTCAACAGCAGCCTTCATATCTTCCTGAGTTTTAGCGTTGTAAGCAATACCGCCTGTTAAGATAATCTGATCAACTTTTCCACCAAGAACTACAGACATAGCACCGATTTCTTTGCATAACTGATAATGGAATGCATCAACTACAGCCTTTGCTGTTTCGTTACCTTCTGCAATCATTTTCATTAAATCTCTCATGTCATTTGAACCGACATAAGCGTTGAAACCACCATTACCATTAATCATCTTTCCAACTTCTGCCTGAGTGTATTTTCCACTAAAGCAAGCCTTCATCAATGAACCTGAAGGAAGTCCGCCTGAACGTTCAGGTGAGAATGGGCCGTCACCATCTAATGCATTTGCAACATCAACAACTTTACCATTCTTATGAGCACCAACTGATACTCCGCCACCCATATGAACAACGATTAAATTTAAATCTTCGTATTTCTTACCAACTTCTTTTGCATATCTCTTAGCAACAGCTTTCTGGTTTAATGCATGGAAGATTGAAATTCTAGGGAATAATGGATGTCCTGATAATCTTGCAACATCAGCTAATTCATCAACTACAACAGGATCAACGATATATGATGGAACGTTAATCTGTGCTGCAATTTCATGAGCAAGAATACCACCAAGGTTTGATGCATGCTGTCCCTGCTTACCAATCTTTAAATCTTCAAGTAATTCAGGAGTAGTAGCATATGTACCACCTGGAATTGGTTTTAATAAACCACCACGACCTACAACAACATCAATAGTTGAAAGGTCAACATTTTTTTCTTCTAAGACTTTTAAAATAACTTCTTTACGGAAGTCTTTCTGGTCATAAATTGTTGCGTACTGTGCGATTTCTTCAGTTGAATGTCTTAAAGTCTCTTCCATAAGCTGTGTTTCATCTTCGTAAACACCAATTTTTGTAGAAGTAGAACCCGGGTTGATAATTAATATTTTGTATGACATTTTAATACCTCCAAATTATTACATTGCTTCAGCAACTACAGCTGCTAATGCGATTGAATTTACTTTAACTTCAAATTCATCAGAACGTGATGTTAAAATAACAGGGGCCTTTGTACCTGTTAATATGTTGCCATTTTTAACATCTGCTGTATGAACTAAACATTTATATGTGATGTTACCTGCCTGAATATCAGGGAATAATAATACATCAGCATCACCAACAATTTTTCTGTTAGTTGTTCCTTTGTGGAATGCAGCTTCAGGTTCGATGGCAAGATCAAGAGAAAGTGGTCCGTCAACGATGCATCCTGTGATTTCTCCGCTTTCATTCATTTTAGTAAGTGCTTCAGCATCTACTGTACATGGCATTTTAGGATTTACAACTTCAACAGCTGCAAGAGGAGCTACCTTAGGGCACTCGATTCCGCATGCATGTGCAATTTCAACTGTGTTCTTAATAATCTGAGCCTTTGTATCAAGGTCAGGATAAGGAACAAATGCAACATCTGATAAGAATAACAAATGATCGATACCCTTAACATCAAATACGCAAACATGTGATAATGTTTTGTCAGTTCTAAGACCAACTTCTTTATCTAATACACTCTTAAGGAATGATTTTGTATCTATAAGACCTTTCATGTACATATCAGCTTTTCCGTCATGAACTAATTTAACAGCTGTTCTTGCTGCTTCGATTGGATCAACAACATTGATGATTTCAAATTCATCTGCATTCATCTTTAAAACACTGGCAATTGTACGAATTTTTTCTTCATCACCAACTAAAATGGCTTCAGCAATATTTCTGTCTTTTGCTGCCTTAACTGCTTCTAAAACTGCATCATCCTGTGCACAGGCAACAGCAACCTTTTTCATAGGGCATTCTGCAACCTTTGCAAGTAAATCGTCAAAACTTTTTGTCATTTTGTTTACCTCTTCAATATTTATAAATTTTTTCAGGAGTATATCCTGCGTTTAACCACTTTAAATAGTAGCACGGTCTATTTGACAGGTCAAGAAATAGAAAGAAAAATAAAGAAAACTTACTTATGTTTATGTGTAAAAATAGAAAAAGGATACTAGGATAAAATATTTGTACTTGTTTCCGGATATAAATTTATACTATAAATAGTATGGAAGTCAAAATAAGGTAGCGGGAAAGTAGTATTTTGTATAACTATTTATGATATGAGGGAACAGTAGAAGGACAGGAGAGTGTTATGAGAAAAAAATTAAGTAAGGTAATGGCATTAATATGCGTTGCTACAATTACAGTAACAAGTATGCCTTATTTGTCTGATTCGACTAAAGGTGCAACTATGGACTTTAGTGCTGAAAACAGTTCAGTAATGGTAGACAAAGGCGGATATAAGAAAGAAGTCTATGGTGTTGGTACAGACGACTGGGGAGTAACATGGACAGATAGAAAAAACAATTTACCTACAAGAACAACATATTTAACAGATAATTACAAAGAAACAGTTGGAACAGTACCTACAAATGATTGGGCGAGCTCAGTTGTATTTGACAAATATTCAGAATCATTGTACGCACATCCACTTGCATACCGCGCAGCAAGTAATGGAATGCAGATGGCATCACCGGCGGTTACTAGTGGTACATCATATGTAGATGGAGAGCCTACAGTAGAAAGTCTTTTAGAAGATAATACAGTGGAACTTGTTATCGGAGGTAATAACTTTAGTGCAAAGGATGCAAAAGTTGATAAAACTACAGACTGGACATACGATATATTGATGGAGAACAATGCTTCAACATCAAGCATAATGGCGACAATCGGAAAAGGAACACCATATGCTTATTACAATTTTAAAAATGTAGAACCTACCATTTCACTTGGAGCAGGTGGAACAGATCTTGCGATATATAAAAATTCAACATCTTCAAATATTTTAGGGGTAAGTCTTAAGAACAAGAAAGACGGAAAGACACATTACTACTTAATCAGTGCACCAAGTGGTACAACATGGGTTAATGCGGGTGGAAAACTCACTGCAAAAATGCCGGCAGGAAAAAACTACATGTCAGTTGCAATATTACCTGACGGAAGTGACAATGCATTTGAATTATACAAAAAATATGCATTTAACTTTATTACAGATACAAAGGTTGAGTGGAAATATCTTAGTAATTCTTCAAAGGTAGTTACAAAATATAACGTGGTTACAAAGAACATGGAAACAGGAGCAAACGGTGGAGACACAATTATTGCTTTATATCCTCATCAGTGGAGATATGCAAACAGTAAATTTACAGGATATACATACGACACAATAAGAGGGACAATGAAAACAGTTGTTGGAACAAGCTATTCTACAACAATGCAGTATAATGGAATTTTATCATCACTTCCTGTAACAAAAGATGAAGATACAGTAGGAAAAATAAAGGATCAGTTAGGGTATTTATACTCTTATAGAAAATCAAAAGATGATCCAAAGTGGATTTGTTTCTTAGAAGGTCAGTATGGCGGATATGATACATACTGGGTAGGAAAAAATCTTAACACATTATCAGATGCAATATGGCTTGCAGACCAGTTTAAAGATAACGACATGAAGACTATGACAAATGACATGGTTGAAGGTGTTGAAGATTATCTGGAATTTTGGTTTGACCCACATCGGGCATATATAGACGGTCAGCATGTAGATGATTATTTTTATTATGATAAAGAGTATGGAACACTTATTGGCTATCCTACATCATATGATTCAGATAAGCAGGTAAATGACCATCATTTCCATTACGGATACTGGATAAAGGCAGCTGCGGCAGTTGCAATGAAAGACCCACAGTGGGCAAAAGAGTGGGGCGGAATGGTTTATGAAATGATAGGCGATATAGCAAATGCAAATAGAGATGGTAGCAGCTATAACAAAAACAGCGAGACAAGATATCCGTTTTTAAGAAATTTTGATATATACGAAGGTCATTCATGGGCATCAGGAGTTGCAAACTATGAATTTGATGAAAATGGTCAAATGGTGGACAAAAAAGGTGGACTTTCAGGTGGTAACAACCAGGAATCATCATCAGAGTCAGTAAATGCATGGTCTTCACTTATTCTTTGGGGAGAAGCTGTTGGCGATGAAAGAATCAGAGACCTTGGAATCTACATGTACACAACAGAAATAGCAGCAATTGAAGACTATTACTATGATGTACATAATGAGATTTTTACTAAAGAATATAAAGATAGTAATAATTATAATATCCAGACAGTAACAAGATTGTTTGGCGGAAGATATGATCATACAGCATGGTGGACAGAAAATCCAATAGAAGTTACTACAATTACAATGCTTCCAATATCAGGGGCAACACTTTATATGGGAAAATACAAAGACAAGGTAAAGAATGTAGTTGACAGCATAGGAGAAAACAGTAAGCAGTGGAGTAATTTTGTGAACAATAAGGAACAGATTTGTACAAATTACGGAAAAAAAGATATGCTTACTGATCCTAAGACAAATCAGGACGTGGTTGCTGAATACTATGCATACTATGACCCGGATGCAGCACTTGCAAAAGTTGATTTAAGTGATAGCGGAAAAGTTGAAAATGGTGAATCAAGAGCACATACATTAGCTTACATTACAAGTTTGAAAGAATATGGAAACCAGAATTTTGATATAACAGGAAGTACTCCATTTTCAGTTGTATTAGAGAAAAATGGAGTTAAGACTTACGTTGTAGAAAATCACACAGATAAGACACAAAGAACATATTTCTCAGATAAGACATATGTTGATGTACCGGCAAATTCAGTTTATGCAGGTGGAAAGAGCGGAGATGGAGAAAATCCAAATAAAGATGATTCACAGGAAATAACAAAGCCTGAAGCAACTACAGCAAAACCGGAGGCAACAACACAGAAGCCACAGGAGACAACAAAGCCTGAAGCAACTACAGTTAAGCCAGAGACAACAACACAGAAACATGAGGTTACAACAAAACAAGAAACAACAACAAAGCCTGCGACTGATGATTCAAAATATGCATCATTAAATTACATTGACATAGGAAATAACAAAAATAATGAATTTGACCAGAGCTTATCAGGATGTAAATATGCAGTAGTAAACGGAACAATAAATGTATGCCAGTTCCAGAATACAGGATTTGGCGAGCTTTATATGGCAGTAGGCGGAATATCAGCAGCAAACTTTATAGCGACAATTAACGGGCAAAAAGTTACAAGAACAGAAGGAACAGGATTGTTTATAAATCCTGCAGTGGATTACATTACATACAAATACAATGTAGTTGAAATAACAGCAGATGATGGAACAGCCACAGTAATTATAATGAATCCGAATAAAACAGGAACTTATAATGAGTCATCAATAATAGAAACAACTACAGAAAAACAGAGTGAAACTACAACAAAGGAAGAGACAACAAGTAAAGTAGAAACAACTACAGAAAAACAGAGTGAAACTACAACAAAAGAAGAGACAACAACTAAAAAACAGGAAGAGACAGTAAGTAAAGAACAAACAACAACTGACAAGTTGAATGAATCTACCACAGAGCAGGTACAAGTTACAACAAAAGACGAAATTAAAGAAAATCAGTCTACAAAAGAAAATAAGCATTCAGATGTGACAACAACTGCGAATAAAGAAGGTTTTAGTATAGGTGGATTGGGTAATGATGAAAAATATCAGGCACCTGGTAAAGTTAAAAAACTTAAAGTAAAGAAGAAAAGCCTTAAGAAGATTCGCCTAAGTTGGAAAAAAGTAAGTGGTGCAAACGGATATCAGGTTTCTGTAAAAGTTAGAAAGAAAGGCAAATTTAAAGTTGTAAAGACAATAAGAAAAAATAAAAATAAATATATTAGACGCAAATATAGAAATAAAATTATTTATGTTAAGGTAAGAGCGTACAAAATAGTTGCCGGAAATAAAATTTATGGAAAATATTCTGCTGTTAAAAAGTATAAAAACAAATAATTAAGTAAAGCCATTATTAAGGATGATTAGCACAAAATGTTCTTGGTAATGGCTTTTTATTTGAAAAAATAAAGTATAAAACTTATAAAAAACTCAACAAAATGCGACGAAACTATTGACTTTCACTCACTAAACTGATAAAGTGAGAGCTGTTAAAAACGTTTCAAAACGTAAGATAAATTAAATATGGGAGGTTTTACAATGAAAAGCAGGTTACTAAAGGGGATTTCCTGTCTGCTTGCTTGTGTAATGTTGTTGGAGGCTACATTACTGTACTTTACAAAAGATGTTTATTCCAACGAAAATGTAATTGCACTAAAGAAAGAGGCAGTGAAATGGATTGAAGACAGTCAGAATGAGGATGGCTCATGGGGGAAGAGTTTAGGTATATATAATACAGCAGAAGTATTAAAATATACAGGAAAACAAAATCTTTCAGGGGATGTCAGAGAGAAAGCCGTAAAATATCTTGATACGGCGTATGAAAATAACAATGACGATCTATATAGAAAAAATTCCATTAATGAAATAACAACAGAAGATAAAATAAAAGAAATAATTAAAATGCAAAACAATGACGGAAGTTTCAGTGTAAGCGATGAATACAAAGGTGACATATTTGATACACTTCTTGCACTTGAAGCAATGCTAAGCAGCGAATTGATGAATAAAAAGTCAATGGAAAAGGCTGTTTTATTTGTTTTGTCAAACCAGAAAGAAGATGGTAGTTTTTCATACACCGGCAAAAAAGATGGTGGAGTATACATAACTGCATATGCAGCTTTTATATTAAAAAAATACATCAGCGAAAATGGTGGAAAAGAAAGTGAAAAGCTTGCCCTTAACAGAGCAAATGAGTATCTTGTTTCAAAGGAAAATGAAATAATCGGAAATGATGAAGAATCATTAATGAATTTATTAATGATTACAATTGCGCTGACAGAGATTGATGCAAATAGAACATTACAGAGGATTGAAAAAGTAGGAAAAGAAATAAAACAGGATGGAAGTCTTAATCAAGATGAATGTTTAACAGCAATGTTTGTTTACGCAATAGATGAATATCTTACATTTGTCAGGGATGAATCAGTTATATCGGGTCCCCAAATAACAGGTATAGTAATAAATTCAGATGAAAACATAACCGCATACACAGATATAAAAGTTGTTCCGGAAATAATTGGGATAAATGATGAAAAACATGAAGTGTCTGTGTGTATGGGAAACGAAAGCACAGCTTATGTAAAAGGAACAGAAACTGACGATGGATATGTAATTAATACGAAAAACATGGAACCGGGTGAATATTACATTGTTACAATGGTTACGGATAAAGAAAGCGGACAGGTTTTGGCAATAAAAAGAAAACAGGTAGAAATCAGTGAAGGAATTAAAATATTTAAATCAGTTCTTAATTATTCACCAAAGGCTGTTTCCGTAAATACGAAAAAAGAAATTAAGTTTAAGTTAAAGGCAGAAATGGGAACAAATACAGATACGGACATAGACATAAACATAAATGTTGAAAATCAGAATGGCGAAAATGTTTATGAAGACAATCGTAACATTGATGCAGACGCAAATACAAAATACATTGAATGCAATGATTTTTCATTCATGTCACAGGCAGACACGGATGATTTATATACAGTAACAGTAAGGTATAAGAATAAAAATACGGTTATTAAAACCGACAGAGCGCTGATAAAAGTTTTTGATGAAGAAAATGAAAACAGAATTGACATAAAATACGAGGCTGACAAAGATGAAATAAATGATGACGACACACATGTAAACGTGAAGTTTAACATGCAGGGAATTGGTCTTTCGGAAACAATAAAAAGAAGACCGATGGACATTGTTATCATATTGGATAATTCCGCGAGTATGGGTGATAAAGATTGGAAAAATGCGGTAGAAGGGGCAAGAATAATAACTAACTATATTCAACCGGAAGACAGAGTGTTAATAAGGTACATTAACTTAAATAATCCGGCATGCAAGTTTATAAGTGATAAGAAAAGTTTGAATCAGGTTCTGGATAATGTTAACAAAAACATAAATTATTGGGGCGGAACACCTATATACAGTTCAATAAATAATTCGATAAATGATTTTAAAAATTCCGAAAACAGAGACAAGGTAATATATCTGTTTTCAGATGGAGAACGTTCAGCAGATTCAGGAACACTTAATGTTAAACAAATCACGGAACAGAACATAACAATATATTCAGTCTTTCTTGAATCTAATGCATCAGAAAGCAGCAGAGCGGAGGCAAAAAAGACAATGCAGTACATAGCCGACATCTCAGACGGTGTGGCACTAACCGCACCGACAAATGATGAAATAACTGAATGCGTGGCAAAACTTGCAAACGACATATTCATGGTTGCGGGTAAAAACATAGAACTTAAGATGAAATTAAATAAAGACATAAATCCTGATGATATTGAATTCAGCAATGCCCCTGATGAAATAATAAAAAATGATGATGGTACAAATACACTCTTATTTAAGACGGGCTACATAAGCGTGGGTCAGGATAACAACATGGAGATGAAAGTACCCGTAACAGGAATTGCGGATGACGAAATAATTAATCTCATGGATGAGATAACACTTTCATATACAAATGAAAATGATGAAAAGGTTGAGCTTAAACTTGATCCTTTAACCATAAAACGAAAAATTACAACTGAAATCGTTGAAACGGAGCCCGAGACAAAACAGAGTACAGAAGAAACAGTGGATAAAAAGGCAACATATGCCAAAAACATTCTTCCAAAGGAAAGTGAGAAGCAGGGCAAAGCCATTAAGGGAAATGTAAGTGTGGACAACACGGATATGGAAACAGGAGATACTGCAAAAATTTCTTATGTAATCGAAAATAAAGGACAGGAAAAGGAAAACGGCATTTTAAAAATAAGTGCAATAAACATAAAGAACAAAAATGTAACTGAATTGGAAAATAAGGAAACGAAAATCGGACAGGGAGAGAAAATTACTGAAACCATAGATACAGACACTTCATTACTTGGAGAAGGAAATTTCTTAATCATATATCAGTTTGTGACAGATGATGAAGTAATTCTGATGGATGAGGCAGGATTTAAACTTACAGACCATGCTTATAATTTTAAAATTCAGTGTAGCGACGGTGGAAGTGTTGTTTCAAAGTTTATGGAAACTTATAAGGAAGGACAAACCATAAGCCTTAAGGCAAAAGCAGACGATGGATATATATTTGCAGGATGGGAGTGTGACTATGGAGCATTCTCCGACAGGTATGATAAATCTACAATGTTTACAATGCCGGGTAATGATGTAACGGTAAAAGCAGTATTTGCGAAAAAGAAAAATATGGAAAATCACGACAACAGTATTAGTGAATCCGTAACAAAAGATAATAGCGGTGAAAAACCGGGCAATGAAATTACAACACAAAAAGTCGTGAAAAAAGATGGAAATTCAAATGTTAAAGGCAGGTCGGAAAAGTCAGAAAAGAATTCTGCCACAACAAAGGAAAAGCATGAGAAGAATGCCAATATAAGTGGTAAACATAAAAAAGAGTATGGTAAGAATGACAGCATTAAGAAAAATAGTGATGGCATAAAAACATACAACGTGGATGAAAATAATCAAAACAACAAAGAAATAAAATCAGGCTCACCCGTAAAAACCGGTGATTTTGAAACAAGAAAAACAATTGCAGCATTGATGATTATTCAGTTCATTTCAATTATAGTCATTATATTTATGGCAGGAAAAAAGGAAAAAGAAGAACAATAGGGGTTAAAAAATGTATAAAGAGAAAAAATTTAACAGGGTTTTAAGTTTTATTCTGATAGTGGCAATGGTGACAGTGTCAATGTATGTGCCGGGAATAAAGCAGAATACCACTAAAAGTTCAGACATAAATGAAGCGTATCAGTTAAGTGAAGCAGAAGTTAAAACACAATCTGCAAAAAATGCTGAGAAGTTAAAAACATATATGTCTGAAAGTGTAAATAAAGTAAAATCAAAAAAAGAAACCGCAGAAAGTCTTAAAAATATTCTTGAATATGTGTCGGAACTTAAAAAATCTGTTACAGATGAAATGAACAAGGCACAAAAATATGCTAAAGAAGAAAATCTTAAAACAGTATTAAAGAGAGTAGAAGAAAGCAGAAAAGAAGTTAGCAAAGACTTTGCAGATACAGAAAATGACATAAACAGAGTGATAAAACTTTGTGACAAAAAAGATGTAAGCAACAAAGAACTAGATAATGAATACGCTAATCTTACGGATGAAGTCAGAAAGATAACGGAAAATGAAGACATAGAAACAAAAGTGCCCGATAAACCACATCAGACCTCTAAAAGTTATGATGTAAGTGAAAGTGTAGGAAAACAGACACCGGATAGCAGTTTGTACACGACATCTTTGTTAAAGAAAATAGAAAACGGAGAGTGTGATGGAGAGAGCACACAGGATGAAGCATTAATTTTAAGTGATGAGGCTAAAAAGATAGCCGATACGCTAAATACTCCTTATGAAATATATAAATATGTAAAAGATACAGTAGATTTTAAGCCTTATTACGGTTTAAGATATGGTGCTACAGGTACATTTACATGTAAGGTGGGAAATGATTATGATACGGCATCGCTTCTAATAGCAATGTTGAAATACAGAGGATTTGAAGCGAGATATGTAGTAGGAACAGTACAGATTGAAATAAAAGAGGCAATTAATCTTACGGGTGCAGACAATGAACAGGGCGCAGTTGATATTTTATCTATGCTTGGGATTCCGACAACGGTAGTAAAGACTGATGGAAAGATAACAGCCGTAAGAATTGAACATGTATGGGTAGAAGCGTACATTCCATATGACAGTTACAGGGGAAGTGGAAAAGTAGCCGGTGCAAAAGAATGGATTCCAATGGATGCCTCATATAAAAAATACGAAAAGCAGGAAAAGTTAAACTATGACAGTGATTTTAATGAGGAAATAAAAAAACTTAGTGAAGAATTAAAAAATGAAAACGCGACAGGGTTTAGTGAAAATCTTGAAAGCATTCAGGATAGGATAACTGAATACGCAAATGAAGAAAGTATTGAAACTGACACAATTCTTAGCAAAAGAAAAATAAAGGAAGACACTCTTAGCTTACTTCCGTCCGTACTTCCATATGAAGTAATAAAGGAAAATGCCGTATTTGACAGGGCACCTGAAAAGGCGAAGGCAAAGATAACATTTAAACTTACAACACCGTTTTACGGTACATACGCAATTGGAGATTCGGATAAAGAAGTAACATTTGAAGCAGCATCATTATACGGAACAAATGTCTGGATTGAATATATTCCGGAAACAGATGAAGACGAAAAGATAATAGAAAAGTATGGCGATATATATAGCACACCTGCATATCTCATTAAGGTTATTCCATGCATAATGGCAGACGGAGAATGTGTTGCAAAGGGGAATGCAGTACGTCCCGGAACATATACAATATTTGGAATAGATATATATGAAACAGGATGTGAAACAGTATCAGTTGACAATCCTCTTGTTGCAGGTGGAAGTTATGCGGTTTCATTTGATTATGGAAAAATAAGCGAAGCTGATTTAAGCGATGCAAAGACCGAACTGCTCAGTTTAAAGGAAAAACTTGAATCAGGAAAAGAAAGCAATGACAGGGCAATGGGGGAAACACTTTCAGGAATTGGCACAACATACTTTGCACAGCTTGATATGGCAGACAGTATGCTTGAGGGAATATTAAATGTTACAACATGGAGACAGATAAGTGAGGGAATCTTTGGATACAAACCAAAGGTCACAAGCATATTTGGTGCACCAATCGGAATATCTGAAGGTACAGTGTTTGTTGATATAGACACGGATACATATGGAGTTGCAGATAATGGAGATAAAATCAGAACTTCTGAAGTAAACAATGATCAGAAAAATGGAAAAGACAGCGACGGTGATAAAGAAAACAAGGTGGACTATAATCCGGTAAAGGATTTCATGCTCTATAGTGGATTTGTAGGTTCATATCTTGAAAGCTTTGTCCTTGAGGAAACGGTTGGAGTATTTGCCGTATCCACAATGGAAGTATTTAAGGTGGCGCTTTCAAGAGGCATGGAGCTTGTGAAGATAGATTCGCAAGATTCAGATGAGTTTGAAAAAATAAAAGCAGATGACAAGACATTAAGTGAGATGAAAAATGCAGTCAAAGCAGGGCGTACAATCATAGTACCAAGGGAAGAAATGTGTTACTATGGATGGAAAGGCACGGCATATATTGCACTTGACACAAGTACAGGCGAAGGAGCCTACATGATAAGTGGAAGTATGTGCGGTGGCAGTACGGCAATAAACATAATTGTGGGTACAATAAATGTAATAATCGCTGCATATGATCTTATTGCTGCAATAGATATGATTATTTTAGGCCTTGCAAATCCAGTGTTGCTGACAGTTGCACTTGTGTTTCTGGGAGTTGCCGTTTATGCATACATTGACAGTATGTTTACGCTGTTTATGTATTGCAGCACCGGAGAAGAACGGTATGGAGAAGAAATGATGACGAATCTGTACTTCAACGTGACGTTTGGTGTAATAACGAAGGTGGCGGGAACTTTAGGAAAGAAAGTCGTAAGGAAGATAGGGGACACGCTTGTGGAAATGGGCGTAGACAGTAAATATGTTAAAAACTTCTTTACGGAAGAATATGGAGGAGTATCATGGGATGACAGCCCGGGAACAGGCGGCTCAGGAAACCACGGAAGTGGAGGAACCGGAAGTGGCTCAGGAAGTCATGGAACAGGTGAAATACCGGGAGGCGGCTCAGGAAACCACGGAAGTGGAGGAACCGGAAGCGGTTCAGGAAGTCACGGAACAGGATATATTCCCGGAGGAGGAAGCCCGGATTACTGGAATTTCATTGATGCATGGGAGTTGATCAGCAAAAAATATGGTGAAAAGGTAGCAAGCATACTGCAGGAATTTGGAGAAGACGGACTAAAGCTTGCAGAAAAGTATGGAGATGACCTTGCAAGAATAATTGACAATCTGGAACCGACAGAAGCTAAAAAAGCAGTAAGCCTTATAAACAGTTATGGTGATGATGCACTGGAAATGTTTAAGGAAGGAAAAAGCTTTGATGAGGTAAAGAAGGTTGTTGAGGGTGGTTTAAGTGAGAGTGGTAGTACAGCTGGTAATATTGCAAAGAATCTTGATACAAACAATATACCAAATATGACGAAACAAGAAATTATTGACGCTATTCCAGATAATTGGAAATATGCAGAGCATAATGGTTTTGTTCATATAAAGGATGAAGCAGGGAAAATACGTATTAGAATTGACCCACCAGATAAAGTGACACAATATCCACACGTTCATGTGTATGATAATGATGGAAATTTGTTAGATAGTTTGGGAAATATTGTAGATAGAAAAAGTCCTGATGGACATATACCGTATAAAAATTAGGAGAGCACGATGATACAAGAATTATTAAAGAAAATCGAAGATAGCTATTATTGGGATGCAAGAGTTAAAGCGTTAGATTGTAATTACTTTGGAGATGAAGTAAAAGTAGTATTTGAGGATGATGAAAAGAATATCACATACCATTTTGCAGAGTGTTATAAAGTGAAAATTGAGCATGCAGTTGAATGTCCTAAGGACGGAGCCTCTAAAGAACTTACTCTCTCTCAGATTCCGTATTTTTTGCAGGATGTAGAATTAAAAGAGATAGAATTATGTCAAAAAAAATATATGGAATTTAAAATAAATATGTATCCTATTGAACTGTTAATAGTTTGCAAAAAATTTGATATTTATTAGGGTTATACTTTCGGACTCCCAACAACCTATAACTATTGCACGTCTATTAATTAACCATC